>DUDM01000037.1:0-18428 GCA_012959275.1 Candidatus Poseidoniales archaeon
ATTGGCAAATCCATTGGCTGCATCTGCCATGATTCCTGCGTAATCAGCAGTAGCATATGCGGAACAATGTCCTGCAAATAGTAAAACGCCAAGTTCTCTAGTCAATGCTGCAGACTCTCCTGTTGGCATCATTGCTGAATACATAGCGGACGACATGTCTGTGAAATTTGCTAATTGCCCACCCATGGCTTGTGAATAAGTGATTGCCTCGCCATTACCTGTCATATTATTCATCTGCGAACCATTGATTGCTGCGAAATATGCATCAAATGCATCAAACCATCCATTGGCTACAGCCGCTGGTGCCATTGAAGATGCATTTGCTTGATCATATCCACCCGCAACCATTTGTGCAGAGGCTCCATCTATTTGTGCTGAAATTGTTGTGGCTGTTGCAGCACCTGCTTGCATGTTTTCCAAATCATTGCCCATCATACCGGCTGAAAATGCGACTTTGGTCAAGTCCATTATTCCGTTAATTGCCATTCCTGTTGCACCGATTACCTGAGGCTGAAACCCAATATTCAGTTGGGTGACCATGGTGGTGTCGCAAGGCATTACACTTTCAGCAGCGCATTCGAATGACTTGACTTGATTATAGGTTAGAGTGCCATTTGTTGCATCGTGTCCAGTAATTGTTCTTGTTGATGTAATATCATAAGTGAATGGACCAAGTTCTTCGTAAACCGGGTCTGCACCGGTTGCCATAATATCAGCGGTATTGGTTATACTCCAAGCCGAATAATCACGTTGAGTGGTTGAGATTGCCCAATCATCATTGGCTTCTGTACAATCGTCATTTTCACATGCCACATCTTTGGTATAAGTAGAAAATTTCTCATCTACTGCGTCTTGTACTCCGCCGGTCGATAGCGGAGCAAAAACTGCGAGGTTTAGTACTAAGAACATTAGGCCGGCGGCAAGCATTGATTTGTCTGATTTTAGAAGAGACATTGATTTTGAGACTGTGCTTTACTGTTTAGTCATTACCCCCTCTACAATACCGAGATTTAACTTTATCATTATTAATTGAAAAGCGGTTTTGTAAAAAATAAAGAGGGATAGTGGCATCTATGCCGGAGGGTCTGAACTATACTGATATCCGCAAAGCCTAGTACAGTTTTGTATGAGCAATGGGTAGGAAGTGAAAACCACTTGCCGGTGTCCTTGAAACAGAATGACGGGTGGCGCAGAACATGACGAGTGAATGGCCGCTTCATTGTTTCAAGGCTTATGACATCCGTGGTCTTTCAGGAACTGACTTGAGCGAAGAGTTTGCAGAACGCCTTGGTCGTGCTCTTGCAACCTATCTTGACTTGGAGGCTTTTGCAGTTGCACGCGATATTCGTGATACCTCGCCAGGCTATGCTGCTGCCTTGATGAAAGGATTGAGCGAATCGGGTGTGAAGGTATTCGATTTGGGAATCCTCCCCACAGGTGGCCTTTATCATTCAGTGTGGAATTTGCCTGTTGGTGGCGGTTGCATGGTCACTGCTAGCCATTTACCAATGCCCACTCATAATGGATTCAAAATCTGTAGAGGCAACCTGCCCTTGGCAGGAGAAGGGATTCAAGAATTGAAGGAAGTATTCCTTGCTGGGGAATTCAGTAGTGGTGAAGGATCGATTGTCGAGACTCCCCATGAAGAAAACTGGATATCCAACATTTTGGAATCCGCTGGAAAACCATCTCGACCAGTCAAAGTAGTAGTCGATTGCGGCAATGCAGTAGCAGGTCCATTCATGGAAAAGTTGCTTTCAAGACTTGGAGTAGAAGCAACAACTCTGTACACAAATTGGGATGCCACAGAACCTAATCACCCTGCAGACCCTACACGCCCAGCCAATATGGTCGACCTTGCTGCAAAAGTACTCGAAGTCGGGGCTGAACTTGGAATAGGCATTGATGGAGATGGAGATAGAATCGGAGTTGTTGATGAGGCCGGACGCTTCATCCATCCAGACCGCTTAATCCCCTTTATCGCAGAATCAATTCTTGCTGAACGCAGTGAAGAGAGTGAAGAAGCACGTTCAGTTGTCTATGATGTGAAGTGCTCAATGTCGGTTGAGAATGCAATCATTGCTCTCGGTGGCGTTCCCGTGATGGCAAGAACAGGACACTCATTCATGAAGGCACACTTGGCACAACATCCTGAGACGGTCATTGCTGCTGAGATGAGTGGACACATTTTCCTTGCCGATGCCGGTTGGTATGGATTTGATGATTCACTATACAATACAGCAAGGCTTCTTTGTGAAGTTGCAAATATCGGCAACGGCACCTTTGGCCAAGTACTCGATAGAATGGTCCCCGGTCTTCCTACAACAGGTGAAGTCAAAGTTCCATGTGCAGAAGAAGACAAGGAAGGAGTAGTTTCAGCAGTTGAAGAATCTTTGAGGGGCGATGGATTGGAGTGCATCACAGTAGATGGGGTTAGAGCCCGATTCCTCAATGATGATGGGCATTACATCGGCTGGTACCTATGTCGCCGGTCCAATACGGAAGAGGTATTGGTGATGCGAGCGGAAGCCATCGATGAAGAATCATTGGTTATTATTATGCAAAAGGTGGAAGCGTTAGCAGGGCCGCATATCGACCTGACTAAGTTGCTATCAGAAGCCTAAGTTTCTGACTCTTCATACGGCATTATCACGAGTTCAAAAGTTGTGACTTTCCATGTTATTGTGACATCCTCGCTATCATCCACAGCCCCACCAACTACAGGGAATGCATTTATCTCCATCCCAACCGTTGTTGACCAATCTCCACGGCCGCTGCCATTGTCGGACCATTGAGCGCGAATATCGTTCATAGAAAGGTCTTCTCCCACATATTCTAGTCCATCATAATTATCTACAAAGTTCCAAACAAAAGAGATGGTTGCGCCGCCCCCTCCGCCTCCGCCACAGGCGCTTTCGTCTGACTGGTCATCAGGCATTCCAGTAATCGAAGATAAGTCGGTAGAAGCGCTAACTCGGTCATCAAATCCAGGACCAGGGTCATCGTTATCTTGGCAAGCGAGGCTTATTTCCACTTTCGCGATATTCTGAAATTCCTCTGTTTCAACAAAGTACAGAGTGTCTTCTGAATCTCCATCTCCAAGAGTCATATCTTCTGAGTATTCAGTTTCAGTTTCTGTGAATGAAACCATCCAACTTCCTGATTTAGAGAGTGGATCAACTAACTCTGAATCATCTATACCAGCCGTATAGGCAAAATATCCTGGGAATATCAACATGAAGACTACAATAAGGGCTGCATTAGTCATAAACAATGGATTTGAGGTGTACTTCTGGAAATCCATTAACCTCGGGGAGGCGAAGGGGGTATGATTGCCTTTCCCTTAAGTGACGGTGTTATTCTTCTTCAAAAAAAGTAGGTTTTGTATGCATTTCATCAGGTGGCCAATTTCCCAATTCTTTTTCAGATTCAGGCCATTCTTCCTTGTTTGTCGGAATTCCCAAAGATGTGAAAGAACGTTTTGAACGACGATATGTGGGCAGAAGATAGCCAAGTCTAGAGCGTTCTCTAAAGGTCCACTTCCATGGCGCACGAGGTAATTTGGCTACCCAATGCCTGACCATTATGTGAAAATCCCTTGGGTCCATTTGTTTTGGAACTCTCCATTCCACTTTATGGATAGCACCCGAACTGCCTTCTACATGTGACCATGCTGTGAATTGAAGTCCTTTGTAAGGGCCGGTTAGGATATTTACACCGATGCTCCTTGCAGAAGTGGTTAATGGCATGATAATAGCAAAACGGTCAACCATCCGGCTGCCCTCGTTTCTTTCAAATTTCCAAGCGCCTTCTTGAACTAACTCTCGTAGTGCCCTAACAAGCCCTGCAGGTGGAATACAAGTGGCGATTTCTAATACACCACTGACTTTCTTTCGAGCCACTGTTTTCCTTGCACAATGAATGCGCTTCTAAGCAGTGTGGAAACAACCTTTGTTCTGCCGCGAACCTACGGTGAGGTTGGTCAACTAGTTTGCAGCATAACGCGCGCTCCTGCTTTCGCTGAACCCACATCGTGGGAATCAACCAGGCAGTTGCCTGAGCATTTGATGTTGCGTTCAGCCAAACAGGGATCCGAGTCCCTCGAAGCCTGCGCCAGCGTCCTCTTCCTCTTCCTCTTCTCCTGCCTCTTCAACGGGGGCAGCAGCAGCGGCAGCGGGGGCGGCAGCAGCAGGGGCAGCAACAGCAGTTGCCATCGCATCAGCGATGTCAACGCTATCGAGCGAAGCGACAAGTGCCTTTACACGGCCATTATCAGCTTCAACACCAGCAGCGCCAAGTATGGCACTAACGGCATCCTCATCGATGTTTTTCTCAGCAGAATGCAACAACATTGCAGCATATACGTACTCCATTCATATTCACCTCATTTTTTATTTGTTTAGCCGAATAGGTTACCAAGTCCTTCGAACTCGGCTTCCCCCTCTTCCTCCTCTTCTTCGTCAGCCTCGGCAGGGGCTTCCTCAGTTGTCTCGGTGACAGCCGCAGCAGTGGTTGCTGCTTCGGCAGCTGCGCCCAATAATGAGCGCAGGTCGTCATCCATAGCATCGGAGTCGAGTAGTCCGGCAACGCCCAAAGCATGGGCGTTAGCACGGGATATCAACAAGGGCAGGGTCTTGCTAGTTGCAATTCCTGCTTCGAGAGCGACGCTTAGTGCCTCGCTGCTCGCCTTGGCGATTAGTGTTGGTGTAGTTTGAGTTGTGAACCACCTGATGTTGCAGGCGAGGTTGAAGGCACCAGCCATTGTGCCGATGAGATCGCTCTCGAACTGTTCGATATCGATATCCAAAACCTTTGGATTGAAGACTGTACCATCTTCAAGGGTGCCGCATAAGCGTAGGCCAGTAACAATTGGATTAACGCCAATCTTAGAAAGGAGCATTCCAAGGTCTCCCTCGAATTCTTCGCCTTCTTTTAGAACGGTTATTTTCTTTTGGATGTGGACACTGCCGCCCATGATTTTTGCAGGTATTCCAACAGAGTTCAATTCTCCAACTATTGGCCCAGGGGGCATGCCTGTGTTCTGCTTCTCGACGATAATGTCGTGAGGTGCGGTATCTCCTGGTTTGGCAGCACGGCCGGCTTCGGTCTTTTTCAATTCCTTGAATAAATCAAAACTGTTCATATTTGCTGCGCTGATGATTGCAGGTTGGACTGCACCATCAAAGAGAGCCTCAAGGTCTTCATCAACTAATCCAGACTCTGTCCAAGCACGGCGCATCAAGCGCTTCTTTGCAACTTGAATACCCATACTCGGGCGAAGGTCCTTGCGCATACCCAACATTGCCCCAGCAGGAACACCGTGAATATCGATGACTCCTAGTGTGCTACCGCCCTGAATTAATTCCTTCAGGTCTGCAACAGTATCTTTCTTCCATGGTGATACCTTTGGAATCAGAAAATCACCTCCACCTTGTGCGATGGACCCATTGTGGTCTTGATGTGGAGTGAACGAATGTTTCCTGCACCACGTTCTAACTTAGTGACGACACGAGTCCAGACGGTCATGGCGTTCTCAATCAATTCATCTTCAGTTTGGCTGAGGGTACCAATTGCGGTGTGGAAGGTTACTCTATCACGGCTACGAACCATAACGGTGCTCTCAAGACCCTTTGCAACCACTGCTGGGTCTAAGTTTGGAGGAACAGGGCGTGGCATCTTTCCACGCGGTCCTAGAACTACACCGAGGTAGCGCCCGATGAGTCCCATGTGAGGGACTTCTGAAAGAAAGTAATCGTACTTCTTTGCCATTTTCTTGGCCTTGGTCTTGTCGCTTCCCAATTCTTCGATGCTAGATGGGTCTATGACCACGATTCCGGCTTCTTTGGCTTTGACTGCTGCATCAGCAGATGCAAACATAGCGATTGAAATTTGTTTGCCTCGACCTGAAGGAAGACGAACTTCCTCTTGGATACGGTTGGCTGGGTTCTTCAAGTCGACATCACGAATTGTGAATGACATGTCGATACTCTCGACGAAGGAACGCTTAGGCGCCGCTTCAACAGCGTCTTTTATTGCTTGACTGATTTTTGTTTGCATGATTTTTCACCCCTGCGGTCGGCGAAGTGGCTTTCACCACCTCTCCCGCGGTCCGTGATGGCTTCAAAAGCGGTCATCCCAATCTCCGTTGGAGATTACCTCCAGTGCTTCTTTTGGCCACAGTCCATCCACCTTAACACGCATCGAAACACAAGTTCCGATGACCTCTCTAGTCTGAGCCTTGAGGTCAGCGCCTGTTAGGTGTCCTTCTCCCGCCTTTTGTTTGGCTACCTCGATAGCCTTCTCCAGTGGGAGGTTTTCGGTAGCTGCATCCATGCTCCCATTGCACTTCTCAACACCAAGAGCCTTGATGATGAGTTTTGAAGTCCAGGGTTGTGGCATGTCATTCACTTCCTTTGCCTACAGACGTGGGCATTCGGCCGACCGGACTACCCTATTTAATCGCGCCGCGCAGCATAATTGGGTTTTCACTCCACCCTCTCGATGACTCTAACGTGGTCTCCACGCATGTTTAGAGTCATTGGGATGTCGGCTTCGTACAATTCCATGGACACTTCTTCCTTGGATTCTGCGACGCTAACAACACGGGCTTTCTCTCCCTTGAAGGCGCCAGTGATAATCTCGACGATGCAGCCGACTTCGATTCCAGAAGTCACTGCCTTTGGTTCCAAGTAAGGAAGAATATCTAACAATGGCGCTTCAGCGGAGTTTTGTCCACCAAGAACCGCCTTGGCGTTCTTGATTGGAGTAGAGAGCATGACACCTCTTGTCTTGCGGTCTCTGCCTCCAGTACGACCAATTAGACGCTCAACGTGGTGTCGAGCACTTGACTCAACCATTACATATCCACGCATGGTAGGTGGGTGTAGAATTGCAAAAATCTGATTTTGAATCATTGCCAATGAACCTGAACCACCCAAGCGCGCTTGCATCTCAACAGCTACTCTCTGTTCTGATCCAATTCCAGTCTTAACGACATAAAGGTAGGATGAAACATCGCCATACATATCGCGAAGAAGGCGGTCAACGTGTCCACCTTCACGGTCTTCTGTGTAACACAGGTTACGTGTGGTGCTGTGTTCTCTATCATTGATGACAATATCTCCGGGGTCAATCCATTGGTATTCAACATAAAGACCACCAGGAATAACATCATCAGTATCTGAAACTAACAACCAAGGCGTCATGTCAGTCAATCTATTACCCATGGAAACTCCTCTAGCAGGAGAGTACCTAACTGCAGTCAAACTTTCTGCTGGAATACCAGTACATTCGACTACTCTGCCGATGACTTCTTCTTCATCTATTCCAACGCCATAAACGCCATCCCAATGGTCAGCGAAATCAGGGTCTGAATCTGACCTGCGTAGTAATAATAATTTCTCGCCATGCCTAACAAAGGCAACATATGAATCACTCATTTAATTCACCTCAGTAACCGATTCCCATCCACTCAAAAAATCCGGGAATTGCATTGTCCATAATAACTAGAATAACGAAGCCGATGAAGCCAAGAATGAACAGACCTATTCCACAAATGATGTTTGTCTGCTTGAATTCCTGCTTTGTTGGCTTGCGCGCCATCCTTAGGATACGGGCCCAAGACCCCCTTCCAAGGCGGCGGAAGCCTGCCTCGATACGGTCTTGTGTAGCCTGTACTTTATCCTCGAAAGTGCGCTCTGAACCTTCTTCTGAATGCTTGTTATCCGACATGGTAGAACCTCGGGCTTGCCATGCGACCTGCCCTCTCCATTTAACCGCGACGGAAGCCCAACGCGGTCTCTAGAATAAACGTCGGGTTCATCATGGTCGACCCTCAGCCATGTTCTGAAGCGCATGTCAAACATCGACCCATATTCTACTCTTGGAGTTGGAAAAGACTCCAGCGATGCTGAAATCAAACGTGCATGGCGCAAGTTAGCCCGCCAATATCATCCCGATAGAAATCCTGGCGATTCAGCCGCAGAAGAGCGTTTCAAACGGATTCAAGAAGCAGGAGATATGATCGGTTCAGCTGAAACACGGAAAAAATACGACGAAGAAAGTCAGATGAAAAATATGTTCGGCGGGGGCGGAAATCCCTTTGCTGGAGGAAATCCATTCGGAGGCGGTGGTGGTGGTATCGAAGATATGATTGGACAGATGTTTGGTGGTGGAGGGGCTAGACCCCGCCAAGCCCAACAAGCCCCTCGTGAACCACAAAAAGGCAAGGACCTAACAATCCACCTCGATTTAACTATGGAAGAGGCGTTGAAGGGAGGAAAGAGGCCAGTCTCCTTTACCCGATTAACTCGTGGCCATATCGGTAACATGACTCGTGAAAGCAAGAAAGTGAATGTGAATATTCCAGCCAAAGCAAAAAATGGTCTGTCTATTCGTTTGCGAGAAATGGGCCATGAACATCCCGAAGGTGGTCAAGTTGGTGATGCTCATCTGATTATTCGAATCGACCCCGGTGAAGGTCGACGTTGGGAAAATGATTCATTGATTCAAACTGTTGAAGTTGCTTACAGTATGTTGTTACTGGGTGGAAAGGTGAAAATTAGCACTCCATCAGGTAAGTCAGGTAATTTAACGATAAAGACCGATTCCCGAATCGGGGATCGCCGTCGAATGGCCGGAATGGGTTATGATGGTGGCCACCTCGACCTTGAATTGGTATTGTTAGAAAATGATGATTTATCCAAGACACAAATCAAGGCTTTGGAATCTTTGAAGGATTCAGGTTTGTGAATCATTTCAAAACACTTACCCTTGAGCAAGGCACATGGGGGATTCAGCCCAAAGTGATTGGTCTAGCCTAGCGCGCTGGATGATTCCACGAAAACGCAAGGTCCACTTCGTTGTTATTGCCATTACATTGCTAATGATTCCCGGTGCATTATCAGCCTTGGAACCCATCGATATGGAATCCTATGAAATGGATTCACCTGAAATATTAGCCCAAGAAGTAATCAACGAAGAATTTCAATCCACTGAACAGGTTATTGGCTATGTTCTTGGAATAAGAGACCCTTCATTGATAGAACAAGACTTCACGCCTGCTTCTTTGCTAGAAGATGGTTCTCCTGATGTAACAAATCGGCCTGAAGCATCAGAGATGGCTGATTTTTCAAAGACCTATGAGAATGGAGGTATCCTCAACCTTACCGCACTAAGAGAAATCGACCTGAAAGGTGAAACTGCTAGGGCTCATACTCTCGGCTCATATCTCAAACCTTTAGTCGATGATGTAACTGGTGGAAATACTGATGGCGTGCTCAGCCTAGTCGATATTATGCGTAGTTTCATGAGTAATGATTCAATTCTTACTCGAGGAGGGAATTCACCATGGGGTCCAATTCCTCCAGCAACAAATTGGTCTGATTGCGGAAGCCTTGAATGTCTTTCATTCGATGATGCTAATCTTACTCAAGGCCATATCGATATGGCGGCGGCAAGGATGGTGACAAATTCAGATGGCGCTTTTTTGCGTTGGTTATCTCTCGATAGAAAGTGGGTTGAGGATTCATCTTCACCTGCGGTTAATCATGATGGCAGTCATGGTAGATGGAGTTCAACTTCTTCTTGGTTATTGATTCAACTAGATAAGAAACAAATGGAAATGGCTGGTTGGACTTTTATTTGGAAAGATTCTACTCAATTGACTGAGCCTCGTTTCGTGGATGGAGAATTGAACATTGGAGGATACCGCCTTGTTGACGGGGAGTTTGAACTACGTCCACCTCATTATAACGGGAGTATTTGTTCTCAGATGTCTCAGCCTTGTGCTGCGGAATGGTCGATGCTCCACCTTGAAGGTGTCATTCGTACAACCGATAACCATGTCATCAGTCTATCTATTGGGGATGGAGTTAATATTGAAGTAAATCGTGAAATTCAATCTTCATTATGGCTGATAATTTTGATGGGAATTGCAATTACTGTGCTACTTTGGGCTAGTCTACGTCGATTTTCTGATGTGGCAATTGTTGGGGGTGCATTGGTACTTTCACTTCTCTGGATGCAAGGGGCAATCGGTCATGTTTCGAATTTTGGTAATTGGAGTGGCATCCAGTTGATTCACCGCAGTCAATTTTCTAACTTACTGCCGATTCTAATTCTCGCTCTAGGAATCGACGATAGCCTGCATGCATTGCATCGTTACAAGGAAGAGAGGGGCTTGGGTAAAAGCCCACGCAAAGCAGCCGAGGTAACTGTTGCTAAAGTTGGCCGAGCGATAATGCTGACATCGATGACGACAATCGCGGCTTTTAGCGCAAATCTGTTCTCTGATATTGCTGCTCTTCGTTCATTTGGTTTGGAGGCTGGACTTGGAGTTGCTTGTGCCTTTATACTGACTGGGATTTGGGCTCCACTGGTGCGTTTATCATTTGATGAATGGCTAGAAGAGCGTGAGAAGTTGAAAGAGGAGCGCAATGACCAATTGCATTTGGTTCCAAAGAGTTGGTTGGAATGGACTGCTGTAAATTCGGCAGCCAAACCAAATCGATTCATCATAACAGTTCTAGCACTTCTAGTTACTATTCCTGCAGCATTTGGAATGGCTGCCCTCGAAGGTGATTTCAAAGTCGAGGATTTCTTGGATGAAAGTTCTGATTTTGCCATCGGTGTTAACCTAATTCAGCAGAGATTCACAGAAGAAGGAGAACCAGCAGCAATTCTAGTCGAAGGTGATGTTGCTGACCCACGGGTATTCGCAGCCATTGAAGAGGCTCGTATCAACATGAATACCACCGAAGATGGCTTCGATGCTAAATTGACAAGAACTCCAAGCGGTAAAGTCGATATCACAGCAATCGATGAGATAATATGGTTCACTATCGCCTCTATGGCTGAAAATTCAACGCCATTTGAAGCAGCTGGGTGGAATTCATCTGAAGTTGAAAATGGAGTCAACTGCCCCTCGACTACTGGAATTGTTCCAACTCCTGATTTATCCAAAAAGGGCTGCTTACTTTTCTTCTATGGTTTTGCCAGTATTTATGGAGTGCCGGCTAGTAATACCGTTCCTGGAATTCCCCCATCAGTAGTAGCATTGTACATCTATCCCGAACAACAACTCAACGCTTCAAGACCTTGGCTAACAATTGATAATAAAACTCCAAGTTACGAACGTATGTTGTTGAGATTTGGAATCACTCAACCAGAGGATTTCCCTTCGATGGGACCGGCATTGAAAGAGTTAGAAAAAGATTTGAGTCCTTTCACCAACTTATCTGCTGCTGATTCAATACGAGAAAGATTGTCATCTTTTAGCGTGGATGAGCCTGTTTCATGGGTGATGTGGACCGAGCGTCCGATAACTCGTTATGTTGCTTCAAGTTCAATGCAAGAAGAGATGCAATCCAGTTTGCTATTGGGAATTATTTTCATTATTTTGGTGTTATGGTGGGGATTCCGTTCCTTGACTCATGCACTGTTAACTACAGCTCCAATTTTGCTAGTGGTGGTTTGGCTTTACGGGCTGATTTACATCCTCGGCTATTCGCTTAATTTGGTGACTGTTGCTATCGCTGCGATTTCACTAGGTGTTGGTATCGATTATTGTATTCATGTAACAGAACGCTATCGAGAGGAGAGAAGTTCTGGGGCTAATCGGCAGGCTGCTTTGTATGCCATCGGTGGGGCCAGCGGTCTTGCTCTGGTGGGAAGTGCTGCAAGTGATGCAACGGGGTTCCTTCTCATCGCTTCTTCACCGATGGGCTTGTTCGCATCCTTTGGTTTATTTAGCGCTCTAATGATTATCCTGTCTTTATTCGCGAGCATGGTTCTTACCACCGCAGCCATTGGTTTGATACCAGAAAAACCTATTCCTGAAGAAGAGTAGTTTCTTCAACTGATGGCCTGCCCGCTAGTTTGTCTTCTGCAGGGTTCTACCCCGAGAAGATGGCATGTGGTGATGTAGAATGACTGACAAGAATGATGCTGATGAAGAAGAATGGGAAACTCTCGCTGATTCCGGATTCGGCAATACAGACCTAGATTTGTGGAATGATTTAGAAGTCGTAGAAAGCAATACGGAAGAAGAGGAGGAATGGAAATCACCAGACCAATTGGACACCCACTTACAAGAAATCCCCCCTGCACCAGCCCCTGGAGGACTGAAGCATTTAGTCAGAATCGGAGCCTGTAATTATTGTCTTGGTCGCTTAGGTGGGCGCTCACTCATCGGTCAAGAAATGGTGAAGGTCGGGGCCGAATTGAGAGCCCAGGTTGAAGAGCGAGACAGCAATATGATTGGAGCCCGCAGCCGAGAGGAATGGTGCCCATTTTGCGAAAATCTTTTCGAAGAATCAACTTTACTTGCGAAAGTCATCATGGGTGGACTGGATGGATATGAATTCAGCCGCTTACAATTGGGTGCGCAATTTCCGAAGGACCAAACTGAAAGCGAAGACCAATTGAGAAAGCGCTTCGGTGCTGCAGGTTCAGCACCTCTGAAGGCCTCATTAATGGATCAAGTTGCGAAATGCCTTCGTAAGTTAGATTCAGATATTGGATTAGTCAACGAAAAACCCGAGATATTAGCTTTAATTGACCTTCTAACGATGAATGTTAGCCTCGACATTAGAAGTCATCACATCTATGGTCGCTATCGAAAATTAGAGCGTGGTGTGCCACAAACACGTTGGCCTTGTAGGTCTTGTAAGGGTAGGGGCTGCAAGAAATGTGATGGTACTGGACAACAATATCAGCATTCGGTTCAATCCTTAGTTGGAGACCCATTATTACCACTATTCGAGGCTGAGGACCATGCCTTCCATGGTATGGGAAGAGAAGATATTGATGTTAGATGCTTAGGTCGGGGACGGCCATTTGTCATCGAAATGAAAAACCCAAAGAAACGAAATATCGACATGGATGTAGCAATGGCAGCAATCAACGATGGGGCTAATGGGTCAATCGAAGTAGATAGCATGAGAAGTTCACAAAGAACTGAGGTAGTAAGAATCAAGGATACGCCGGCTGAGAAATCTTACCGGATTCGCTTCCGAATGCATTCCCTAGATGATAATGAGGATGTAGATTACAAGGCGATGAAGAAGGCTGAGTTGGAATCTCTATGTGTTGAGAAAGGCTTGAAGAAAAGCGGAAAGAAGGCTGATCTTATTGAAAGATTGGAAGGAAAGACTACTGAATTCCCAGATGCAAAAACCATTACAGGAATTCTTGAAGGGATGGAAGGTTGTGTACTTGACCAACGCACACCGAAGCGGGTTGCTCATAGAAGAGCAGATAAAATCCGCAAAAGAAGCGTTATTTCAGTTTCAGAAATTGGTGTTGAAATCGTCGATGGAGTACCGGAAGTAGAAGTAAATCTGCGCTGTGAATCTGGAACTTATGTCAAAGAAACCGTGCACGGAGACGGGGGAAGAACAAACCCAAGCGTGTCTGGACTTCTTGAAGCCCGCTGTGAAGTAATCTGGTTAGATGTTGCTGATATTCATGCAGATTGAGTGGGAAGCCCGAGATGGCGCGTCGGCGCGCTTAAATGGGTCGGGCAGGTCGGCGGCTTGCTCCAAGTGAGCATTGAGGTGTTAAGCATGAGGAGAAGCAAAGGCCTGAGACAAGGCACACGCAGTATTCTACGCCGCAGTAAAAGCCAGCGCGGTCGGTTAAATATCACCCGTGTTATGCACCAATACGAAGTCGGAGACATCGTAGCAATCGTTCTCGATGGTGGCCAACAAATGGGTATGCCACATCGCAGATTCCAAGGTCGGACCGGTAGAATTTCAGGCAAGCAAGGTGTTGCTTGGATTGTAAAATTCAAAGATGGACACATGGCCAAAACCGTAGTAGCTCGCCCAGAGCACCTGCGACCAATTTACTGAGGTGATTTGATGAGTGATGAGACATTCCTAGACTTTGAAAGCGTACGCGAAACCTTAGTGGAAACACAAGAACGCCGTGGTTTCCTAACTTACGAGCAAAAACTTGCACTTCAGCATGCTGAGTGGGCAGCGAGTACCAACCGTAATGGTTTCAAGACCGAAAAGAAAGTTTTCAAACAAATGTTTGATGCTTTCTCAGAAATTGAGAAGATCAAGAAATACCCGGAAATTTCTGCTAAGTTAGCAGAGATGATGCCGATTCATGCAGATGATGTTAGAGCCGTTCTAGCCAGCAAGAGAATCGCCGTTGATCCTGGAGAAATTGAGCAGATGATTGATATCGTCCGCCAACATATCGGTGTAGAATGATTTGATTCAATCCCCAATGGGGGGGAATAATATGCAACCAAGAAGAACAGGTGCCGGACGTGAAGACGTCGACCCGCTCGAAGGAGAGGAATGGGCAAGAGTGCTCGAGCATTCTGGAAGCGGTGTAATCTTCGCTATTAGCGAGAATAGACTTCACTTAGTCCGCCTTCGTGAAAGACCAGGTGCAGAAAAGCAGATTATCGGTTCAAGAGTTTATTTCGGTAGTGATGTGAACCAAAGAGACGCCATTGCCGAGCCACTCGGGATGACTCGATACCGCGATTTATCAAATATGTCAAAAATCAACATTTCAATGGTTATTACTGAAATTATCGCTGATATCCCTGATGCATTCCTTTCATTCTTCAACAGGGCAGGGAACTTATCCTTGAAGATGCACGCCTTTGAATTGCTTTCTGGAATTGGTCCAAGTAAAGCGAGAGAAATGGTTGCTACCCGTGGGCGAAAAGGATGGAAAGACATTGCATCCCTTGACTCATCTTGTAGCATAGACAGTGCTACATTGCTGGCTGAAAGAATGGCTGAAGAAATATCAGACAGCAAAGTTGAACCTCGCTTAGTCGACTTACTTCTCCGTCAAGAGGTGTGATAGATGTCGTCTCAGACGACCTCTGAATTGGTTGAATCTCTTCTTGCTCTTCGCCAAGCAGATAAGGACCTCGGTCAGCATTTCCTGTTAGATGATTCAGTTCTCGATAGGGCTGTTGAACTTGGTAATATTGGACCTAATGACCATGTATTGGAAGTAGGCCCGGGGTCAGGGAGCCTGACTGCAAAACTTCTAGAAAGTGGAGCAAAAGTAACTGCGGTGGAGTTTGATGAAGTAGCCTTTGAACATCTACAAAATGTATTCTCTCATGAAAATCTTAACCTCGTAAATGCTGATGCTCTGAAATTTAAAATACCTCTAGATTTAACAGCGGTAGTGGCAAATATTCCTTACCAAATTTCAAGTCCCCTACTTGACAAATTGGCCCAACACCAACGCCAATACTCCAATATTCATACTATGGTATTGCTCTTACAAGAAGAATTTGCTATCAGGTTATCCATGAGTGAGGGCCAAAGTAGCCGTGGTTCTCTGGGAATGGTTACTGCAATGGAATGGAAAACAGAAATGGACCTCAAAGTTTCACCTCATGCATTCAAACCTCAACCAAAAATTCAGAGCAGACTTGTGAGGTTGACTCCCGATAATCCAATCAATCGGATGGAAAATGGAATTCCAAAGCCTAACCCAAGGCTGGCAAGATTGATTGTTTCAACTTCTTTTGAAGAACGCCGCAAAAAAATGCGCAACAGATTGCTCCAGTCTCCACAGAGAATTGCTAGAGTAAAAGGCTGGCACTCAAGTGGATATCGTGCTACTGCAAAGCAATTATTGTTAAAGCCGGAAAAAGAAGGCCTCCCTTTAGGTTGGGAAGAAGCACGTCCAGAACAACTCGATTTAGAAGCATGGTTGGCAATAGCAGGTTGGATGGACGAACTTCACGACTAAATCATATATCGCGGGGTTCACATAGGGTCCCCCCCTCGGCATGACTCGCACTGGTGGGGCTTATGGCAAAGAAGGACACCTATTTGGCTCTGCTTCGCAGAGGAATTGATGACACTACGGCTATGCATTTAGCCGACGCAGGTTTGAAAATCGGGGACTTGAAGAAAATTGACAAATCACAACTTGTTGATAATTACGCACTCAAACCCGATATCGCAGAAGGTGTGCTCACCATAATCAAGGCTGGTCCCCAATCTCACGGTAAAGAACGCTACCTAGCAAAAGTTCTTGCCCCAGAACGAAAGAAGACCAGCAAAATTGAGGAGCAAAAGTTCCGCCGTGAGCAAAAGGACATCTTAGCGGACCTTGCCGAGCAAAAAGACCGCTTGAAGTTAGCAAAGGTGGATGCCTTCAGAAACCAAAAACTGGTCATGAATAGGCTCGGTAAAACTGTTGAGTTAATCGTCAAATTGGAAAACAACCTCTACGATGAGTCTAAGGATGACCAGAAATCAAAGATTCGAGACCAATTAGAAACTCGTGGATTAGAAGCAGCAAGAGACCATGAACTGTTAGAGTTAGTAGGGACCCCTCAAGATATTGTTGATTTCAGAAGATTAATGGTTCCAAAGTTAGTTCTCCATGCTTGCCCTGAATGTGGCGATGAATTAGACCCACGTTCCTGTAGAAATCCGGATGATGTAGACAATTGGTCCTTCATTTGCTGGGATTGTGAAACTCCATTCACTGCAGCATTAGGAGATGTTGTAGATGGTGTTTTCGAAAATGGTTCAAGAATAGTAATCGATGAAAATAAACCACCTCGAGAATCTGTTCCAGCCAAACCTGCGAGCAAGGACTTCACAACCGTCAGCCAACTAATTATCAAGGACATGGAAAAGACTGGAGCCACTGCCGACCAGATGGCAGCAGCCACAGAGGCAAGCAGTCTTGCTGGTGGACTGATGTCAATTAACGACTGGATTGACCAAACTTTGGCAGCCAAGGGCTACATCCAAGCCCAAGAAGACCGTGAAGATTTCATCCTAAGGACTGGAGCAGGAGCAACTAAATTCAACAAGTGGATGAAGAAGGCTGGACTATACTTCAACAAACAAACTGGTCGCTGGACACGCTACGAAGATAGATGAGGCGATTATTTGCCAGATGTGATTCGCTTCTTCAGGGGCAGCATCCTTCTTGGAACAGCACAAGTCGACGGAATATCCACGGTTGTGGAATTAGCTGAAGATGCCGGAATTGAAATTCCTACCAATTGTACTTCTGGAACTTGCGGGACATGCATGGTTCGCCTCATCGAAGGTATCATCCCCTTGGATGACCCACTTCCACCTGGTTTGGATGAATATCTTGTCGAAGAAGATGCGCGCCTAACCTGCATTGGGATTCCCAAGGGTAATGTTTCAATCGATCTAACGGCACCGCTCTAACAGAGGTTGGAAGATGGGGATATCAACTTGGGGGGGCACTGAATGGAGTTTATTCACCTTCAATTTCATCGCCGTTGCAGTCATTATCTGGGCATTAAGAAAGAAAGTCCTTAGTAAGTTAGCAGAAGTTGAAGAACGCCAAACTAACAACGTAAAACGTCGCAGAGAAGGCTGACATGTCATAGAAGATGAATAGAAGCCTTTGAATGAAGAAGGCTGAGGGAACATCATGGCCGAGTTGAGATTCCAGAGCCGGGAGGCTGGCCGCATTGCCAAAGATGAGACCTCATTGGAGAGTGTAATAGAACTCGCCAATGCCTCTTCTTGTGCTTGGTTAGATATCCTAAATCCGGACGAAGAAGTAAGGAAATTCCTTCTTGATTACGGGATTGATGAACTTGCTGTAGAGGACTGCTTCGGAGATGCTGCAAATACCGTGCAGGGATTCGATGGCCACGGCCACATCGTAGTAAAAGCGAGAGATGCTGACAATAGATTGGATACTGAGCCTGTGGTTATCTTGACTACAAAGCAAATGATGATAACCGTTCGACACACAAAAATTCCCGCCATCAAATCATTCACCAATCGTTTCAAGCGTGCCGATGATGAGGAATTAGACCTCGGCACAGACTATCTTCTATACGAATTACTGGACGCCATAGCCGATGATTGGTCGCCTATTCTCAACGAATATTCGGATGAATTAGACGACTTGGAGTTTCGTGTTTTCGACCCATCAAAAAAGTATGAAAACCTACTTGAGAGCCTGCACGAGTTGAAAAAACACTTGAGAGAGGCTTCAAAGTCTATTGAATCGCTTCAATCAGCATTATTGAAAATGCTAAAGCCAGGAGAGAGAATGGTGGCAAAAGATTCCATGCGCCTGTTCGAGGATTTGCAGCAGATGACTACAACACTGGTAAAAAGGGCAGCAAATTACTCAGCGGGTGCAACCAGTACTCGTGATACCTATCTTTCGCACGTCAATCTACAATTAGCTGAATCCAATGCTCAACTAACTGAAGTGATGACCACCCTGACAATCATCGGTGCAATCATGCTTCCGCTAACTCTAATCGCTGGGATTTTTGGAATGAATATCGAGGCCTTTAATTCTGGAAAGGGGCTCCTTGACCTCTGGGAAATCGTAGCAATAATGCTTGGTTTCTCTGTCCTAATGTTGTCATACTTTTGGCGTAAGGGTTGGATGAAAAGAATCTAGTCGGTAGG
>DUDM01000037.1:18494-20302 GCA_012959275.1 Candidatus Poseidoniales archaeon
AAGAACCCTTGCGACTTCGTGGAAATGATATGTCGGTTGTCTGTATCAACCCATTAGAGACGGTGTGAATTTTTCTAGAATATTTGAGGGCTTATCCAAAGAAAAGGGCCAAGAATAAATTATTAGAACACATTCCACCTGTATCATCTTGCAGAATTACGAAACAAAATATGGCCGTGAGGAGTTGATAGGACAGAAATAAACCAATCAACGTCAAGAATAGATATGAAGCCAATATTGAAACCAATAACCATCGACCAACCCTCCAAACAGTCGTGCCACTAACAGTTCTCACTGTTTCATTAGATGAACCTTGATTAATCGGAATCCAACTTTGGCCATCTTTGCTTAATTGTAAACCCTTTCTTCTGGCTTCATCAATAATCTTTTGACGTTCTTGAGCGGGATTGGGCGTGTGAAATTTACTAGAAATATTAATCCCTTCATATTTGCGAACGTTTCTCCCTTGAAAATAGTTTACCCGGCATTCATTATGGCGAGGTGCCAAATCATGAACCCGTCTGTATACCCTTTAGTGAGTTTTCCACGCGTCGGTAGCGTCTGTACTGGCCCACTGAAAGCCCTTTGGAATTCCAAATCGGTTTCAATGGGTATTCGGATAACCCCTTTGCATTTATCCGATTTCATTGGTCACTGGATTCAAGAGGTCAAGGAATTACAGGTCTAAATCATCAAGATCAAACATTGAATCTTTTATTGTTGACTGCTCTATATTACCCATTACGACAGAATCACGTACATCCACATTCATTACGTTTACCACAGTTTGGGGACTTGATTCTTCTCCCTTCTTTTCTAGTGAATCGACTCGACTGGACAATGCTCGTATGTGTCCTGTAAGTTGGGCCTGAAGTGATGTTTGTTGCATTTTTTCTGCTCTTAACTCTTCATTTTGCAAGGCCATGATTTCACGATTAATTTCTTCTTCACTAAATTCTATATTGTGAATCGATTCAATGTACGATGAGCCATTTGCAATCAATCGGAATCTCAGTTTTTCTGCAAGTTCGTCTGCCCCTACTTCTTCTTGTAAAAATGTAATATGCCGCCAATAGCCGATTTCAGCCAATGCCTTGGCGCAATGCTCGCCACCATAACCAAAATCGTGTGTGCGAAGAAGTTCTTCTAACAATGCACAAGCATTTGACCCACAATGGTTGATGATTGCTTTACATAGATGACCCATGTTAGACTCTGCAAAACACTCTGTATCCAGACTCATGATTGCGTTTATTGCATTCACGCATTTTTCTCTTGGTCCTGGAATTTCTGCGATGATTCGGAGCCATCTATAGCAATCATTTGATCGAAGATTTGAAATTGCGAGTTGCTCGATTTTTTGCCAATGGCTTTCATCGAGATTAAAACCCGGAGGAGGTGGTACAGATTGCTGTTTACTATTATGGCGTTGAATTACCCTTCTAAATGCAGAATCAACTTCCTCCCACACAAAGTCAGCATTCTCTGCCCCCGTTAATATTTGATGTAATGTACAACCACAATATTGATCTGCATAGATTCTGCGATTTTTTTCCATAGAACTATCGATTAGTTCTGCTAGGTCAGATAATTCGCCACTATCTATTAATCCCCTAAATGCATAATAAATTCGATCTGCACCATCCGAAGGGCAATTGTGTTGCTTGAGTTCATTAACCATATCTGGTGGAAAATGTCTCGCCAGCACTGGATGCAAATATTCCTCGAACGGCATGGTATTCCCGAGGCTCACATATTTCTTCAATTGATTGGTGTCCGATTGCAATACAGAGGGGGGCCCTTTGAAA
>DUDM01000038.1 GCA_012959275.1 Candidatus Poseidoniales archaeon
TATTTCATGGACTCGTTATTAACTCCCAAGAGAATAAATAGTGCTCCGCTGATTAACAAAAACCACCATGGAATTTGCGAAAAGTCACCTTCTTCTTCTTCGATAATCTCTTCCAGTTGCTTCTTTATGATGACTTCGACCCACCCTGCATCATTTACCATGATTATTGCATTATCTGTCATCACCAAATTTGCGGTTAGGAATTGGGTGTGCTTTGGAGAGATAGTTTCTGCCAACTTCCAAGTGCAGTTTTCCGCCTGACAACTAGGTCTGAATAACAACCATTTTCCCTCTGCAGAATTAACTGGGAGAATTATTTCATTCTCCAGAAATTGAGTTTCACCGGAAACGGGTTCGTTAGTTAATTCTTGAACTTCAACACACCAAGATATACAATCAAAGAGGACTGTCTTTTCTGTGGATGCCATTATTATGAATCCATCTTGTTCCGATAGAATTGCCAAAGAACCTGAAATTGGATGGATGATTGATTGGCCCTCATAGACTTCAACTAACCCCCCTCCGCTTTCAGACTGGATTGGAATTAGCAATCTCTGGCCAATGGAAACTATCTTTCCTCTTATAGATGGATTTAGAATTGAAGAAGGGGGCTCCAACCAATAATTATTCCCTGATTCATTGATGCCAAATACCCTACCATCTTCCCCCCCTAACAACACATCATTTCCAAATCGAAGGGGGGAACTACGGTAAAATGTGGATTCTTCAGTAGATGCATTCCAATCAATACTTCCATTAGAATGGTAAAGAGATAGAACTCCATGGTCAGTTGGTACAAGTATTGTATCTCCTTCAAGGAGCAGTGAACCCGTGATCCCATATCCCTTCATTATTGTTTCAAGGCTCCAAATTTCACTTCCGTTTTCTAAATTATGAGCCGAAATCACTCCATCTGTCCATCCTGTAACAACTATCTCTCCAATGACCAAAGGTGGAGATGTCTCAAAAAAGTGCGGTGTTTGATGTTCGACTGCCCATAACTCCTCTCCGCTCTCAAGGTCCAAGGCGCTTAACCAACCAATTGATTTGACTAGGAATATATCCCCAGAAATAACTGGGGCTGTGGAAATCATTCCTCTATCTAAATCAATGATTATTTGTTCTTCTGAAGATGAACTTACCAAAGGAATTGTTGATATCATTAATGTGGTGATGATGAAATATAACTTCATCCGCATTTTCATACCTCAGGTGTTATCGCTAATTACCTGACGAAGAATTGTACTAACTTCCTTTCCGTCTGCCCCTTTTGCTTGTGCCATAACCATCCCCATAAGAGGGCCAATAGCGGCCATTCCCCTTTCCTTAACAAAGTCTAGGCGCTCTGCTACTAGTGATTCAATGAGGCTTTGTAACGCCCCTGCATCTGCTGGCTCCAAACCTAATTCAACTGCACGCTGTGATGCAATATCGAGAAATGCCACCTTACTTTGCTGAGTCATTTCTTCTTTCCATGCGCCACCGTCGAGTAAATCCCGAGCTAGAGTTTCTTCCGAATCTCTTGCGATTGCATCCACTTCTCTAAGATGAATCATTGCATTGAGCAGATTATTTGGGATTCCATCTAAACCCATCAACAGAATAGTTGCAAATGCTTTCCCAGATACTGCCGGAAACCCATCACTGCCTTCCGCTCCTGAAATCAATACATCGTCTAATTCTCTTGCAAGAATCTGTTTGGCTTGATCCTCACTTAGATTGGTTGCAGCCAACCTTGCTGCTCTTTCTGCTCCCCTCAATGGCGGATTTTCAGATACTTTTTGCCATCGTTCAGCAGTCAATACTACTGGAGCGACGTCGGTTTCAGGGTACATCCTAGCGCCCCCTGGCAAGGGCCGCATAGGGCCGGTAGTTCCGTCCTCAGGTGCTCCCTTTTTGACAACAACATTGCGAACTTCCTGCGGTATTCTATGCCATGCTGCTCGGGCCCTCATAATGACCGATTCAAGGGCTAATTCGGCCTGCCATTTTGGTGCAATACAAAGGACAAAAGCATCTGTTTCATCTAAATTAAGTAGACTTTGAGTTTTCTTGACTTCCTCCTCGCCAATTCCATATGCGGGCAATTCATCTGAATGGAATATTCCTTTGACTCCGGCCAGTTTTGCTGCCCCTGCCAGTTCTCTTCCAAGACGTGGCATTTGTGCGCCTTCCTTATCCATTTCTTTTACTCCTAATTTTCCGGCAAGGAGTGGAAGTGAAACCGCCAACATTACTGCTCCAGAATCTAATGATTGGCTAACCATCTTGGAAGTTGATTCACTAAAAATGGTGGAAACATCATTTATTTTCAATGGGATTTTTTCCGCCACAGCCTTTGCGACTTCTATTTCTACAGTTGCATCAGTATTTCTTCTGTCATCAGGAAGTTGCGGCAATTCCATTAATTCTCTAAGTTCATTCGATAGGCGATAGAAATGCAATTGTCGGGCCATCTCGAGATAAATGATGCGCGGAATCCATGAAAGGTCTTGACAGCCCTTGATTTCTACTCTATCCCCACAGCCAATTGAGACATTCAAATCTTGACGTATTGAGCCGAGTCCTCTTCTTACTCTGCGAGTATCTCGAAGCAAGGTTCCCAACGCAAAGGCGGTAGTTTTGGCGTGTTCGGGGTTTTTTATATCGGGTGCAGTTGCCAATTCAACTAATGGAATCCCTAATCGGTCTAGGTTCCAAACTACTTCTTCTCCAGCATCGGTTGTTCTGGCTTCCAACTTTCGAGCGCTGTCTTCTTCAAGGCAAAGAACGTCGATTCCGATGTCTCCTTCATCCAGAGGCAATACTCCATCTGTTGCTACCAAAGTTGTTCGTTGGAAGCCAGATGTGTTTGAGCCGTCAACTACAGTTTTACGCATCGCTTGTAATAGTGGGATTGGTTTCATCGATAACATATCTGCAATTGTCAAGGATATGTCGAGAGCGTCCTCATCATGGCCCAACGGAGGTGCATCATCTAACTCAATTAATCCGGAATTAGGAGATTGTGCATAGACGAATGTACGCCTTCTTCTTGATTCAAAACGTGCTGCAACATCTACTGCACCTCCTTCACCAGAGGTGGCGCGAAGGCGACGAGAAAACTGAGGCCAAGATTGTGGCAAGGTGTCAATGGTTACATCGTGAAGTTGGCCTGCTTGCCTTGAATGCAATTTGCCAGTGGCCAATTGCTGATGGATTTCTATACCACACATGAAGCCGAGGCTAGCAGGGTCCAATGCGTTTGCATCGCTAACATCACCGGGTAATTCGTGCATGCGCTCTCCCCACATATTTTGGAATATGTCCAGCCTATTGAGTTTTCATCATTCCATAGGAGCGTATGTGCCGTATCCTTGCGGCAAATAAATCTCACCCTTCTTCACATGAAACTCTAGGATTTCTTCTACAGGCCCAGTTTCGATTGCAGTTTTTTCACAGAAATTCAATATGTCTTTCATCAATACAGGTTTTTTCGTGCGGTCATATTCATCTTTGATGAATCTAATTAATTCAAGAGAAGTGTTGCGTTTTGTGGCTTTAACGCCTGATTGCATGGTCGTTTCATCAAAGTTCTCCCCCATTAATCCGTGGCGCCAAGTCCTTGTTATTCGGATGGCTCTATCTGCATCATCTGTAGTTGCTTTGTTAGACAAACGCACTCTTGCGCTGGCTTCTGTTAATCTCACAAGGGCTTCAAGAGCACGCGCTGTTATCGAAACACTATCACGAGATTCTCCTCCTAACCTACGTGTTTCAACGTAATAATTTGTCAATAATTGTCGTGCATCCTCATCGATTATTGGGTTAATATTTCGCTTGGCATAAGCAACATATTTTCGGAATAAATCTTGACCGAGTACTTCTGAACCGTCGTGACTCCTTGACATTCCTTCGATTGAAGCACCTTCGGAAGGATCCATGTCCAAACCCTCCTCAATTCTTTGTTCACTAATTCCGGATAAGCGGTTGGAAATAATATGACTTGCAATGCGCCGGTCAGCTTCTTCTACAGGGTTATCTGTGATTAACCAAATGATATCAAATCTCGATAGTAAAGGTGGGCTCATATTTACTTGCGAAGTGAATGGAACTTCGCTGACTGGGTCGAAACGACCAGCCTTTGGATTGGCTGCTGCTAATACCGCACAACGTGTTGAAAGTGTTGCATTAATGCCGGCCTTGGAAATCGAAATCCTCTGCTGCTCCATCGCTTCATGCATGCTTGACCGGTCGTTTTGGCTCATCTTATCGAATTCGTCGATAGCGGCCAATCCTTGGTCTGCAAGGGCGAGAACTCCTGCCTCTAATGTCCACCTACCATCGGCAGATGCATCTTGAACTGCTGCAGCCGTTAGACCAGCCGCAGAGGCAGACATCCCACTGGTGAATCGGCCTCTAGGTGAGAGATTTGACATGTAATTCAATAATTGGGATTTTGCCACCCCTGGGTCTCCCATCAATAAGATGTGGATGTCTCCACGGTTTCTATTTCCATCTGAATTTTTTCTGGCGACTCCTCCAAATAATTGTAGTAAGAGGCTCTCTTTAATTCGTGGAAAACCAAAGATGGAGGGTGCAATACTCCCTTTCATTAAATCGTAAAGGTCGTCTCTCTTGGAAATTTCTATGATAGTTTCTTCATCTTCAGGTTGGATATTGACTTCCTCAAGAGGAATATTCTGTCTTTCCAAGGAAAGTACTCTGAGGAAAATATCGAATATCGGAGTTTCTCTTCCAGCCTTGCGCTGACTTCTAACGAATAATTCTCCATTTACAGTAACTCTGTCTCCGGGGTTTAGAACTCCTGCAACATCATGTTCTGCAATGGCAAGTAGGCGTTGGGGTTGGGCTCCTCCGCGCAGTTTTTCAGGAGGTTCTTGGATTTCTATGAACTGGCTGTTAATCATAGTTGATTTCTTTTCAACGAGGTGAAAGCGGGTTTCTTTCTTATTCTTACCACATCCTCCATAATTTCTTGAGCATTCAATTGGCTCAATTAATTCCTGTTCATTTGGTTGTTTAATGAAAATAAGGCCTTCACACATGGCACATCGGAATACACCTTCGTGAATTCTAGGGCGAACACCTGAAATCTTGGTTACTATGCTTTCTAAGCCAACCATTTTTCCGATATGGTCTGCACGTAATTCCTTGATTTGCAGACTATGATCACTTGGAAGTCCTGATACCCGAACGAAGGCTGGTAAATCATTTCCTGATTCTTGTAATAAAAGTCGTAATGCAGTTTCTGAAGCATCATGGTGGATGGCGGGAGCTTCTAGTAAATCGACGGCAAACTTAGGGTCAAAGGTTTCCATTTGATGATATTCAACTGCTAAACTCCTAAGTTTTGGCCACATCATCGCCAAGGCATTAATTTCCTCGGACATATATTCCTCAAGGAAACTGCGCCAACGGGCTGGCAGGTCAAATTCTTGAATCATAGCATGGCCTCCTTGTGGGGGGAGTATGGCCGCGGTTGATTGCTTATCAGTATAGCGATTATACCCCTTGGTTTCCACTGGAGATATGGTTGCTTAGACGTCTGTCTTTTGTCTTCATAAATTTCTTCCGAAGGAAAGAAAATAGCCTTTTTTTGAGGTGAAAGGTGATTTGCTGAATCAGCGCCAGAACTCTTGTGTTGACTTGAAATGCAGGCCCCTACTCGACTCATATGAGCAACATGCCCGACCACCCTTTTTCACCTGTGCAGGGTGAATTCAGAACAATCACCATCAATTCAAAGTCACTTGTTGGAAATATGCTAGGTGACCCAACATCAAGAGAAGTACAAATCTACCTTTGTAAAGGCTGGCAAGATGCTGATTTACCTCTTTTCGTGGATTTGGTTGGCTTTACTGGTAGCGGCAAGGCTCACAGTAATTGGAAACCATTTCAAGAATCACTTCCTCAAAGGTTGGACCGCCTTGTAGCAGCAGGTAAAATGGGGCCGGTTGCCTTAGCATTACCAGATTGCTTCACCTCACTTGGTGGTAACCAGTACATCAATAGCAAGGCGATGGGGAATTGGGCGGACTTCCTAATTGAAGAGATGATTCCCACTCTAGAAAGCGAATTACCAGTGATACAAGGTGCAAAGGGTAGAGCTGTATTCGGAAAATCGAGTGGGGGGTATGGAGCAATGGTTCACGGTATGTTGCATCCAGAACACTGGGGCGCCATCGCCTGTCATTCTGGAGACATGGGCTTTGACCGGTTATTTGCAGGGGACTTTCCTAAAGCATTAATGGCCCTTGAAAAGAGAGATGGGGTAGATGGTTTTCTCAAACATATTAGCGATTCTACCAAGATGAAAGGTGAGGATTTCCACACCCTGATGATTCTAGCAATGGCTGCAACCTATGATGCTGATGAAAACTCACCAAAAGGAATACGATTACCTGTAGATTCAAGAACTTGTGTTTTGGACAAAGAGAGATGGGGTAATTGGCTAAAGTGGGACCCTGTGGTCATGTTGGAAAGGCAAGATGTGCAAGATAACCTGAAAAAATTAAAGGGTCTTTTCATCGATTGTGGACAGCAAGATCAATACAATATCCAATTTGGTACAAGGCAACTTTGTGACCGACTTTCAGAGTTGAACATCGAACATCGATATGAGGAATTCGAAGATACTCATTCCAGTATCGACTACCGGATGGACAGGTCTTTGCCATTCCTCTATCATGCCTTGATGTCTTGAACACTTGATGTATTTGCCAACAGTAGGTTATCACTAATTCACTTACACTATATTGTACAGCGCCTGTTCCCTCTCTACTTGAGTAAGATGCGAGTATTAGTTGCAGAAGGAGGAGGGATGCGCACTATCTTTGGTGCAGGAGTATTAGATGCTTTTGAACAAGAAGGATTTGACGGTTTTGATCTTTATATCGGCGTTTCAGCGGGTGCAAATATACTCTCTTCTTTTGTCACCGGACAAGCCTCTAGAAACCTTATGGTAATGGCTAATTCTGCTATCGATACCTCTTACATGTCGACTAGACGTTTTCTGATGGGTGGAGATTATATCGATATCGATGCACTTTGGAAAATGAATGAAAGAGTCAATAAATTGGATGTCGGAAAAGGTCTTCGTAATTTATCTGAAAACAATAGTAAGTTTTGGATTATGGCCACTGATGTAGATTCCGGAATTGCCACTACGATTGAACCAGAGATTGACGATTGGGGGCGATGTCTTCAGGCCAGTGGTGCCCTCCCATTCTTTGTCAAAAATCCGATTGAATTGAGGGGGCAAAGATTCCTTGATGGCGGAGTAGTGGCCCCTATTCCTATTCAACAGGCTATTGAGGCTGGAGCAAGTGAAATTATCGTTTTAAGAAGCAGGCCTTCGGACTATCGTAAACGTGCTGGTTTTGAACAAAAATTTATTGCGGCTCTACTTTCAAAATACCCCGCCTTGGCAAAATTAATTCCGCGAAGAACCGACACGTACAACAAGTCTATTGAATTGATTCACTCTCCTCCAAAAGGAGTAATAATTCATGAAATCGCCCCTGAAACTGCCCTCAAATCTTCACGCACATGCACCGATACAAACTCTATTCTAAGCGATCATCTAAGTGGTTTCAAGGCTGGTCAAGACTTCTTGGTGAATGGTCAGTGTGAAAAACTGCCTACCCATCGGCCGGCTTAATGAGTGAAGGTGTTGACTACGCATCCTCTGGTGTTGATATCGATTTGGAAGGTGCAGCAGTCGCTTCTCTAGTCGGTGCTTTATCAAAATCAGTTAGGAAATCAGGTTCTCGTGGAGCACCAGTAGACTTACCTGGTGGCTTTGGAGGATTGGTCGAATTCGGCGATTCTCTTCTCGCCATGGCTACCGATGGTGTTGGCAGCAAACTTCAGTTGGCCAATATATTGAATGCATGGGCTGGAATAGGCCATGATTGCATGGCAATGAATGTCAATGACTTACTCTGTGTGGGTGCTGAACCAATTGCATTTGTTGATTATATTGCAACTCCAAAACCAGACCCGAAAGTTCACGAAACGCTTGGTAGAAGTTTAGCAGAGGCGGCTGCTCTAGCAAGAGTAACTTTGGCAGGTGGAGAAACTGCAAGTCTGCCTGGAATCGTAACCGAACTAGACCTATCTGGTACAGCATTAGGTTGGCTGCCAAAGGAGGCTGCAATAACTGGTGAAAACATTTCAGAAGGTGATATTCTAATCGGCCTACCTTCATCGGGAATTCATTCAAATGGCTACTCACTAGTTAGGAAAGTTCTGGAATTATCTGGTTCACCTCTTGATGCTGCGGCGCCATTTGATTTGACTGGCCGAAATATCTTGAGATTTACCGATGGGGATATCACCTTGGGTGAAGTCCTCATGAATCCAACTGAAATCTATGTTGACCCAGTGGTTGATTTAATCGAGGAAAGTAGAGGAGAGGGAGGCTGCTGCTCTGCTAATTCATTGAAAGGGATTTGTCATGTGACTGGAGGTGGGTTGTCTAATCTGCTTCGCCTTCATCCAAGCCTTGGATACCATATCTCCTCTCCATTGCCTGTTCACGGTGAGTTTAATTGGATTCAACAACAAGGGAAGGTTGCTGAAAGAGAAATGTGGCGTACTTTCAACATGGGATGTGGGATGATAATTATCGCAGATGGAAAACAGGCTGGTGAAATTTGTAATTGGTTAAATCAACGTATGTCAGGAGTTGCCATTATCGGGGAAGTCAGAACCCATGGACACAAGGTGAGTCATATTCACCCGGATGTTGTTTTCCAGCATTATTGAAGGTGGAATGAGTTTGTCTAAATTGCCAGAGGGTTGGCCAGGCACCGAAATTATTGAAGGAAAAACTCTCACTAATGTTCCAATCAAGCCTGAGAGCCAAAAAGGCCCAGCAGCGAGGGAAGGGAGCGGTTTTCTCAATCCTGCAATGGCCGGAAGTAGGACTCGAAGTGTGTTGATGCTCAATGATGCATTGGAAAATAATTGGTTAGTGAAGCCCGATGCTCAAATCAGAATTATCGATGCCCTTGCTGCAACAAGTATTCGCTCAAGGCGTTGGTTAAATGAAATCCCTCAATCATTGGTTGACAGATTGATAATTGTCTCAAATGATTTAGATGAAACTGCAGTATCTTGGGCAAGAGCAAATCAGCAGGAAAACCCTACTCTTGGCCAACTTGAAATTAAGCAAGGTGATGCTCGAATCAGCATTCTTGAATCTGGTTGGCAATGGATAGACATAGACCCATTTGGCTCGCCAGTTCCTTTTCTTGACGTTGCGATGCAATCCTGTGCCCGCACCGCCGTAGTCGATGTTTGTGCAACTGATACTGCGGCCCTAACTGGTTCTGCAACCTCCTCCGGAAGGAGAAGGTACGATGCAATGGCAGTGGTAGATGACCTACGTCATGATACCGCGATGAGAGTCTTGTTGGGGAGTATTGCTCGCTGCGCTGCACGCCATGACAGAGTTATCGAGCCCTTGTTGGTAATGTTTGATGACCATCATGTACGGGCAACTGTACTAGTCAGGCGTTCAAAGGAGGAGGCTAGTGTTTTCCAAAAATCTATGGGGTGGCGCATCCATCTTCCAACTCCTGAAGAATTACAAATCTCGATGGATGCTGGACTTCATCCAATCGATGAACCGTTTCAGCCACGACTAAGTTGTATGTTGCCGTTTGAATTGCCGCCAGCACTTGTTGAAGGCAGAATAAGTGGGCCTCTTTGGATTGGAGCAATTGGAAACGAGGATATCATGTCAAGATTGACAGTTGAAAAGGCCGAGGAAGTTTGCGCCTCAGACTCTGAACAATCGAAACAACATGTTGCGAGGAGTGTGAAAGGGCTAGCAGAATCCGCTTCTGGAGTAGGCTGCAAAATAATCATACCAGTAGACCAATTACCCCGACTACTTGATATTCCGGGACCTCCATCTCCAAGTAAATTAGTAGAATTGCTGACCGCTGCAGGACATCTCGCTGCGCCTGCAGTTTTACAAGTTCCAGCTATCAGAACCGACGCTCCATGGTCTGTAATCAGCGAAGTTTGTCAGGAAATTTTCAAGAATCATCCTGCCAGTTGATGTCAACAACTTTGACGCCACTAATATCTCTTGGGCAACGAATATGCATGATTCCACCCTCAACTATGGCTTCAACAGTATCTGCATTAATCTCGATTCCAAGGTCGATAATACGTTGACTGCTTTCTTGATGGCTATGAAATTCACCATTTGAATGGATTATTTCCTTAGTTCTTTGAAAGACCAAACTCAAGCCTCGACTTCTTGCCTCGATTGTGATGCCATCTTGAGTAAGTCCTGACACATCAATAAAAACGTGGGCACAACGTGAATCCGCGTGCCATCTAATCTTTGGTTGCCAGATGCTCCCCCCTACTGGTTGGCCATCTTTCCAAGCAATATTTCCCCGTCCTGCTGAAATTGCAGCAACTGCATCTTCAAATTTTTCAACCATTTCATGAGGAGTTATCTTAGCAGCAGAATCGACTAAACCTTTGAGGAATTTCTCGCTCTCTTCACTCATTGAATAACACCTCACCCAATCATCGGATCGTGTTCATCGTCTTTATCCGCTGGCGCTGGAAGCATCGTTTGGGCTTTCTCAAAGACTTCTTTGACACTATCTTCAATCTTTCTAGCATCTTCAATTAATCCAGATAGAGGGATTTCCATACCGGTCAAATCAGCGATGGCTTCTACTGCCAAAGCAGCTGCTCTAGCATCAGGGTACATCGGATTGCATTCTGCTAATAATGCTGTAATATCCAGTCCACGGCGGTCACCCTCTGAAAGGAGATGGCCGGCAATTCCTGCGATAACACCTTGCTGAATCTTTTCAATTTCATTGTCGGCCAATCTTTGGCGGCTTTGCTTAATCGAGCCAATGCCGTAAAGGCCACCATTTCCAGTAGTAGTTTCTTGTCGGACTAGACCATCAACGATAATCAGGCGCTCAAATCCACCCCGCGTATACCAATCAAGAACGGTATTAGCAAACTCTACATCATGTTCAGCAGGGAATTGGATTTCAGAAGTAAATACTCCAACTCCTTTGCCTTGATAGACCCTGACGGGATGCTTTGGGACTTCATCATGGACCAAGGCGATAGCGGGAAAATGTTTGTTCAAGACAGTTCCCAAATGGTCCAGTCCGAGTGAAGAGATGATATGACTTGCAGCGATAACACCAACCATGCCAACAGTGGAGAATCCACAGATGGCAACACCTCCTGTTTCAGGGTCTGCACCTTCGTGGAGAACCAAGGCGTAGGCGCCCTCTGCCTGCTCATTCATGATACTCCCTCGTCAACTCTGCTAAAGCGGGCAGTCAAATGTATTGCGTATGAATGAAAATTTGATTCACTCTTCGAAAAGGGCCCAATCTTCCATTTCAGGAGTACGGTACCACCAGACTGCGTCATCATCTTCCCACCATTCAGTTCCATCTTCATCGACTGTAACTCCATCATCACCAGCATCAGCCTCCCACTCTCCAGAATCTTGCTGATCGTATTCGTCATCTGTATAATATTCCTCGGCCACTGGTTCGGATTCTGGTTCTGGTTCTGGTTCTGGTTTGTTGCGTCGCTCTTGGAATTTTACCGTATCAGGTCTACTGACACGTGAAAGTGCTTTACTTCCCGTTGGTTTATCGTCATCATAGAATGAACCTTCCCAATCATCGTCATCGTCATCGTCATCGTCATCATCATCATCGTCGTCGTCCAAATCTGCCTTTCCACCGAATAGCATGCTACCTGAAACGACAATCACTCCAAGGCCGATAATGCCGCCTGCAGCATAAAGAGCGTAGGTAAGGAAGTTACTATCTCCACCAGCACTGGCATTATCCTCAAGGGTTGCATTGTCTTCGGCACCTGAATTATTGTTGCCAGGTTCTGGAGTGATTACCTCTTGGCCATCATCTTGGTCAACTAATTGCCAAGTTAGGGTATGATTCAATTGTGATGTTTCGCCTTCGTACTCGAGGTTGCCCCTGAGTGTGAAGCTGTTTACACCTATTGTTAAATCCGAAATATTACCGCTCCAATCAAAACGCAGAGCAAAGTCATAATCGCCGTATTTGGCAACATTCACAGTGCTGGGTTGAATTGATACTGAAATTGATTCTGAACCCATCCAATCAGTAGAACTACCCCAGTTAAGCTCAACTGGGAAGTCATTTGGGTTGTGAATACTGCACTTGCTAGAATTTGCTGCTCCTGGATCTTTGGCAGGTAATGAAACTGAATCACAAGTTATTGTTGGATTGATTAGGTCCACAGGGGTGTTATTTTCTTCAGGTTCTTCAGGCAATGGTGGGCTGACAGAGATGCTTTCATTTTGTGAATCAACGATTAACCAATCTGGAATTCCTGTCAATATCATCGTTACATCTCCGCCATTAGGCAATGAGTCGATACTAACTGAAGTTGTACCGTCAGTGAGGAAGGCGGTATTACCTGAATCTAATATGCTTTCATTGAATATTTCATACTCCACCACTACCGCTTCAGAAACTGCTGCTTGGTCTGCTGGCGAGTCCGAAAGTAAAGAGGCTACAACAATAAATTCACCGTCTTCATCAACCCTCAAATCAGTGCTTGTTATTGTAAATGATGCATGGGCTTCAACATCCAAGGAAGCACTTTGAACGCTTGCTGAAAGGGGTTGATTTGCTTCATCTCCTGAAAATCCAGCGTAGGAAACTGAAATTGTGATTACTTCTACAACATGGTTGTCCATAATTACATCATCAAAGTCATCAATGTCGATGGCTGTCCAAGCGCCATCTAATCCTGAATTGCCAGAATAATTCCTATTCCAATCGCTATTATCAGATGTCATTTCAAGAGTTAAATTAGAATTTTGTAATGGAGTATCGGCACTCGATAGACTGACAATAACTTGCAGTGGCATCCCCCTGCTAATTGTTAAAGGAGTGCTGCCATCTAAATCTTCATCCGTGCTGGTTATGAAAACACTGATTTCAGAAGATAATTGGCTATCATTTCGTGACATTACAGGGCCATCTGAATTGACATCCATTTGATATCTATCATAGATATCTACCGCAACACTGGCTGCCCAATATTGAGTTCCATCAACTATTTCTCCTTCAGAGGAAATATTGACTTCCACACTTAGATTGTTTTGACCGACGACGGCGACGGGAGTCATTCCAGATACACTGGAAAATGCACTAGTCGAGACATAGATGTCGAAATGGTCAAGAGTTGATGTAGATGGGGCTGGCCATGTGATATTCAACCAACCTCCTTCATCACTTGGTTTATCGATAACAGTTGCATCAATTTGTGTAATTAATCCCGGGAATGGAACTGAAACGGTCAATACCTCTGATAAATTACTTGCAACTCCATACTCATGAAGAGAGCGAACATAGTAATCATAGGTAATCCCTGGGCTGATGGTGGTATCAATGGTCATGTTCAATGGGGCACTCGAAATTTCATGAATTGCAAGGTCAAGTTCAGTACCATTAACTACTCTGAATACTTGGAAATTTAAGAAAGTCTGACCAAAAAGTGATAGATCCTGCCAATTGAATTCAACCATTTGTTCATCAACGCTCACCAAATTAACAACGGGAGTTGGAGGCCGTTCTAATTGAGGAGCACCTGCAATGTATGGGGCTGCCAAATTCTTGATTGAAATGATTCCAGAGGAGGTTGAATTGAACGGAAGTGTGATATTGAAAAATCCAGTTCCTGCCTGCATTTGCTGATTCAAACTATTGCTCAGATTTCCTGAAGCATATGGGTTGTAATTAACCGTGAAAGATACATCGTAAGTGAGATTTAGATTCTCAAGTAATACTATCCCAGCACCTCCAGCATCTACGTTTGTGGTTATTGTAAAGTAATCATTCTGCCAAAAATCCTGAGCAATTGCTGCATTCGGTTGTAGAATATCAATTGCATCTTTAATCTCATTTGCCATATCACTCCATTCCAGCGGCACTTGGCCTGCAAGACCATCACCAGAATAGCCAGTAATGTTGCCTTCCGGTGTTCCATCTTGGTCAATATCGATTGAAAAGTGGTGCCACCCAGCGATGAAGATTCCAGGATTTGATTCCCCGCCCGCAATAATGTGTTCAACTCTTCCATCACCGTCAAGGTCGACGATTCTGACATTAGTCGGGGCAGTGACTGGGGCAAATGATGTCAAGGATTGATTTCCCGCGCCACTCGAATTTAGGCTCCTAACAACCAGTTGACCAACGAAAGTGGAATCACTACCATCTGTTACACCGGTTAGAGGCGTGATGATATCCATATTTCCATCCATATCTGCATCAGCAATTGTTGCATTCATTGAATTAATAATGCTTCCACTGCTAACACTCCATGCTGATCCATTGTACATCGAAACTGTGTGGCCCAAATCAGTAGTTCCAAAGATATCCAAATACCCGTCACTGTCAATATCATGAATTTGCATTTCTGACTTTATTCCGTCAAAACTAGATATTTTAGTTGACCACATTCCATTAGTTATATCCCATAAATATGTTGAAACAAAGTCTTCTGAATCAGAGACGATAGCAGTCCAGCCTGTACCTGTTCCATTCAACTCCCCCGCTGTTAGGTCGGTCAATTGAGCCGGCATTCCCACAGATGTATTAGATTCAATTATCTTAGTTTGGTTTTCTCCCCAAGCACCAGTGGAATTATGGTATTGTCTAAGCGCAAGGTCCGCAGTTCCATGAATTGAAACTAAATCATCAAAATTATCGCCATCCATATCAGCGAACTCCACATCCAGAGTTGCTGCTAAAAGTGAAACGTTATCAAAAGTGGAATTATATCCAACTCTATTTACATCACTCATATGGATACATATTGAAGAATCATCAAAATTAGTTACTCCTATATCTGCCATGCTGTCATTATTGACATCACCTATTCTCAAATCAGTACCGTTAGCACATGTCTCAACCCAAGAAATATTACTCATATTAGAATTAGTGGAGTCCCAATCCATCCATCCAATAGACAAATTGGCACTTGAATTACCATTTGGTTGATTGGAAAGAATGATGATCTCCATATCTCCATCAGCGTTAATATCCGCTAATTCTAAAGCCATCACTTCACCAATTGAGTACAAACCACCCCCAAGGGTTGGAATAAAACTGGCATTCATTGAAGATGATGTGATTTGAGCAGAACTTGGTATGTGGAAACCCAATGAAGTTGAAGTTCCGGATGAGACGCTGATGGATTCATTAATTCCTCCGTTGCTAAATTCAGTTTGTAAACCAAGTCCACCCATTCCTGTACTATTCCAAGCCCATTCTTCGCTGCCATCCTCATTAATATCGAGCCAAATACGGCCAGGGGATGGGTCGTCATCATTGTATGAAACTTCGAAGGTGGCACTTTGGTAAGTAATATTTCTTGGAGAGTCGATAGATGCAGTAGTTACATAACCTGTTGCATTCAACTGAACTGTAGTTGCAGAAAGGCCTCCTGAAAAATGGGTTAATGAGCCATCTCCAGCATCTGCACTAACTGGTACAAGTGCCAAAAGTGATGGTATTAACATCAAAAATGTAAGCGCTAATGCGCTCTTTCTTTGCTTATTTTGAGGGGGGCCAGAGGAGGTCATATGATTCACCCGTAGTAGGTGGAGTCGCGCACTACCTCATGTGGCTTACGCCTGCGCGCCAAGTAACTGATTTACAATAAAGGGGGGGTAATGTTCTGAAAAGGGGAATTATTATTACACTTAGATGGGTTCGTTTTCCCTCTCAATTATTAACTTCCAAAACTAAGAAGGTTTTGCCATAATCGCACACAGTCCCACACTGTCACAGGTTAAAACAAGGGAAGGCATGAAGAAGGTCCATTTACTCAATAGGTTACTATGGAGCGAGCAAACATACCTTCAGTAATAGTTAAAGAAAGGTCATGGGACGACGCATCAGTCAAAGGGGATGCAAACGATGAGCGATGACGAAGAAATCAACAGTAGAATCTACATCAAAGTAGGCGACATCGAAATCGATGTCTCGGGGGCGCAACACGAAGTTGATGATGCAATACTCAAACTACGCGAAGATGAAGATTGGTCCACCGCATTGGCAAAGGTTCGCAATGCAAGAGAGGGGGCAATAGCGGCCGCAGTTGAGGCAGCAAAGCGCGCAGGACTTCCAGCAAGAGGTACAGCATTCAAGGCCTTACTCGATAATTGTAATCTGCAAAAGAAGCCTGACCAAGTACTGGCTGCTCTTCATTACCTTAGGGATGTGGAAGGGGTTAACGATTCACCTCCGAGGGTATTGATGGATTTGTTTGAAGACGCGGGCCTTCTATCACCAGGAAATCTTTCGCTTTACCTAAACAGGCTACGAGAGCGCGGCTTCTTGAGCATACCACCGAGTGCTCATGACAAAAACCGCTATGCAGTCATAACACCAGAAGGCAGAGCGCACTTAGATAGGCGTTCACGCTACTGAGGTGCATGAAATGGACGATTCCCTTCCAGAGGAAGGGGAGCCCATTGATTGGTCATACCAAGGTAGGACTGAAGCAAGTCTTCGAGGTAGGAAACACCCTAATTCTAACTTTGAAAGAGCCATTCTAATCAGAGCTGATTTAGGCGAGACAGACTTCTCTGACTCTAACTTCAAAAGAGCCAGTATGAGAGAAGCCGACCTGATGAAGTCGGCCTTCGATAACTGTGACTTTAGAGGCGCGGACCTGCGAAAAGCAAAACTCAACATCTCCAACTTCAGGAATTGTAAATTCAAAGGAGCAGACTTGCGAGGAATCAGAGGTAGGTATGCAATCTGGGAAGGTAGCGACTGGTGGAATGCCAAAATGGACGATGATCTAATCAAGGCCCTTAGTAAGAAGTGGGGAAAACCCGATGAGGAAGAATAAATCGGAATTATTCTTCAGATTCTGAAATCAAACTATGAGTGTCAACTCCAATCGATGCAGGAACTACTGAAACATCCAATGATGCTTTACCAGAACGGTGCAATATCGGGAATGCGGCAAATAGTCCGCAACACAAGGAACATATTGCTGAAACCACCGATACTCCAAGATATGTCAGAGATGTCAAGCTACTCATAGCCGCAGCAGGGCCGCTAGACAAATTGTACGTGATGACAGCAGTTGCTAACAATACTCCATTTCCTCCAAGTCCAAGTTTTGCTCCAATACTTTTCTTACGCAATAATTGAACTCCACCAGCAAATAGCAAAATGCCACCTATAATCCAACCTACTCCCATGTACCAGTAATATTTGGCATGCCGTAAATCATCATGGAAATCCTGAACATCTTTTGCAGTGATATCTTCTCCTCCGGCCTTCAAACTTTGCAATAATGCTGCTTCTTCTTCTGAATTAAGGTTAGGTTCACCTTGGTTTTGGATGTTAAAATATCCATCATAAGCAACAATAACTCCAACCATCACTAAAATCAACCCTACCAAAACAGGAATGACGGTGTTCGGGCGTACAGGTATTTCAGGGGCAACAAGAATCGGCCCACTAACTTCATTTTCAATTCTCATGCTACCGATGTCCGACATCTTTCACACCTCTGTTTCAGCACACGCAAGAAGGTCCTCTTTCAAGGAGTCGGGGAGTGGTTCTGGTTGTAGGGTGTCCATATCAACACAAACGGTAACTACGGTTGCTCGCCAAACTTCGGTTTCACCATTAGAAAAGGAATACTCCCAAGTAATACTTGAATTACCGACTGAAGATACCCACAACGTACAATGGATATTTTCACCATAACGTAATGGTGCAAGAAATTTGCATTCATTTGAAACTGCTGGGAATCCTAACTTCCATTCGTCCAAAATATCAGGATAACAAACCCCACATATATCAAGCCAAGACTCCTCAAAAAAACGATGGGCCATGTCCCAATAATTTGGGTAATACATGATGCCCGCCTTGTCCAGCATCGGGAAGTCGACACGACGTGTTGCAGTGAATGCCATGCATAGGCGAGAGGGTTCAATGAATCAAAGCCTCGGATGTGATAGATAGACCTATCAACCAAAGGTTGGACGACAAGACATGCTCAAAAAAAGGCTCTTTGTTCTCTTCGGAGTAATGATGCTTCTACTCATGCCTTCAGCGCTTGCTGATGATGATGATGATGATGATGAAAAAATCCTCGGAGTTGATGCAGAAGACCTCGGTGAAGTTGCGCTTTACTTCCTTGTAGCAACTCTTTCAATTGCAGTTTGGAAGCCATCTTTCAAATGGCTCAGAAAGAACGGCCCAGATCTCTTCAATACCGAACCAAGGCCATTCAAGAAAAAACTCGGTATCTTCAATCGGCGATTCATGAAGGTTCATAATTGGCTAGGAGTGATTGCAGCAGTTGTAGGAACTGCCCATGGTATCGCACTGGAATGGCATTGGACCTTGTGGGCTGGAATGGCTGGTATCTGGATGCTCATCTTCAGTGGTTTTCTGATGCAGTGGAAATGGCCACCGAAAGAATTCAGAAAAGGGGCAAGGCTCCTTCACCTGCAAAGGGTTATGTCAATAGTGGCGATTGTGTTGTTGTATGTTGGCCATGAATTAGTTGATTGAAAAATCATTCAACAATGATAGTTGCCGTCATCGAAGGATGAATCTTGCAATAATAGGTGTAGGTTCCGGCAGTTGTGAAGGTGTGGGAAAAAGTATCACCATTGCCAAGATTGCCAGAGTCAAATTCACCGTCATCAGCAGTAGCAGTATGAGTAGCGCTCTCCTTATTGGTCCAGGTAACCGTATCGCCAACTGAGATGGTCAAAGTTTCTGGGCTGAAAGCAAAGCCAGTAATATCTACGTTATTTGATTGTGGAGTCTCGCCATCATCGTCTGTTGTTTCAGAACTTGTGTCATCATCTCCTCCAATGCAACCAATCATTGTGCTTGCGAGAAGTAGGGCCAAAGTCAGTAGGGCATTTTGTTTCATAAAGGGTGTTGGATTGAATGACTATATGAGGATTTTTACGAAAAATACAACTATAATTTGCCCGAATTTACCAAAATAAAAAATTTTA
>DUDM01000039.1 GCA_012959275.1 Candidatus Poseidoniales archaeon
GTATTGACGGGTATCGCATGGGTACCCACATGATTTATGCGAGCATTATTTCACTGTGTTTAAGAGGAAAGGAACTATATTATCTAATTAAAGCACCAAAAATTGTTTTTAAATCTTCAAATCAGGCATTTCAGCATATTTTAGGACTTTTTTTTGCACCTTTAGCAATAAATATACTTCGTTAAAATAAATATACTTCGTTGAAATAAATAGCATGGCTAGCCTTGACAGGTAGTTACCAGTCTTCATCATCCACAACTCTGCGTTTCCTCGGCCCCATCAATAACACATTCAGCAAGATCAAACCTGTTCCAGCACAAGCCATCCAAAATCCTTCAGCGACTTCCATATCTAGGAATAATGTCCGTCCATCTCCTAAGGGGTCAACCTCTGGATATTCTTGCATGAAAGGAAATGAAGTATACCACCAAATAAGAATGGCGATTGCTCCTAATGCGACAATGAAACGGCTTGCCCGAATTGCTCGTCGCCCTCCAATATATCCTAAAAATGATGAGCCAAATGAAAACATCAGCACTCCCCAAATGCCGTATCCAGAAATCCTACCTGCTGAGCCGACTGCCTCGCAGTCTCCTGCTCCCAAATCATATCTTGCTGTAGCAAACTCATCATTTGATGCAACATCTATTTGCATACTTGGGTGTTCACAGGCACGAGCAGAGCGGATTAAAGTCTCGCGTTCACCGTTCTCCCAATTCTGTGTTGTTGACCATTGCCAAGGGTCTTGAGTGATTCCAAGTGTACCCTTTCCTTTGACTGGGTCTTCACCAGTTGGTACCACTTCTGTATCCTCAACCCAAGGAAAATTCAACTGGCAGAGTACGAGTAACATGATGCCCCCACTAAAGCAAATGCGGCGAATCAGACGCTTGCTCATATCAACTGCGTGTTTGTCGCCTAACTTCATCTCATCGCTTAGCATAATTTTGAATGTGAGTACCCTTGGTGGGTACCATGGCTTGGCTTGGTCTGATTGGAAAAGGAATTTTTAGTGGCGCAATCATTGTTGCTGCGAGTGAATTAGCGAAATCGAAATCCCTCTTTGGGGCGCTCCTAATATCGCTACCTCTAACCTCTATTATGGCAATTATTTGGTTGTGGAGAGACTCTGGTGATGTAGATAAAATAGCTGAGTTTTCGCAATCCATTCTTTGGTTAGTATTGCCGTCATTGGCATTATTCGCAGTTCTTCCCTGGTTATTGGGGCGCGGATGGGAATTTGTTCCGGCTCTTTCTGTTGGGATTCTATGTACTATTCTTGCCTATGGTATTGGAATATGGGCAGCAGGTGCAATTTCAACATCTGCTTAACGCGTAGTTGATGAACCCCTGACAACGGTGGTGGTGTGATGAGTGATACATGGAGGGTGGGAAAACTGGCCCATGCCTTACGCGACCTACTTCGCAACTCACAATTCAGGAATGTAGCAGTAAAGGGAGAATTAACCCAATACCGTGTTGCAGCCAGCGGCCACGCTTACTTTTCTCTAAAAGACGAAGATGGAAAAATGGATTGTGTGGCTTGGCGCGGCAAAGCAATGCATTTCCCAGATGGACTCGAGGATGGAATGGAAGTTTTGATTATCGCCTCAGTAGACCTCTATCCCCCTCAAGGGCGAGTGCAACTTCAGGTTGAGCAACTAAGAGCCTCAACAAATATTGGCTTGCTTGAAGAAATGAAGAGGAAATTGGTTGACAAATTAGAGGCGAATGGCTCTCTGGACCTGCTTCAACGACCTTTGCCTACAATCCCTCAACATGTGGTCATTGTTACTGGAGCAGATTCAGCCGCTCTCTCAGACATGTTACGGATACGTGACGAAAGATGGACTGATATTCGTTGTACTGTCATAGAAACTGTCGTACAGGGTAAAGAATCTCATTCACTTCTGCCAAGAGCGCTGAGGGCCGCATATGCTCTTTCTCCTTCAGTTGTGGTGGTTGGTCGAGGCGGTGGCAGTCCTGAGGACTTGTGGTCGTTCAATCTAGAGCCAATCATCGAGGCTATTCTTGAATCACCAGTGCCCATCGTTTCAGCAGTTGGACACGAATCCGACCACCTAGTTTCTGACTTAGTAGCAGACCACCGTGCCGCAACTCCTACCCATGCCATGGAGATGGTCATCCCAATACGTGGTGACCATGATATCATGATCGATGATTTCAGTAGCAGGTTGGAAGGCGGATTGAATCGCTGGTTGTCTCGACGAAAAGAGAGATTGCACAACCTCAAACTGCGTCTTGCTTCTGCCCCTCTTATCGGCATGGGGAAGGCTCGAGAATCATTGTTAATGTTGAATAATATCTTGACCCGCCTGACTACTTCTCGCTTTAATGCTGAGCGCCAAAAGCTACAACGCTATTCCACAGTGCTTGAATTCACCAATCCACATGCCGTTTTGAAACGCGGTTATAGCATGGTTAAGGGCGAGGATGGCATGGTCATTCGCACTGCTGCTGCTGCTGCAAGTCAATCATCAATGAAATTACAATTCCACGACGGAGAATTATCCGTTGCACCTTTGGATGATGATTGATATGAAATATAACGAAAGAATACAGAGATTAGAAGAAATTGTGCGAATGCTCGATACTGGAGAAAGCGAATTAGAGGAAACTCTTGCCTTATTTGAAGAAGGCAAAAAATTGCTTGCCGATTGTAGTGAGGAATTAGCGAAAGCTGAAGGAAGTCTTCGTAAATTGACGGTCGAGGAAGCGGAGCAATCAAACGACGATTGATGAGTGGTGGGGCTATGAGCGAGAAGAAGCGGCGGGCTAGTCTGCTCCAAGTTGCTTCCCTACTGAAGGCATGGCCTGAGCCACATGGTCAGAATGAATTGAATATTAAGGCTGTAGACTTAAATGATGGTTTGCTTCGTATAGCAATAGAGCCAAGTCGCTCACAATGTCCTTGTTGCCTTCTTGACTTGGCATACTTGCGAACTAAATTAGCCAAGAAGAAAGGTATTGATAATGTTCACATCGAAGTTATGGGTGTGCCGGCAGCAAATCGCTGGACTAAATCTCTCAACCGATAAGTCTGGCTAATCTGTTTTCGAGGCGGCTGGTGCCGCTACCAGCCCACTGCTTGACTATTTCACCATCGATAAATAGGACATTCCATGGTAGCATGTCAACTTCAGCCACCCAAGGATGGGCGATTTTGAATCTACCCAGTCCAGGTTGATCAAGTAGAATCTTGGCAATCTTCAATTGTGGATGGGTCGATTCCCAACCATCCAATTCACTCGTCCACTCATTGCAAGAAGCACAAGTAGTCTTACCGAGCATCAACAATGCTGTTCCTGTTGAGAGAAAGTCCTCCCAACTCTTGCCATCGAGGATTTCGATGGGCATTCCTCCTTATTCAGGCTGCGAAGCCATCGCCCTTCTTCCAATCAGCGCCACAAAGTCCGCCGGACTGGGTTGCTTGGCAAGTGCGTAGGATCTCATTTGGACTGCGTCCTGCATCCATACCGTTGATACTGTACATTTGCACCTTACCGTCTGGGTCGACTAGGACTGTTCCGCGGAAACCAACGCCCATGGCCTTGTTCATCATGTCAAATGCCTTTGTTACGCTGTGAGTTGTGTCTGCGAGTACTGGATGAGAAACTCCTCCTGGAAAGATGTCTTCATCAGCGAACCAAGCATTGTGGCTGAACCAAGAATCGGTTGAACATCCGATAACAGTTATGTCATCGTCTGCGAAATCGTCTTTGAGTGCTTCAAAACCAACAATCTCAGTTGGGCAGATGAATGTGAAGTCAAGCGGGTACCAGTACATTAAGTACCATTTTCCAGCCATATCTTTGCTGCTCATTATTGTTTTCTCGCCGTTTGCGTATGCGGCAGTTGCCCATTCTGGTGCGTCTTTTCCAATCATGTTACCCATGGATATCTCTCCTTGCTCCGGCGATTTGATTACCACCTATGAAGGCTTGTATTAAGAATGGATACTTTAGATTTGGAAAGCATCAAGGTGGACGACCTGCTCAATATCGATACGTTTGTAACCACGTTCTCTAGCATATTCACCACTTCTCTTTAGCATTCTTTTCATCCAACCAAGCATCATCAATGATTTCATTTCTGATAATCTTTGAATGAAACCTTCAGCACTATTTCCTAACATTATCGATTCTCTTATTCCCGCTTCAGTTTGCTCAACTACATCGTAATATAGTGCCAATAATTCTTCTATGGCTGCATCTGTAACTGGCATTTCAGCGAATTGTTTGGCCATCCTTCTCAGGCTAGTTGGCGTCAATACATTGGCTCCGCTACCCATCGCTTCTGATAGGGAATCATCTTCTGGGGAGGGCATTACTTTTGCAATATCGACTCCATCGTCTTGTAGTTTGACGACTTTCTGGAGGTGGCGGGGTTTGATGGTTCCAACACGGTCAACCGCTGCTGCTTCTGAGGCTGCTCGGATAGTAGTAGACAGAAAAGTCTCGAGGTCGTCAATTCCGCGTTGTACTGCTGCTGAGCCTACCGATTCCAGTTTTGAAATACGTTCAATCATCAACTCGCGGGTCCGGTTGTAATTGAGACGGGTTCTTTGTGGGTCGTCTAGAGTTTTTCGTTCTGGATGGTTTTCAATAGTTTCATCTTCCATAGTTGGGACTAAACGGTCTAATTCTGCTAACATCAATTTGACAAGTTGTTCTTTGACATCTGCAGAAATACGCAGTTCTGTAAATTCACCAGCAAGAAAGCCGATATGACTGGCCGACCATGGTTTCGCCATAGACGGCTGCGGAACCTCCACCTCCATGAAGATGGCTGAAGAAGTGGCTCACCATTGATGCAACCAAGGGAAGGCTCCATCGGCTGACAAAGGTTCCATCCCCATCTCAGTCATTACCCAGGTATCCTCGCTACCAATACTGCCTTCTGGATGAACTACTTTGGGTTCAATTGCCATGGTCATCCCCGGTTCCATAGGCCTATCGAAGCCCGCTGCTACAACTGGGCTTTCATCCAATTCAAGACCAAGCGAATGACCAAGGAAACTGCTCTGGTCGGGCTTCATTCCCATTAGGTGTTCTTCATGTCCAAGTTCAACTGCTAAGGCATAGCCCTGATTCCAAGCCTCTGAACAACTTTCTCCGTTGCTTAGTACATCGACTACGGTGTCCTTGACTGCTAACATATCCTCCAGCCTATCTTGCCATTGTTGTGATAGTGAACCTGCAACAAACATTCTAGTCATGTCAACAAGGTAGCCTCTGTGACTATGAAGGAGGTCGACTAAGACTGGTTCATCGGCCTTGATTTTGCTAAATCCTGCCCCCATTCCAGCCCCAGGATATGGGCCTGTTCCACCAACTGCTGCATCGAAAAATGAAGGAACTCCTCCGGCTCTTCCTGAAACTATTACGCCTCTATCACATTGCATTGGAAATCTACGCAAGTTGATATTGCCGCCAAAACCTGCTTCTCGGGAAATCGTTTCTGCCTTGGCGACTAATTCCAATTCACTCATGCCTTCTTTGCCATACTCTGCCAAAGCATTGAACATCTCAAGTTGAGTTTCTGCCGCACAACTCATCATTTCTAATTCCCATTCTGACTTCACTTCACGTTGTTGATGAACAAGATTTGTACAATCGCCACCTGCTCCAAAGACGCTGCTGAACCTATCGGCAAATGAGGAGGGTATGCTGCCTAATTGAAGAGCCGGAGTGCAGCCAATTTCGTTAGGAAATTCCTTCATACGGGGAAATGCTTCAACTTGATGCGGTGCATCATCTCCTCCTGCCTCATGTATTGCTCTTTTCAATGAGCGGCGCACATATTGGGTTGGTGTTTTGTCTTCATCTGCAGGGATGAGCAACGAGGCATTCTGTCTTCCACCTGCAAAATAATACAAGTCTACTGGATTTTGAATTAGTGCTGCTTCGATTTCTGCTTCCCTTAGAAGGGTTGCAAAGTTAGTTTGGCGTTCCTCCAATTCGGAGACGGGAACTCTCCAGTCCTCGCCTTCAGGACCGGATAAGGTGTCTTCAGACCACGACATCAAACCTTGCCAAGGGCTGCCATCTGATGAAGACTGCGTGAGTCAATGCTTGAGGATTACTGATTCTTCAGCGATTCGCTGTTGAGCAATTTGGCAATATTCCTCAGATATATCCACGCCAATATACTTTCGTCCTGTTCTGATAGCTGCAATGGCAGTACTTCCAGAACCAAGGAATGGATCTAGGATGATGTCGCCAGTGAACGAATACATCTCGATACAGCGACGTGGTAATTCTACTGGGAAGGGGGCTGGGTGTTTGACTCTCTTTGCAGATTCGGTAGCAAATGACCAGATGGATTTTGTTTGCGCAATAAAATTCTCCTTACTGATACTATCATCTCTGCCTTCAGCACGCTCTTGTTTAGTCCGAGGTAACTTGTACTCGCCCTTTGAATATACCAAAATGTACTCATGAATATCTCGTAAACATGGGTTGCTTGCGCTCTTGTAGGAGCCCCAAGCGCAACTACTACCCGCTGATGCTGCTTTATTCCAGATAATTTCTCCACGCATCAAAAAGCCAATATCTTGCATAATATTGTTAATGTGACTCGAAAGAGGAATGTATGGCTTACGTCCCAAGTTTGCCACATTGACAATCGCCCTACCGCCTGGAACGAGGACTCGATGACATTCAGTGAAAACTTCTCTAAGCAAGGTTAGATATTCTTGTAAGGAGAGGTCTTCATCATAGTCCTTGCTCGCATTATAGGGTGGTGATGTGACCATCAGGTGTACCGTATTGTCGGGAATATCGATGTTTCGACTATCGGCGCAAAGTATGACATTCTCTCTATCTGCGGGCATCGGATTGGCTTTTCCTGTATCATGTTCACAGTTCAACCCCTGATACATCCGCCCAGCATAATACTGCGATGAATCATGCCCTTCTCGCTTTGAAACACCAAACGAACTGGTGGCGGTGTTTGCACGTTTACGGGCGCCTTCGATTCCACCTGAATCAACATCGCGCCCCATAGTTTTGCCATGCGTTCGACTCATCAGGTAAAACATCGCAGGGTTGAAAGCAATTCGGGCGCGATTTGACCCCCTGACAAAGCCTCGCGAATCAATTTATTGAAGCGGTAGGGGATTTTGTAAGCGAAAGACCTGAAAACCATCAGCGATGCGCAAGGTTCAGATGGCACGAGTCATCACCATGGACGAGGTTCACCTCGAGGGCAAGACTGTGCTCTTGAGAGTCGATATTAATTCTCCCCTTCATCCCCACACAAAGGCCTTCTTGGACGATACCAGAATTAGAGGGATTTTGCCCACGATGAGAAAATTGTCGAAGTCAAAAACTGTCATCATGACACACCAAAGTCGCCCTGGAAAGGATGACTTTACTGGAACCCTCGGCCATGCCCGTGAATTAGGTCGACTCCTTGGAAAGACAGTCAAGTGGGTTGATGACATCCATGGCGACAAAGCATTAGCAGCCATAGAAGAGATGCAAATAGGAGATATTCTGATGCTCAATAATATCAGGATGGATGCCCAAGAATTATCAATGAAAAATAATACTTTTGAAAGTCTTCTCGACAGTCAAATAGTCACTCGACTCTCCAGTGTTGCTGATGTTTTCATAAACGATGCATTTGCATGTGCTCATAGAAACAGTCCCTCAATCACCGGTTTTACTCACGCTATCCCTTGTGTCGCGGGAGAATTGTTGAATAAAGAAATCCGCGCTTTACAAAAGGCTTCAGAACAACCTGAGCGCCCTTGTATCGCCATCCTTGGAGGAATCAAAGTAGATGATTCAGTTGGTGTTGCTAGTAACATGTTGAGGACTGGAATCAGTGATCAAGTCTGGGTTATCGGAGGAGTTGCAAACTTATTCCTCATGTGCAATGGAGTTGATATTGGAAGGCCAAGTGAGGCCTTCCTACGCAATGAACTAGGCGAGGCTTGGGATGAAACTGTTGAAAATATTGAGGCCCTACTTCGAGACTATCCAGAACATATTATCATGCCAGAAGATTTGGCTGCAAATATAGGTGGAAATCGAGTTGACACTCCTATCTCCGCATTGCCAGTTGAAGCCTCATTGATTGACTTAGGAGTTATGTCAACTCTGAAAATGTCAAAGGCCATCAAAGAGGCTGGGACAGTCATTCTCAATGGCCCAGCGGGAGTTTTCGAGATGGATGACTTTGCATTCGGTACAATTGAGATGTTGAATGCTTGTTCAGAATCTTCTGCTTATACCATCATGGGAGGAGGGCATACTGCTACTTTGGTTGCTCGGATGGGTATTGCGGAAAAGATGGGGCATGTCTCGACTGGAGGGGGGGCTTGCTTGAATTTCTTGGCTGGCAGGAGTATGCCGGCATTGGCTGGTTTGGCCCAAAGTGCCATGCAGTTTGATGTTGAAATTATTATGCATGAAGTGCAGGAATCTTAAGGGAGATTCCTGAATTTTCAACCGCAATCAACATCCCTTGAAGCCCTGCCCGCAAGCCATGCAGGATGACCACGCGGTGCGCTACCGCAACAGCATTCTCATCGATGATGAGCAGGTGATTCATCATGGAAACTTTCTATTACACGCCGATGGAAATTGGTCAACTTCCAATGGTGATGAAGACGTATCGGCAGATATCGATGGTTCGTCTCGTCTCCTAACTAGGACTTTCCAAAACTGGCATACTCACTTGGCAATGCAATTGAATGCCCGCGACTTTAGTGATGGCTACACCTTAACCGATTGGTTAGAGAAGGCCATCTTCCCTACTGAAAAAAGAATTACAGCCGACATGGTAAGGGCTGGCTCTACGGCTGGTGCTGCCGAGATGATTCGCACCGGCTCTTCCTTTTGTGCTGATATGTACTTCTACCCTGCTACAACTGCTGAAGTTCTCGACAATGCTGGATTGCGCGGCCTAATTGGCGGCCCAGTTTCGGATTGGGCCCTACCTTCACATCCGAGTGCTGGTTCTGCTTTGCAGGAATTAGATGGTTTATTAGCAGGAAATGGAAAGCATCCAAGAATAGATTATGCTATTGCTACTCACTCAGTTTACTTATGCAAACAAGAAACTTTGGAGAGGGCCCGCGACCTTGCTGCAAAACATGATGCTGTTTGTCATATACATGTTTCAGAGACTCGCAAGGAAGTTGCTGACTGTAAGAAGGAAACTGGGATGTTTCCCTTCGAATATCTAGATTCCATCGACTTCCTTAGGCCTGGCACAATTTGTGCCCATTCATCTTGGGTCAAGAAAAGCGAATATTCGATGATGGCAGAGCGCGATGTAACTGCTGTTCACTGCCCTTCATCAAACATGAAATTAGCCTGTGGCGGCACTATGTCCTGGTCGGCGGTAAGAGACGCTGGAATCGATCTGCGAATTGGCACCGATGGTGGTGGCAGCAGTGGTAATGGTTTGGACATGAGGGCCGAGGCGAAACTTTCCAGTTTAGTCCAGCGACACGACCATTGGGATCCAACTATGATGCCGGCAAAAGAGGTATTTTCCATTGCCACAAAAGGAAGTAAAGATTGGGCGGCCTGGAATCTCGATGATATTCGGATGCGGCCATTTGGTGCTTCATCTAATCGTCACCTTTCAAACCTGATTTTCTCTAATGCTGAATGTTTGGATATGTTGGTTGATGGTCGATTCCTACGCCAAAATGGAAAAACCTTGAGTGTTGATGAGAGCAAGGCAATCGAAGGTCTTGATGCTGCAGTTTCAGTCTACTATGAAGGCTTGGAATGATGCCTGGCTCACATGTATAGGAAAGCCATCGCAATTATCAGATAAGTAGCGATTAGCATTACGCCCTCGAACCAATTAGATTCCCCATCTTGAATGATGAAATTGGTTATCAGCACCGCTACCAAACAGGTTATCGTCTCAAACAGCCCGAATTGTAAACTCATCCCAACTCCCATAACCCAACCAAGTAGAACCATAAATGGCGCTACTAACAATGCGATTTGGATACTCGAACCAACTGCAATAGAGATAGACATATCCATCTTGTCTTTGCGTGCCACAGAAACGGCTGTCATGTGCTCGGCTGCATTTCCAAAGAATGGTAATAGAATAACTCCAATGAACAAGTAGGGGAGGTTGAATTGCTCAGCGGCATGCTCGATAGATCCAACGAGGATATGGGCCATCCAAGCGACGAATAGGGTGGCAACAAGAAGCAAGGTTATGGCTTGCTTTTGACTCAATTCTGCTTCTTCATCATGGTGTCCATCGGTGGCATAAAGTGTTGCGTGAGTCTTCAATTGGAATAACATATTTAGACAATATATTGCTAACAGTACAAGGGCTGTCCAGCGTGAAAGAGATACTATCGAGTCATTACTAACTCCTTTATTGGCAGCCGCGAAAGCTGCTGGGATGACTAAACCAATTAGAGCCAGCAAGAGTAATGAGCCATTTGTTTGAGATACTTGAGCATTGAATTGCTGCTTCTTATGCTTGAGCCCGCCCCATAGGAAGGCTAGACCGAGGACTAATAGTAAGTTTCCAAGTATTGAGCCAATTAGTGATGCTTGAACAACTGTAATCATATTTTCAGTTAACTCAGGATTTCTAAATGCCGCATATAATGCAAGGCCACCGATGATGACTTCGACAGCATTGCCAAAGGTTGCGTTCAATAAACCACCAAGTGATTCACTCGTACGAAATGCGATTTCCTCTGTTCCTTTTCCCATCAACCAAGCCAAGGGCATTATTGCTAACATCGAGGCGATGAATGCATAGCCATGCTGCCCTGAAAATTCAAAATAAACTGCAATTGGTATTGCAAAGAGCATCCACATCAATTTATTCTCAAGAGGGCTGATAATTGGTTTGAAACTAAATGGGCCTTCTTCAATAGATTCTGCAATTTCACTCATGAGGCAATCCCCATTCACTTCTTGCGGCGAATTGAACGGCGCTTCTTCTTACCGCCATCATCATCATCATCATCGTCGTACTCAAAGGTGCTTACATCACCACTACCAGTTTCATTCAACTTATTTCCTTTCTTTTTACGGCGCTCTTTACGGACTAATTCATTAACTGCAAATGGGTCTTCTTCATCATCGTCATCATCAACAACTTGCTTCTCTTCCTTCTTAGCACCACCAGTGATAGCATCCATATCTGGTTCGCTTGATGTGCCGATAAATTCAGACATCCATTCATCACCTTCATCATCATCATCTTTCTTCTTACGGGGTGCTGAAAGTGCTGAAATAATTGTCATGATAACAACAATGAGTGCGAAAACGTTGATGCCAGCAAGGACGAAAACGAACAAAAATGGGCCACTACCCATCGAAACATTTTCCAAAATTACTTCTGGTGGTGCTTTTTGACCTTCTTTTCCATCACAGATAGTTATCCCTTCAATTGACTGGTGGCAGTCGTCAGTAGCAAAGGAAACTTGGCCTGTGTTTTGATTACCTGCTGCATCTGTTGCTCTAATTTCTACCCTAACTGTACCTAGTGGGAAGTCACCAACCGCTACTGGATAAGCAAAAGCCCAACCTACTTCGGATTGGGTGGATGATGCTATAATATTTATCCACTTACTTGTAGATGTAGCTGTAATGAATCTGATTTCAATCGAAACAACTCCTACATCATCACTGGCACCACCACTGATTAGAATTGGGTCGCCCTGCATGTAAGTAGTGTATTCTGGAGAAGCGGGAGTATAGAATTCGATAGTTGGTAACTTTGCATCAATATCCCATTCTGCAACTGAAATATTCCCGGTGTTTGCTACTGAATCGCTCAATGTAATATTGATTGTCACCAATGAGTTTTTGTCAGTATTGGCGATTTCAAAGTCGAAATAATATGTATCTCCAATACTATCATCAAGAGGTGTGTCAAATAGTAAATTTGCTTCCTCTCCTGCTCCAATATTGAAGAATCTATGTTCGGAAGAAATATTTACCATTGGTACTGATTCTAGGTCCTCACTGGCATTGATAATCAACCGATATGATCCCTTTTGGAGAGTTCCACTATTGACGGTTGCTCCTGTTGAATCCTCGATGTGTAGAGTGGCTGTTGCGGCGGTTGCATCTTCCCTAACCATGACTGCATTCTTACCAGGGGTGCTCCACATATCATCATTCAAATTATCAAATTCGTCTTTGACGACAACAGAATACCAGGCGTTTCTCTGAATACCTTCAGCAACCTGAATAGACCTAATGATGGTGCTTTGGGTTGAAGAATCTGTAGCAATGTCATCAAGCATTAATTCCCAACCATTTTCTTCTGATACATTGGCTCTAAAAGTAGAGTCCTCATTTAGGAATGGATCTCCAAGATGCCTCCAAATACTGTAGACCTCATTGTTTTCCTGATCGTCGTTAACCCAAGTAATGATGATTTCATCGGTCATTCCATACATCCTAACTTCATTGACAATAGGCACAAGGGGAGGTAGAGTATCCTCAGTTACTGGCCCATCATAATTCTGAATTAATCCACGATATTCGTAGGTATCATTGAGGTGGCCGTATCGGGCATCGGAAGTTACGAAATAATAGGACTGGGTTCTAAATATTCCTCCTGGGACATCGACGATTACTTCACCAAAGCCATCCGGAACTGTTGCCAATAAGAACATGTTTTGGAGAACTCCACTATCTCTAAACTCAACAGGGTTGTCTGGGTTTGTTACAACTACTGGATAACTTGACCACCAAACATTGTAAGTTTCCCCTTCTGCTCCTATTTGGTCAATCCATGAAACCTTGGTCTTTGACGCACCAAGATATTCTGCCTTGACATTTGTTGGCTCTTTTATCCAACTTCCAAACGTATCCTCAAAAACAAGTGATGAACAAGAAGTTACGAGTAAATCAGAAGTTGTAATGCTGTAGGAATCAATGATACTTACGCAGTAAAAACTTGGGCCAAGGTTTCCTCGTGGAATTGTATAGTTATACGAACTGATACCCTCCGATACTGTCGCTATCCATTCTACGCCATCTGAAAATGTATTGTTAAACCCAGAGCCTGCTCTCCAAACGCGGTAACTCTCGCCTTCTTCTCCTAATACATCAGTCCATGTGATGGTAGTCCACCCCGTGCCATCTAAACCTTCAACAGATTCAAAAGAGGCTGATACGCCTTGAACCGCATTTGGTGGGACGTTGTCTTCATCTACTGGAACTTCCAAGGTATTGCCTGAAAGGAAACGCACATCTTCATATGTCGTGTTTGGAGCTATCCAGTTATTCAAAACATATGTAACCGAATAATACATCTGACGATTTGTAGATTCAGGAATGGGAACTTCGTATAAACTCGTTCCTGCAACTAAGGTAGCAATTGGAGAATAAAGTGACAACAAAGTTACTCCTGATTCTCTAGTAATTGGTTCTGCATGTTGCCAAATATGAATATCATATGCATCTGGCCCAGATTCAGGTAAAACAGGATTAATGGAGTTATAATTCACCCATGATAAGGTGGTACTACTCGTTGTAGGGTTGAAAAATGCTTGTAAATAATACGGTGAGCGAACAGCAGTAGTTACTTCAGAGACTGGCTGAAAAGTCATTGATTCATTAAAATCTAATTGGCTTGTAACAGTGCCATCTCCTAACTCGGTAGTTATTGCATAATAGTAAGAAGCATTGATTCCTGGTGGCACTTGGAATGTTGCAGAATGTTGCCCATCTGGTTTATTTCCTTGGCAATTGTTAGGATTCGGTACATTGATTTCATCACATGCATCGACAGATGCAAATGGAGTCATGTTAGCAATCATACTTGCATTCATCACTTCATCATGGCGATAGAGGTGATAGGTTGCATCCCAAAGGCCTTGAGCGAAATTGGCATTTATTATGCTTTTCCAAGTTACCGTTGTTGACTCCCCATTTTCTTCAAATGCTGCCGATATATCCTCAGCCTGAAGCATCCAATCGTCTTCATGATTTGAAGCACTAACCGCCTGCAAAGGTAGCAATGGCATGATGAGAAGTAGCACCAATAATAGGCTTGTGCGACGTCTGAATCCGGTCACTTGCATTACATCCCCACAAGCCGGTGCCCTTGTCGTGGTTATGAGCATAACGCCGTAGGCGTGGTCACGGATTCGATTAACAAAGTCCTCTAAACTCCTAAATACAGTGCCTGAATTGACAGAGCGCATTGAATTCTTAATGACGTTCGACCCTGATTAACTCTCGCCAACAGGTGATTTTGAAATCATTCTTCCGAAGGGGTAGAAGTTTGTGGTACTGGATCATTCAAATCAAGTTGTTGGATACTGTTTCTAGCCTGAGAAAAACGCTTGACGAAGGTCCATATTCCCCCAATTCCACTTATGATTAAGATTGCCGACATTGGGTTCAAATTTACATGAGCGAGGGGGGTGGGAAGACTTCCAAAATCACTCCAGCCGATTAATATCTGCAAACTTGCAATTACCAATCCTGCACCAGTCACAGCAAGTCGGTCAGCACGGCTAAAACCACCATAATCGCGTGAACCAGTAACGGCTTGGGCTTGAGTTCCCAAATATGAGCCGAACATCGTTGCCATCGCTGCTGACCAAGCCAAAGTTGCTGAGCCTACCCACGCCATATTGTAGCCAATCGCAACCATCCATGTAATGTCTAACACTCTATCAAGAGTATGATCGAGATAATCACCCCACCTTGTTACTCTACCTGTTTGTCTAGCCAAAGTGCCATCAAAGCCATCAAGAATGGATGCAAAAATCAATAATACCGCAGCTCCAAAAAGCATCAAGGCCCCATATGAATCTCTACCTGCAAGCATCATTAAGGCGGCCGCTGCTAAGCCAACCGGCAAAGTTAGCCAAGTTATTGCCAAGGGTGACATCCATGATAATTTCTTTGCTAAAGGAATGCTGACTTTCTCAGAAAGGGCCCTTAAATTTTGCAAAGCCATGTTGCCACCATCTACTGCCTGATTCGTTCTATTGTTGACCCTTGCGGCTATCATGAGGGGTCTGAAGCCATATCATCAAGCCAATCCATTACTTCGACTGGCCTATTTGGACTCATATCATTTACAAGCCATTCCACCACTATTTCCGAAAGTTCTGAACTTGGATAAGAGCCTGAATCCAATTCTAAAACAGGAATGTCATCAGGAATCTCAAACCAAGGGCCTCCCAACATTTCGACTTCCACATTATCTTGTATTTTTTGCACCGAATATGAACGCACCGATAATCTTGCATCCACTACCTCTGGGTGACATCTCATGACGATGATTGCATCAACTGGAAGTAAATGGGAAAGATGGCCTTCGATGATTATTGGTGATTGTGGTTTTTGCCAATCCAATTTTTTGACCAGTTCTTCGACATCTAATGGCCTTGAACCATCATCTACTTCTCCCAATAAATCCAACTCTTCTGCAATCTTTTCTAATTCAATGACTTGAAAAAGACCATTCAATGCGGTTGACAATGCAGTTTTTCCAGTACCTGGAGTTCCAGTTATAGCGAGTCTTAATTTTGGTAACTGACCCTTACCCCCTACAACCATACCTGTGGCAGACCGTATCAGACTGAAGAATTATACCCGACCCTTGCCATGGGTGTACGGGAGAGATTAGATGGGTAGACCTGAATTTGAGACGGCCACCGCAATTGTACTGATTACGGCAGAGCCAGGAAAAGAAGCAGATGTGATGCAAGAATTAAAACGGATTCCAGAAGTTAAGGAAGCGATGTTATTGTTTGGGGAGTATGACTTATTTGCCAAAGTTGAGTGTAACGACTTCGGTTCACTTGGAAATGTCGTTATTGCCAACATCCGTGCAATCGATGGAGTTGAACTTACAAAAACATTGACTGCGGCTCCAAACTCCTGAGCCAACGCTTTGATGAGGGCCAACGATTACGCCATGTTGAGGCGGTGAAATGTTCGGCATGAGTGACCCTACCGCAGTTCTTACCCAAATGCGAAGATATGCCTCTGAAGGTCGGCTTGAAATGGCTGAAGTTATGGCTGGGGAAATGACCGAAAGAATGTTGGCTGAAAAGGATAGAGATTTGGAAAAACAAGACCTATTGGTACAAGGCTTGAGAGATTATGCAAATATTCTTGAAATAAGAGGGCCGGAAAAGGCTGAAAAGTTAAAACTCTCTTTTGGGGCAAATAAAGAATTAGCGAAACAGCGAAAGGTACTTGCAAAAATGCACAAGTCAGAAGGTAATCAAGCGGCTGCAAAAACAATTCGAGAACATCAAGCCGATGATGAAGTCCAAGCCGGTAGAGTGCTAGCCTTGATGGGTAAATCCTCCAAGGCAATGTCGCGGTTTGCCAAGGCCAATAAATTGCGTCCAAATCACCTTGAAGCTTGTATTGAAGCGTTGTCTACTGAATTTCTAAGCAAGGGAAATCTGAAAAAATCCACTAAATTAAGCAATGCGTTAACCTCAGCACTACACGCCGCTGGAAGTGTTAACCGAAATGGAGCAGCCTTCCAATTATTACCAGTAGGCCAAAGGGCTGCAGATGTTCCTGCCCTGATTGAAAGAGTGATGCCATGGACAGTAGGCTCAGCAGGTATGCCGACACCTGTTCAATCTAAATTGCTTGATAAGTTGAATGACCTATCCGTTCAAGTTCAGCGAATTGAGTCAGGTGAACAAGCGGCAAATGCCGCCTTGTCTGCGGCTGTAGATAAACTCAATCCAACTATGGATTATCACGCTTTTTCAGGGTCGTGAGGGGTTTTATTAGAATAGCGAGGGATGGATTTGAACCATCGATCTCCGGGTTATGAGCCCGACGGGATATCCAGACTACCCCACCTCGCTGAGCAAGGCGGCTCGGTTCCCATACTTGAGCCTGATTGCGCAGATGCGACATATATTAGTTCGTGATTTTGCCTATGTAGGGTGTAATCAGTAGTTGAACCGGTTTCTCATAAATGGGTTATTACAACATGCACCCCTCCCAACGACCATGCATAAGGCTACTATACGCGCTTCAGGACTGATTCTCCTTATGCTAATTGGAATGCTAGCGGGCTGTCTTGGAAGTGATGAAGATGCTTCTGAAGAAGATAGCCTAGTAGATTTAGTCGTCTACTATGATTCTACTAATGCAACGATAATAGAAATTCATAATAATGGCCAACAGACCTCTAGAGATGGTGCAGAATTTAGTTTTAATTTCAGGGAAACTCGTTCCGATGGTGGAGATATAGTCACTTTTTCCTTTAGCCCTGGAGATGGAACGGATGCTGTGAGTATTGATGCTGCCGAAAACTCAGTATTGACATATTCCTATCAGACACATGGAATATTTGAGGCTACTTTAATGGCAAAAGATGACGATAACAATACGGCATCTCAAGATTTAACTCTTAGAGTAGACTTATTTCATCGTGATTCTCAAACAGGTACTCAAAATCCCAGTGATGCAACAATAGATTTGGCGCCTGATGATGACAGCCTTGAACTTCCGGCACAATTGAAGTTAAAATCCACAGTAGAGAACCCAGATAGTTTTGCTTGGGTCGAAAATACTGTACAAGTAACTTGGACTTTGAAAAATGGTAGTGGAGTTGAGATGGCAACTGAATCCGAACAGGTCGGCGACGAGCAATCTGCAACTTGGGAGAATCAGCAAAATACACCGGAGACGGCGGTATGGACTTTGGAAATAAACATCGACGCTGGCGGAGATAGTGAAGAAGTCAATGTCACAAGTGAATTGTGGACGGTATATGACGAAGATGAGTCCGAACCAAATCCTGAACCACCTAGTCCTGAATAAGTGAAAGTGAAGTGAAAGTGAAAAAATGTGGCACTGCTCTACATTCAGTTTTCATTAATACTTCCAGTTTCATTTTCCGCCCTCCTAACCTCATTCATATAGGGTTGCTGAAAAAGCCATTCCAACGACAGGTGAAGATGCATGGCGACAAAGACGAAGACGAAGAGTTCAAGCAACGCCGCTGACAAGGCGGTAGAAGAAGAGATTGAGATTA
>DUDM01000040.1 GCA_012959275.1 Candidatus Poseidoniales archaeon
GAAAAGTGAGGAATCTTGGTATATGACTTTGTCATTTGTTCTGCAATCTTTCGTCGCAAACCAACAATTGGAATTTCAGTTGTCCCATCAGCTGGCTCCCCAGGTGCTGAGAACTTGATTCCTCCTCCTGATTTACCAACTTCGTTGTGAGCATCTAAATCAGCATGACTGATTCTACCAGCCGGGCCACTACCTCTAACTTGGCTGAGATATATTCCTTCATCCTTGGCTCGTTGGCGTACTGCTGGAGATGCTAAGGCTCGACCACCCACTCCTGTACCTTCGTTCATTGTGTTTGCAGTTGTGCTTGGTTCTGTTTGCATTACTGGCTTAGGTGTGGGCGTTGGTTCCGCAACCGGTTCAGGGGTTGGTGCAGGTGCTTCAGGCTCGGCTGGAGTCTCAGGTTCAGATTTGGGTTCAGCACTTTTGGATGCATTTCCTTTACCCTCCACTTCAAATTCAATACAAACCACACCTACTGCGATGATTTCTCCGGGTTTACCAACAGTTGACAAAATTTTGCCAGTAACAGGACTTGGGATGGTGACAGTTGCCTTGTCAGTCATTACATCAATCAACGCGTCGTCTTCTTCAACCGATGCTCCGACTTCAACATGCCATTGTACGACTTCGCCCTCAACAACTCCTTCTCCGATGTCGGGCAACCTGAATGCATAAATTCCCATATTCAATCCTCCTGTGTTCTCTTTATTGCTTCAGCAATTCTCTGTGGATTTGGCAAATAATCCCATTCTGTGCTGTGCGGGAAAGGTGTATCCCAGCCAGTAACTCGCTCAATTGGGCTTTCAAGATGATAGAAGCAACGCTCTTGCACGCTGGCTGACATTTCAGCGCCAAAACCACTAGTTTTTGGTGCCTCATGCACAATCACACAGCGGCCGGTCTTCTTCACTGAATTTACCACGGCATCTCGATCCCAAGGGACTAGAGATTGTAAATCAATCAAGTCACAAGAGATGCCGGAATCTTTGATTCCCTGCTCAGCAACGTGGACCATTGCTCCCCAAGCAATAACTGTGCATTTATCTCCTTCCATAGCCAGATTTGCTTCTCCAAGTGGAATTGTGTAGTGCTCTTCTGGTACATCGCTATACTCGTGTCCCTTCCAAGTGGGTACATTGTGTGGGTCACCATAAAATGGGCCGCGGTAACAGCGTTTAGGTTCAAAGAATACAACCGGGTCGTTGCACTCAATTGCACTGATTAGGAGTCCTTTAGCATTGTAGGGGTTTGAACAGTAGACCACTTTTATTCCCGGTGTATGGGTGAATTGAGATTCTGGAGATTGTGAGTGGTGGTGTCCTCCCTTGATTCCACCTCCTGCTGGGGTTCGAATCGTTACAGGGGTACTGAATTCCCCGCCACTTCGGTGGCGCAGTTTTGCCATCTCGTTTACGATTTGGTCGTAGGCTGGGAATATGTAATCGGCGAATTGTATTTCCATTACTGGACGTAGTCCATTTAACCCCATTCCGAATGCGATAGCCGCAATCCCTCCTTCTGCAAGTGGTGCATCAAAAACTCGTTGACTTCCGTGTTTCTCCTGTAAGCCATCAGTGACTCGGAATACCCCGCCAAAGTAGCCAACATCTTCACCGAAAATGAGAACATTTGGATCTGATTCCAATAGATTATCAAGGGCGCTGTTTAATGATTGTATCATGTTCATTTCAGTCATACCAATCACCTCACTTTCCTAATTCCTCTCGTTGTTCTTGAATATGCCAAGGGACTTCCTCGTAAACTTCTGTGAATATGGTACTAGCGGGTGGCCAAGGTCCGTTGGCAAGGTCACCGTGAGTAACTGCTTCTTTGTAGGCTGCTACCACTTCTTCATCGAGTTTCTGCTCAAGTTCAGAATGTCGCTCCTCACTCCATTCGTCAGTCAAAATAAGATGATTCTTTAGGCGCTCAATAGGGTCACCACCAGGCCAATGCTCATGGTCATCTGCTGGGCGATAACGGCTAGCATCATCACTGCTGCTATGCGCTCCTGTACGATAAGTTAGGATTTCAATGTGGGTTGCACCCATTCCAGCTGATGCTCTTTTCCTCGCCCATTGTGTGGCTGAGTACAAAGCCAAGAAATCATTTCCATCCACTCTTAGCGATGGTATGCCGTAAGGTAGTGCACGAGTAGCAAAATTTTCCCCACCAGATGCGAAATTTCTGTGAGTTGAAATTGCCCACTGATTATTGACAACACATAGGATAACAGGTGGCTTGAAAACACTAGCAAAATTCACTGCATAGTGGTAGTCACCTTCAGCACTGGCCCCATCTCCTATCCATGTGATTGTGGCTTGGTCTTCTCCCTTGTAGGCACTTGCCATGGCAACACCAACTGCCTGTGAAAATTGTGTTCCTACAGGGCTAGAAACTGAGATGTAGTGTCCATCTTTGTAAGTATAATGGACTGGCATTTGTCTACCCTTGACGTTATCTTCTACATTTCCAATGCAGTGATTAATCATGCTAACCATACTTCTTCCACGGACAAATTGGCAACCAGGTTGCCGATATGTGGGGAATAGCCAATCGTGCTCCTGCAAAGCCATTGTTTGTGAAATTGCAATTGCTTCTTCACCAAGTGACCGCATGTAAAATGAGAGTTTTCCCGTTCGCTGCATCTTCATCATACGGTCATCAAATATTCGCAGACGACACATCTGCTCAAGTCCAAGGCGTAGTTCATCAGCGCTTAGATTTGGATTCCATGCTCCGCTTGCAACTCCTTCATCATCAAGAACTCTAATCAATCCTTCAGCGTGTTTGGTGGTATCTTT
>DUDM01000041.1:0-13399 GCA_012959275.1 Candidatus Poseidoniales archaeon
AAAACTCTCTACACCCATAGAGCGCAGAAGATGTGGAGGGTGCAGGGAGTAAGCCCCTTTCTGTTCGCCATTTACGGTTAACCGCATTCAACTATGCGTCCTACCCGACCCTCTGCGTGCCGCGTCGACGGGTCTGTTTGGACTTGCTCCAACGGGGATGTTCGTCTCATCAGTAGTCGGGAAACCTCCGCCTTTCGGCATCATTGTACCACCCCAACACTGTTCGTTTCTGCTACAGAGCCTGCCCTCCCAGGCATCCGGATTGCCCCGGACCGTTTGCACTACGGAGAGGGGACTTTCCTCAGGGTCTAACCCTGTCAGCGGTCCTCCTGCTCCCTCCACGTTCTATTCTCGTATCGACATTTACCATCAAGTCTTGCATCGACTATGATGCTCACTGATGGTACTCGAAACCCACTCCAGGTGGGGCCACATAGGGGCTAGCCTGCGCACCGGCTAGGTGTGGATTGGTCTGTCCTGAGTAGGGGTCATAATGCTGAGCCGGAATTGTTCCATATGGCACTACTGCAGAGGCAACTGCTGGCACCATTCCTTCGACATAAGCAGGTTGTTCTTGTGCTTGGTCTGCTGCAACTTTCCATGGCTGATCCCCTGGGAGTGGCACATGTTCTTTTGTTTGCTCAACATATTCACCTGACTCTTCCTCATCAAATACAGAACCACCTGAGTCTCCTTCTCCCTTCATGAATAAGCCCAGAACTACCAGTAGCGCTAGAAGTAGCATGAAGAATACCCAGATGAAAATTGGCTCGACGCCGATGATTGAACCAGATAACCAGTCTTCCTCGACGCTTTGACTGATAATAATCGAGTCGGTTGAGCCAACTTCGACATCATCTAGTGAAACTACGAAATAGTACTCGCCAGTCTTTTTCACCTGCCAATCGGCTCTCAGCAATTCACTCTCATCGTAGTTTATTGGCACAGTTGAATCGAGGATGACCAAACGGCTTCCATCGATATCGACAACTTCGATTAGTACATCGACACTTCCTTCTTTGAGACCATAGTTGACAACTTGCACATCAATGATTACATCGTCTCCAACAAAGGCCATACCATCTGCTGAAGTTGAGGGGTTTTCGTTCAACTTGAACATTGCCTCAACCATCTGGATATTCCAAGAAGCCATTGCCTGAGAGGCAGAGTTTCCAAAGGTAGAGAAGGCATTGCCCGCAGAATCTTGTCCACTAACCCATACCTCCAGAACTAACTGGTCTTCATAAGTCTCCATTGGTAGAATATCAGACAGGTCGATTAGACCCTGAGCAGGGATTGCGTTACCGCTACTGCGAGCATCACTAAATTCAGCCTCAACCATTCCTTCGGCGAGGGGCATATTGGAATCAACTCTGCGAACTTGCCAGTTAAGCATCAAGCCTTCTTGCTGCATTTTTATCTCTTCCTGAATTCGGAATTCGACTAGAACATTAGATAGGGAATCAAGAGAAAGTGTGGCTCCTGGGCGTGGTGCAACAACTTCGCTGATAGTTGGTGAAGTTGCATCGACAACGAACCATATGGTTACACCATCTGGGTCGGTCATATCGTTTGCATTTGTTGGTAGATTATCGAGAGCCAGAACTAAGGCATGCTCACCAGAAACTGAGGGCATGATAACATCGATTGTGAAGGAGCCATTTTCTGAAACACTGCGAATATTCTTACCATTGAAGCGGCCTGAAACATCGAATAATTGCTCGGCTATAGTTGCAGAATCTTGCCAGTGGATGATGGCAGATACAGATGCAGTTTGACCAGGCTTAACCCAAGCTCCATTTGCATCTTGGCTGATGTTATCAACTGTGATGCTGATTGATGAAGCATCTATCATCAAGTCAGTACTATACTTCCACCTCAAGTGGGGTAAAATGGAATATGAGCCTTGTCCGGCTCTATCCAATACCTCAATTGTAGGCTCTCTCTGAGTTGATGTGTCAACAGGCATTGTCCAATCTATCTTGAATTGTAAGTCGAAAACTAAATCGCTTGCAAATGGGCTTTCATCACCACTACGTGAAAGGACGCCACATGATAGAATCTCAAGATATTGATCACTAGTGCTACAAGCACCTGTTGATGCACTCCAAATGACTGCCATTGGAGAACTTGGTACTGTACTAGCCAATTCTACCCTTACCGAGGCAACATCACTGCGGCCATTTGCTTCATCAAATGGGAATTGCATGTGCTGCTCTTCACCAGGATGTATCCAAGCGATATTACCACCAACATGTCCAGCAGAAGTTGTGCGAACTAATGGCGCAGCATCCTCCTTGATTTGATACATGAATAGGTGACTGTCCCATCCAGGACCTCCGCCACCAATCAAGGCATTACCGGCTGCATCAGTCATCACAATGTAGCCTGAAACTAAGTCCCCCTGTGCGCCAGATAAATCATTTACATGAGCACTGTAAATTCCCTCACTTGTGTTTAGTTGGGTTGGAACTTGCATTGCCATTGCATAGTGCTCTCCAGCATCGGGGATGCCGTTCGAATCAGTATCATCAATCCAAGAACGCCAAAGCATCAGTGTACCCGCATGAGGTAAAACAGGCACATCTCCAATGTTGAACTCCAATAATTGAGCCTGTGAAGATGGTCTGTGGTCATAGAAGCGGATATTGCTTGCAAGTAAAATGGGGGCCAATGAATCGGTGTTAAAGGAGTGATTATCCTTAACTCGGAAGAAAATCTCCTGTGAGTCTCCTGCTTCAACCATAATCGTAAAGACGATTGCTTCTGCACTTGAAGGAACCAAAACTGAAAGTGTTGCTGTACCATTTAGATCAACTGTTCCGTTAGCCTTTTGCACTCCATCCAAATACAAATTGACATCAACTTCTCCAGAGCGTGGAGCCTGTTGTGGCAAATCCTCGAAGTGCATATCCACATTTACATCGACCCAAGTATTAGAGCGGAGGTATGGTGAATCAAATGGCACTTGCTTGCCAGCATCATTGATGACGGACCATGAAATAACCTCGATATCATTCTCTATGCCTTGCATAGGGCCTTGGCCAAACTTCTCAACTTTTGATAATCCGCGGATTCCGGTATCCATAACTGGGCGGATTCTAAAGTCAAGCCATCGTTCATCATCCCAATCGCGTGAAATCTGGAAGCTGTGCTCGGTGAAAACTTCGCTGCCAGAATCATTTGATAATCCACCTTCACTGCTCAAGAAAACCAAACCTTGCTGGCCTGATAACTGAGTGACGGTTCCGTCCATCTGCTGCAAAAGGCTGACGCGGTGGACTGGAGAAATGAAATCCAGTTGTACTGCACTCATGCTGCCATTGAAGACCAAATGTTTGGCCTCTACTTCGTAATTTACTGCTGATGGGGTCAGGGTGGTTGAGTCGTTAAACCAGTTGAGGTTGCTAGTCATACTTGCATGTGAAGTGTTGATATTAACTATCGATACCTTGACTGCCCCCGGTAGGGCCATTTTCAATGTCAATGGTACTTCAATAATACCGCCACTGCCAAGTTTATCAGCAACCTCGTCATTCAAAGCAGTTAGTAAAGCAGATTGCGAATCAAAGTCCAAGATTAACTCTGGTTGCTGAATAATTGACAAGCCGCGAGCCAATAATGTTCCAGTCGTTCCACTGATTGACAAAGTCATTCTTGCGGTCGCTAAAGCATCAGACAAGACGGTGGATGGTGCGGCCTCCAAAGCCGTAGTCAAGTTTGTTAGTTCTTCCTGACTAAGGTTAAGCATAACTGATTTATCGGTCGTTCCAAAATCTCTCTCGAAGATTACTTGGCCGTCGACAAGGACATCAACTTCCAAATTCTTGACCTCTGTACCAACTGGAGTCAAGTCCATACTGAATGATTCAACTTCAATCTGAGGTAGAACAATTTCAATCTGCTTAGAAACTGAAGGTTGCATTATCATCTGATGAGATATCTTTCCATTAGCAAAGCGGTTCTGATGCCCAAGCCAGCCAAGAGTAATGTCATCAAGGGCCCATTCTTCAACTCCATCATGAGCCATGTCTATGGACAAATCTTGAACCATCCCTCCGCCATTCAAGTCGATGACAAAGTCGCTGAGCGACCAGAAATCGGATTCAGCTCTAAATTCAAACTGGATTTCTGACATAGGAGTTGGCAAATTAACCACGCCTTTGTCTGGAAGGGCCTTCCATACTCCCTCAAAATCATAGAATCCCAAAGCAACAGGTCCTGTTGAATTGATATCGGTGATTATCCTTGAAGTTGGGCGTGCCAAATTGAACATTGGCGGTGACGCCTTGCCCTCGACACTGCCGCGAATGATTCCTTCTCCGCCATTTTCAAACCAAGAACAATTTGTTAATTCCCAATTATCATCTACGACGTATTGAATCATCTCACTGCGCCAACGGCCATTCATGTTGATCGACTTAATCCAAGGCGAACCACCACTTCCTTCACTCATCTCAACATGGAAACGGATGTGCTTGTGCTCTGTCCAATCAATTGTTCCAAGGTCAGCAACCAAATCATTGCGAGCCGAAAAACCAGTGATTGGAGTATCGTAATCTGCATCAAGAATACTCCAAGAAAGACTTGAGCCGGTTGGGAAAACACCAACTAAACTCATCAATCCATATGGGCCAGGGGCAAGAATCACATCTGCATCATCTGAATATCCAAGCGAAGGTGAAGTCCATGTTCCAAGGTTATTCTGAACCCCTGAAGTTGGCTGGATATGGATATCATCGATATTCCAACCTGTGTAAGTCACCGAACCATCTGTTGTACCAATGCCAAAGCGGATTTGTAAATCTGAATTCCCATTGACCTGATTTGTTATCGTATAAGTTTGCTTAGTGAATGAACCTTCATTGATGGTCGAACTTGAATGAGACCAAACCGACTGCCAATTTCCATTGGCATCCTTCGCTTGTACGTAGACATGGTCATACCATGATGACTCAACTCCAAGGCGGCGCATGAAAGACAACTCCCAAGAACCGCTGCAATGTCCACAATTTGTTGAAGGACTTGTAGCCCAATAAGTAGTACCAAGACTGTTAGGATAATTGCCATTATAGGTGTAAAGAGCATTAGAGCCGCCACTTACGCGACTACCACTCAGACTTGAATCCTGACCGATTGCCCAACCGCCACCACTCAAGGTCCATTGGGAGCCGGTATTATTCTCAAAGTCAAAGTCAAAACCAATTGGTAATACAGTCAGCCCAGTTTGATTGAAACCGACATTGCTGAAATCAGCTCGGCTATCATTGAAATCTGCCGGATGTTCCCAGGATAGTTCCTCGGCCCTAGGCAGAATGTGACCTACCACTCCCAAAGTCAACGCATCAACTGCATGTCCATCAGGTACTGCGATACGATAACTGTCGCTGGTGCCATTTGGCCATGCTGGTATGTTAACCAATTTTTCGTTCATTCCTGCATCATAGACAAAGTCATCTTGCAATTCGCTTGTGGGTGAATTCACCTCGCTAAAAGTTGCAATCATAGGTGCCATGCTCATCATCATCATCAATCCAACCAGCAGTGCTGGCCGGCCTGTTATGCTACTCCGGTGCATGGCTGCTTGTTCATACCGTCAACCTTCTAAGAGACTTCTGTGCAAAGCCACCCCCAAAATCACCCTTCTCAACCATCAAAATCAATAACGGCCCATAGGGCCGGTCAAGATGATGGCGAAGGATGTTGAACAACTCAAGGCTGAAGCAGGAATTGCTGCTGCTGCATTTGTCAAAGAAGGCATGAAAGTTGGCCTAGGAACTGGCTCCACCGTCAAGTACACGGTCATTGAATTGGGTAGAAGAGTGGCTGAAGGACTCAACATTATGGGCGTACCAACTTCAATCGCCACCAGAGACTTAGCATTGGAGGTTGGAATAACGTTGATTGAACTATCAGAAGTAGAAGGGCTTGACATCGTCATCGACGGGGCCGACGAATTTGACCCTGAATTCCAACTTATCAAGGGAGGAGGTGGAGCACTACTTAGAGAAAAAATAGTGGCCCAAGCATCCAATGCCATGATCGTAGTGGCAGATGAGAGAAAACAAGTTCAAACTTTAGGAGCCTTTTCAATACCAATCGAAGTCACTCCATTCTCCTGGCAGGAAACAAGGAGGCAAATCGAGAGGATTCTCAAGTGTCAAGTCATTTTACGAAATGGCGATGTTGAAAAATTAGGCGATGTCAAAATCGAAGGTGGTGCCTTTGCTACCGACAATGGAAATCTAATCTTGGATGCTCAATGCGGTGCTACAATCGATAATCCAATCGCTACGGAAAAAACCCTTCAAGGCCTAGCAGGTGTATGCGAAGTAGGACTTTTCAACAATATCTGCGACATGGTTATCCTTGCAGGAAATGATGGTATCAAGACTCTAACAAAGCCTGATGGTAGGCTCTCATCTTGACCATTTAGTTCCGCCAATGTTTTGAAGGGGATTCACTCCGGCGGGATTGGGCCTGTAGCTTAGTCAGGTAGAGCACCTGGCTCTTAACCAGGTGGCCGCGGGTTCGAACCCCGTCAGGCCCGCTAAAATCACCACACAACAAAGGGCCGGACGAGTTCGAACCTTAGCGTGTGCTGAACACCAAAAAGCATGACGGCCGCACACGCGGCAGGTCATCATTTCACCTTGTGAAATAATGCTTCTCAAAGCAACCGCGTCCCACAATCCCCGCGCACAGCCCCAAGCACATCTCCAGGCTGGCAAAGAACAATATTCACCGTCTCGGAATTAATCCGCGCCTCAATCATCGCCTCAACCTTAGGCCCCATCGAGCCAGCAGGCAACTGCCCTTCATTCAATAATGACTGGGCCAAATCAACATCCATCTCATGAATAACTTCTTCACTCTCCAAACCAAAATCTCTTCGAACAGCATCAACACCTGTAGAAAAAACCAATAAATCAGCCTTTAAGTCACAAGCCAATAATGCACTAACTCTATCCTTATCGATAACAGCAGCAACACCTCTGGGAGTTCCATCCATAACCACTGGAATCCCACCTCCTCCAGCACAAATTACCACCGCATTTAATTCGAGTAAACTATTGATTACTTCCAAATCAAGTACTCTCAGAGGCTTAGGAGATGGTACAACTCTTCGCGCACCATGTGCTGTAGTTGCAACATCCCAGTCCATCCTTGCAATTGTATCCTCGTCCAAAATAGGACCAACCGGTTTAGTTGGGGCTGCAAAGGCAATGTCGCCTTCATCGACTTCCACTCTTGTTAGCACAACGGCTGTTCTTTCAGGTCGATGTTTTTTCGATAAGTGTCTCTCTAAATTCAATGACAAGGTATGCCCAATCATCCCTTGAGTTGCTGCTACCCATTCATCTAATCCAACTCTTGTGCGCTCGATTAAACAAGTTTCTTCCAACATTAACAGGTCTCCAACCTGTGGACCGTTTCCGTGGGTAATCAATAGACGATAGCCTGCTTCAAGCAGATTAATGATGTCATCCATGACCTTTTCCAAGACTTCTTTTGAGGACTTTCTTGAAGTTGGGTCGCTTAGTGCATTGCCCCCGATAGCATATACTGCAACCCTCGCTTGCCGCCTTAAATCAGCAGATGATTGTGAAACCACAAACTTTGGGAGAACTATGAAGCCTTCAATGTTGAGCAAGATTGTATTAGCAACAATGCCATACATGCCATTGAAGTATAATCGCCGTTTGGAAGTGGCAGTTGAGTTGATTCTGATGGCTAAGGACTTGTGGATTTCCGATTTACAGAGTGGAGATATGGTTGAACAGGAGATTAGTATTCAAGGCTGGGTTAAACGCAGCCGCTCAAGTGGGAAAATCATCTTCTTGAGCCTTCGTGATTCTACTGGAAGTATTCAATGTGTGGCGAAAAAGGACACTTTAGATGAGCAGAAATTTGCTGACCTGAAATCCGCATTAATCGAGTCATCGCTTGTCATTACTGGGACTGTGAAAGAAGACCAACGCTCTGGGGGCAATGAGATTTCTGTATCTGATGTCGAAATCATCGGTGCGGTTAATCCTGAAGCGCCATTTCCAATCACCGAAAGTGCAATGGCTGCCGCAGATGGTGGTGAAACAGAGTTCTTGCTCGACAATCGCCATCTCTACTTGCGAACTAGCCGAATGACAACCATGCTGAAGATTCGTTCCAGTGTATTTGGTGCGATTCATTCCTATTTCCGTGGCCTCGACTTTATTGAATACCAAGCACCTTGTTTCGTAGCAGGTGCAGTCGAAGGTGGCAGTACATTGTTCGAAGTCCCATACTTCGGACGCAAAGCATATTTGACACAATCTTGGCAACTATATGCTGAAGCAGCAATGCCAGCCCTTGAGAGACTGTACACAATTGCACCCTCCTTCCGTGCTGAAAAGAGTCGAACCCGCCGCCACTTAACCGAATTCTGGCATGCTGAAATGGAAATCGCTTGGGCCGGCAACGATGACGTTATGGCTCACGGAGAAGCATTGGTTCGCCATATCTGTGCAACATTATTGGAAGAAAGAAGCGCTGAGTTGGAATCCTTGGGCAGAGATTTGGAGATGATTAAGCGCTTCGCAGAAAACCCATTCCCTCGCATCCGCTATGATGAGGCTGTTGAACGCTTGCAGGCCTTGGGTGTTGATATTGAATGGGGAGATGACCTCGACTACTCCAAGGAAAAAATACTGACTGCAGATTTCGACCTCCCCCATTTCCTAACCCACTACCCTAAAGTTGCCAAGCCATTCTACCATCGCCCGGACCCAGAGGACGACAAATATGTGCTATGTCACGACTTACTAGCTCCTGAAGGGTACGGAGAAATCATCGGCGGTGGGGAAAGAACTTGGTCCGAACAAGAAATTCTTGAACGGATTGACGAAGAAGGTACGTCTAGAGAGGCCTACGAATTCTACATCGATGTCCGTCGCTATGGTGGTGTGCCTCATGGAGGATTCGGACTTGGTGTTGACAGAGTCATCGCTTGGTTGGCCGGTGCCGAACATATTAGAGAAGTCATTCCCTTCCCCAGAGACTCGCGCCGAGTCACTCCCTGAAGTATTCTTGAATTGCTTTCAAAGCAAGGCCTAGATCTCTTTCTTCAATAGTTATTGTTGCCTCTTTCATTGGCCTATCATCCCATGGATTGAAGGCGATTGAAAATCCAGATTTATGGAACATATCGATATCTCCTGCAGAGTCACCTACTGAGGCTGTATCGCTCTGGGAGATTCCAAGGCGGCGTTGTAGCATCCGTACGATGTTTCCTTTGCCATGCATTTGAACTTGATAACGGCCAGTATCAGGTATAGTGCCATCTGCATTTGTCAGCCAGCCATTACAGAAAACGTGTAATCGTGTGTCAAATCCATTAATTCTACCAGCAGTGAAGCGATCTATTCCTCCCCATCTTCTTCTCCATATTTTAGAAGAGGGGAACGCTGAGGCGATTTGTCGGGCACTTTCTTGCATTCCTCCGCTAATAATTGCAACTTGATGGCCATCATTCAATAGACTTTGAACGCATTCCCTCCAGCCCTCCATCATTGGACAATCAGCTAACATGGAACGAAGGTATTCATCTTTCAATTCGCCTTCAACAGCAGAACGAATCAAATCAATATCAAGAATAATCCACTCCCATTCATTCAATTTACCCTGATTATATAGGTTGAATGATTCTTCATTTGAAATCCCTAACTTGTCGTACACCCATTGCCAAGTTGACAGATGGTCAACGAGCACCCTGTCCATATCGAAACAGACTAAACCCACTCTCTCACCTCAATCATTGCTTGGCCAATCATCATACTGGCGCTGAATTTGACGAACCTGTTTACCTAAAATGTAGAGCATCAGGCTTGTCATCATAGCAAATAAGCCAATCAGAGTAACCGCAGAAGTTGCCAATGTTACTCCCAAACTAATGGAATCCATTCTCTCAAACTCGCCAACTACATTGCCCGTTAGTCTGAATCCAATGACGAAGAAAATCAATCCAGGTAAGCCGAATAATATCAACGGATGTCGGGTGGAGAGCATCCAGTGGAAAAGTTGTGCAAAGCGAGATGCGGTTGCCAAAGATTCTCTCTTGGCGGGCTGAATTGGCCGGCTTGCCAAATGAACTCTGACATTAAGGGAAGAGGGTAAATCGATGCAGCAATCGTCATCTTTACACTTTGAAAGAGCTATCAAACCATCCGGAGTCGCTGCTAAAAAGTCCAATTCTGCATTCTTGAATTGTATCTCTTCCACATCTCCTGACTCTACAACAGTATCGTGGGCAAGAGCCAAATTGATTGCTCTTCCTTCGTAAGTGCGATTAACATTTACCGGTAAGTCGCGCAGTCTCCAAGTATCAGATAGGTGGATGACAAGAGTCATCTCCACCTCATCCAACTTCAACAATTCATTAGCGATATCAGGAATCGTACAGTCCTTATCCATTGGGATAGTCTTGCAACCGGACTTCTCCGCCAAGTCCAAAGTGGTATCTTTACTTCCAACATCGATGACCACAACCTCGTCTGCAAAAGTTTCTGCTCGAGTAATCGCAGAAACGATTCGCAACTCCTTATCGCGGGTCAAATAGACGATGCGCATCGGTATTCCCGACCACTTGCGGCATCAGGCGACGTGTCAATGCTTCGACGATTCAAGACGTTGAATTGATGGACTGAATGCATCTGGCCCAACACGTGTATCAAGATTGGCGGGTTTGTGTGGTCATGCCTGCCCGTAATGAAGCGGCGCATATCCTTCAGGCAACAACCTCACTCCCTGAATGGATTGACCGAATCATCGTTGTAGATGATGGCTCAACGGATGAAACTGCATCCCTTGTCAAAAATGCAGAAATAATCTCAACTGGTGGAATCGGCGTCGGCGGAGCCATCGCAGCAGGTTATCAACACCTCGTCAAAAGTGAAGGCGAGCAACGATGGTGTGCTGTAGTCATGGCTGGTGATGGTCAAATGAACCCATCCGACTTACCTATTTTACTGGCGCAAATTATCAATTGCGAAGCAGATTTCGTCAAAGGCGATAGGGGTGCCCATGAAGATGGCCTTTCTGCGATGCCAATCAGAAGAAGACTAGGGACTTGGTGGCTAAAGCACCTGACTAACATGGCAACAGGATTATCCATTCACGACCCACAATGTGGATATACTGTCTGCAATGATAGAATGCTTCAGACTTGGGATTTCAGCAACAATTGGAATGGCTATGGCTACCCAAATTGGTGGTTGCTTCAATGCATGGAGTATGACATCAAAATAAAGGAAGCACCTGTGAAAGCCGTCTATGAAGGACAATCATCAGGTATCAAAATCTTCACTTTCTTACCGATAGTTTCAGGGATGCTCCTCAAAGGCCTCTTCAGCAGGGGTTCTAGATGGTATCTACTTGGGCAGTCAAAGGCGACATTTACTCAACGGGCGACTATCAGTATAGGCTTCCTTGGAGGGAGTGCACTCCTCTTCAGTATTCCATTGATTGGCCCCGTGGGGCTTTGTGGAATATTTGGCTTAGGGGTCGCAAGAAAAGTTGACGCAACTTTGCTTAGACAACTTGAAACCACACAGGTTGACCCAAGAGCATGAACTACGGAGCGCTTCTGCTCACCTCGATGCTCATCATGAGCATGCTCTCTGGTTGTTTTGGCAACGAGGTTATTGAAGAAGAGGAAATAATCGAATCTCCATTCAACTTTGGACAAGCAATTCCTGATGGCGTTTGGTATCACTATTCTGGAGGCATCAATGCCCTAAACTCAACTGCTGTAGCAGCCGCTAATATTACAGCAAATCTAAGCGGTAATAATACTCCAATCTTTAGCAATGGCTCATACTATAGCATTGGTATGTCAACATTTGAGCCAACGATTGGAATATCCTCAGCGGATAATCTCTACATGTCATCTTATGGAAATGGGCCTGCTGGATCAACAGCAGTCGTCCAATGTAGTGGCCTTGTCGAAATGACTGACACTCTCGACTATTCATGTATCAACGTCTATAATACATTATTACCAGTTGCAAATTCAAACGACCCTTACATCTATGTCGACAAATGGACCGACCGGATCATGAAATTTGACATGCATGCCTTATTGGGAATGACGGTGGAATGGTCTGATGACGAGGGCGCATCTTGGTCATTACCGACTCCAGCAACATCCTATTCAGTTCAGGACCATCAGACAATTTCTTCATCGCCTTATCCTGCTACTTTACACCCTACCACATGGGTGTTTTGTGTCAATGGAAATTGGGAAGCACCACTTTGCTCCAGCAGTTTTGATGGCGGCAATACATGGAGTCCAGAAGTGCCAGGCGCTCCATTGGGTTGTGACAGTGGTGGCCTGAGTGCGCATCTTGAAGGTGGTCCGAATGGTAATTTTTACCGCGGCAATGCAGGATGTGATGGGGATTCTGACGAGGATGGATGGCCCGATGCATATTCAATTTACAGAAGTACTGATGGCGGTTTCACATGGACAGAACACCCACTGCCAACCCAAGAATCTGGTACTGCTCATACTTGGAATATGGAGGAAGCACAAGTCGGAATTGATGAGGAGGACAATATCCACGCAATGTGGATGGGTACAGACAATATGCCATACTATGCATACTCACGTGATGAAGGAGAGACATGGAGCGATGCGATGATGATTGCACCGCCAACCAACATTAGTGGCACAGGTTTCCCAGTAATCACCGCAGGAAGTGGAGGAAGGGTCGCCATGGGATATGTGGGGGAAGAGGGCTTGAATCAATGGCATGCTTACATGACGGTTATCACCGATGTATTTTCTGAAAACCCACTGATGACAACGACAAGAATCACCACTATCGATGACCCAATAGATGTTGAACAGGATTGTGGCTACAACCGCTGTGGCGGGTTAGGAGATTTTCTGGATATGTCAGTCGACCAATATGGGCGGCCTTGGTTTGGATTATCGCATAATATTGAGGACAGAGGAATCTTTGCGACCATGTCAGATGGACCATCCTTAAGAGGCGATTTTGGAGCCCTTAACAGCATGCCAATTGGGGGCGAACAAACCCTCTAAAGCAGCAAAAAAAGTATGCCGTCCGGACTCTGTCCAATAATCATTGCTAACGGGTCCGTCTTGGCATAATCAACCATTAGGTCGGTTTGGCGTAGTGCCTCTTTCTAACTTTCTAGAAGGTATTTAGGTTGATGAATTAGATTATTTTTCTAAGTCCTTCTTAGGAAACAATTTCATTGCTGGAACTTCGCTCAAAGGCACCATGCCTTTCTTAATTATCACCTTTCTTTCTTTACGATTGGGCATGGTATGGGATGGGCATTTAGAAGAAAGATGACCCTTCTTTCGACAAATTGAACACCTATATTCTCCCCG
>DUDM01000041.1:13462-16175 GCA_012959275.1 Candidatus Poseidoniales archaeon
TCACTTTATTGAATTAAGCCTACACATTAGAAGACTGATTTGGCTTTGCATATCTGTTTTCCAATTTCAATAAACTGGCTGAAGTAGACCATCCGGACTCTGTCCAAAAATCATTGCCTACGTGTCTATTCCACACCAGTTTGAGCAGGGCGGTTGGCTTTGCAAGTAAATTCTCATCCTACTCAAGATTGATTAGGGGGCGCAGTTTTGGAAATTTGTGAAACTTGGTCATGCCATCCTGTTACTGATATTGCCACTCGCTGCTATGGGCCCAATGATGCAACCAACAAATCTTCTACTCAAAGCGGATTCATCAGTAAATGAAGCCCCTGAGAATGAACCAATCGTTGTTGTTGACCATAGAGTTCACTGGACCTTCTCTGCTGGGGACTATGGCATCTATGACACCACCAACTTCGAGAAGGATTATATTTCTGAACTCGAGAATAACTCCGAATTTGATAGAGCGAGTTTGAATTGGATCAGCGAAATGAGAATAGATGTTCTTGCTGATGGACATTGCTCTTTTCCGGCCTATTCGGGACAATGCCATCGTTTGGAATATATATTTGATTTCAATTTCACAGGCTTCAACGATACTGATAACTGGGACTGGACCATCAATCTTTCCAGTTCAGGATTGGCATTGTACCCTGTCGCGTTCACAGGCTGGGAACAAAGTGTTTCTGTAGAGTATCAGAGAGAATGGTATGTTCAACATAATGGAGGGCATACGTTGCAGGGCACATTCTGGGAAAACGCAACCTCAGAAACCTACACCACCGGTTACAAACGTAATATTACAGCAGGAGATGTATGGACTGAGCATCAACAGGATTGGGAGAACTGGACAAGGGAAGGTCATTCAGAATACCATAGTGGCGGGGTCTGGTATCCAGGCAACCAAGAAAGTGATTCAGGAAATGAGAGTGGTGAGCAAAATATCACTTTCAATGCAACTCAGGAGGCGACGGTTGAGATCTCAGGATACAACACTGCCAACAGTTCCGCCTCAGGGCCAACTCAAATTCAAGGATTGGAGATTGAAAGATGGGAGGATTATGATGACGGTGAAGGCCCCGTCAATGATGAAACCGTAATTCTGAGTGAATCAGGAATGAAGATATATTCTCAAGAAGAGGGAATAGTTTTGGAATCCTATCATTATCAGATTGAAATCTCGGGAGATGCTGATGGAGATGGTGTGGGCGATGTCAATGACCTGTGCCCCCACACTCCCAGTGATTACACCCCTCCCTTGGACTCGAATGGTTGCTCCTGGGAGCAAAGAGATGATGATTCAGATGGCGTATTGAATCCGGATGATGACTGTGCAGATACTACTTCTGCAATGACTGACATCGATACGAACGGTTGTGCGTATGAACAGAGAGATGATGATTCAGATGGAGTGCTCAATCATGCTGACCAATGTGCCGATACTCCCCTTGGAGAAGAGGTTGATACAGAGCCGCCATGGCAAGGTTGCTCCCCTTCTCAGAAAGATTCAGACAATGATGGTGTCTCCGATGCTGATGATGCTTGTGAAGGGCATGATGACAGCATAGATACTGATGGGGATGGTATTGTTGATGGCTGCGATCCACTGATCGATAATGATGGAGATGGGGTGGCAAACGCTGCTGACCAATGTGAAGGGCATGATGATGCCATCGATCTGGACGGTGATGGGATTCCAGATGGCTGTGACGATTTCATCGACCGCGATGGTGATGGCGTTCCGGATGCAGACGATGAATGCATGGGTTATGATGATACGATAGACGAAGACGGCGATGGAATAGTCGACGGATGTGATTACATCATTGATTCTGATGGAGACGGTGTTTCTGATACATCGGATGTATGTTCCGGTTTTGATGACCGCATCGATGTTGATGCAGATGGAGTACCGGATGGTTGCGATGAGCTGATAGATTCTGATGGTGATGATGTGGCCAACGACTTGGACGAGTGCCCTGGCAAAGATGATGGCATCGATGTTGACCAAGATGGAATCCCCGATGGTTGTGACACACTCATCGATTCAGATTCGGACGGAATTTCCGATGAAGTGGACTCATGTCAGGATTCAGATGACAATATTGACGTTGACGGAGATGGAATCGCTGATGGATGTGATGACCTGCTGGACAATGACGCAGATGGTATCGCAAATGAGGCAGATGACTGCTCCAACACGGCTATCGGTGCCGAGGTTGATGAAAGTGGATGTGAAGAGGTCTCGCAAGGACTTCTCGACGGTCTGGGGAGTGGGACGATGATGACTGGAGGAATTACCATCGTTGCCGTGATCATTCTGTTGTTCGTGGCCTTGGCTCTCTTCCGGCGCGGCAATGATGATGATGATGATGAATTCGCTCAAGAAGACACCTTGTTCGAGCAACAGGGCAATGCCGGATGGGATGGAGGTGCGCACACTAATGTTGACTCAAACATGCATCAATCTGTGCAAGCAAACCATCCTCAGGCTGCCCTAAGTGTATCGCAACAGTGGACTGATGCCCAAGGATATACCTGGAGAAGACTCAGTGACGGTCGGAACCAGTGGTGGAATGGTATTGATTGGCAAGATAACTGAAAATCCCCGTCCGGACTGTTGCGGATGCTGAATGCTTAGATGGGCCCGTCTGGGTTGAGCACTGGAATGAGCGAAGTGAATGAAGTGCGATGCCTAGGTCCACGAAACGAG
>DUDM01000042.1 GCA_012959275.1 Candidatus Poseidoniales archaeon
AGAAGTTGAGCAAGTATTGGAAATGTCAGAACAACTGACAAGTCATGGTATTGAGATTGATCCATGGACTGAAATCACGCTTGGAAATGCAGCGGAATTAGCAGGTCGAACAAATACTTCTCAGCAGCATTACCTAAGAGCTTTGGAAACATTCAGGAAAAATGGCGACCGACAAGGTGAGGCGGCTTCACTGAACAACCTCGGAAACATCGCAGATACACGAGGCGACCTTGCTGAGGCTGATAGATTGTGGAGAGAATCTGTCCGAATCAAGAGAGAGATTGGGGTTCCTATTGACCAATGGTTAATTGACAAGGGATACTGATTACTTTCTGCTTTTGTCATACAGAAAACCGTGTAATTCCAAATGTAATTTTTACACGTTAAAACAGCACAACTGAGTGGGTACGGGGGGAGGGATTCGAACCCTCGAACCATCTGGACCGGATCTTAAGCCCGGCGCCTTTAACCATGCTCAGCCACCCCCGTATGGCCCGCCGAGAATCACATTGGACTTGTATTAAACGGTCAAGACCTAACGGATTTGTGTTCATACTCGGCAAACGTTCTAATGTGGCCCTGTCAGGCATTAGGTTGATGTCCATGTCTACCGCGCATTATTCGGGTCCAAGAGTGGTCTTGGGTTTGGTCTTCATAATGCTGTTTTCAGTGTTCACACCCCTTACTCCATCTGGGATGGAGGAACTACACCAATCCATCGAAGAGTCTCGTCATGGAAGTAGCGATTCAATGGTCTCCTATGATCTCTATATCGCTGAACAAAATTCTAGCGCAGGAGGTTCTGGCGTGATAACCACGCATATTCCTGATTCTGGTGGTCAACAAGACGAGAGCATGGTTGGTGGAGTTGAATTCAAGTCAGTTCCACTGATTTCTAACTTGACCGTGATTGGAGATGCCGGCGGTGGTTCAGTAGTTCCACTCTTTGTTTACATCCGTTTTTCTGGTCAAGACCAGAGCACTGCTGACTTGACTTTTGAATTGATGAGTGGTACAACTGTTGTAGCAACTGACACAGCCACTATTGATGACCCTTGCCAAGATGGTGGTATCTTGGGCTCATCTTGCGCATACCAATATCGCCCTTATGAAATGGATATATCTTCGACTTTACCTGATGGTGGCGGAAATGGATTTGTAGTTCTCTCAGGTAAGCAAATCACTTTGCGGATGACTGCAGAAACAAATTGCGCAGGCGGCGGTGGAGTTCCAGGCCAAGGCTCCGATTGTGATGTCCGAGTTGCCTATGGCAATGTTGATAATAGCAATGGGGCTTATACAAGGATGGGTGTAAAAGCAAATGCCCTCGCTAATTCGAAGGTCAAGGTTCACCACAGTGGCGGTTCATGGAATGATGCAGAAGTTCTCGAATGGGCTCCTAATCACCGTTCTGAGCACCGAACAATGCAGCTCTCTGTTGATGTGCGAGATTCTTTTGGCCGCGATGACATAAAGGAGGTCAAGTTGGTCATGAATACCCCTGATGATACAGCAGTGGTCTTTGAGAAGACCTTCTCTAATTCTGAATTGAAGTTGGATAACGAAGGTCTTGTTGCCCAACATGAATGGACATATAGTGCCGGAAGAGCACCTGGGGAATATGGTCTGAGGTTAGAAGTTCGTGATTTGCAAGATAACCTAGTGGTCTACAGCCATGAGGGGGTTGAGTTTGTTGAATATGCTGTGTTCTTGCAATTGGCTCCATCTCAAGGAGATGTGATATTAATCGCTCCAGAAAAGACTTCTACTGTTGAGTTTGAATTGGAACATATCGGGGCAGATGGAGTTGACATGGATGTGCAATTATCCTTGCAGCGCAACCCCGGTAGTGATTGGCTGATTGAATTCTCAGAACCAGGAGGCTACGAATTATCTGGCGGTGGAGCCTTGGTTCGTCCTACTCTAACTGTGACTGCTCCTGATGACCTTTCAGATGCTCCAACCCAATTCGACATCATTGGCCGTGCCTATGCTGATACCAATAATGATGGTACAAGCGAAGAGGTGCAGGTTGTTACAACTTCTGTCAGCATTGAAGAGGTTGGAGTATACGCCCCCCCTAAGATGAGTGTTTTTGAGGATGAAGAACATACCATGGAAATTGCGGATTCGGAGCGCTCAGAGGCCTATGACCCTGACGTGTCTCATTTCATTGATGGTGAAGGTGCTGGTCAATTCTACATGGAGGTCTTGAATTCAGGTTTCGACTTTGATACTTTCAGAATTAGAGTTGATGGACCTCACACATGGACTGTTCGAATGTATGACCAAGATACAAGTTCCAGTTTAGTTGAGGAGGGCGCCTATTTCATGACTAACCAAGTAGAGAGCCATAATTTCCAATCGATGATTGTTGAGTTAACACCACCATTGGAGAGAGGAGTGGATGATATCGCAAAGTTCGCAGTGTCAGTGCTGAGCGAGGGTAATACTTCGCTTCGCTCAAACCTTTCTTTCACTGCTCATAGAACATATGGCGTATTCGCGCAGGTGACTTCGGATGAGTTTGGGTTGCCTTTAGGGCATATTGGGCCATTTTCCTCAGCACGTTCCCTACCTCTTGTTATTACTATCGATATAACTAATGCAATGGACGAAGGAGAGCCTGTTAGCAATTGGCAAATCATTAATCCATCTGAACTTGATGTGAATCTAGAATATAAAAATCAAGTCTTTGGAACATGGGGATTTGCAGTGTCTGATACTGATAGTTCTGCTGTTGTTAACACGATCTCACTTGGACCCGGTGATGTTGAGAGCATCCGCCTTTCTACGACTCCAGGAAATAAGGTCAAGGCGGGCAACCACACAATCTACCTAAGAATCCTCGAAATCGGAGAGGAAGAACTTCCAAGATATTTTGATTTACCACTGGAATTTGAGATAGAAGCCGACATGCCAGATGACTTGGAAATCATTCAAATCTCGACTAATTTACCTATGCAACCCGGGGATAAAAGAACCATGGATTTCAAGGTCTTCAACGGCAATAACGTCGACTTGGATTTATTGTTGGAAATCGATGGACCGGATGGCTGGGAAGTGGACCTCGACAGCATCGCGTACATGGGTGTTGATGCCTTTGGTGAAAAGACATTTTCAGTTATTGTAATCGCTCCCAAAGATAGTGTTAGAGATGGCGATATTGGACTGATTATCATCACCGCTCAGCCGCTGCACAAAGAGACCGCATATGGGCCAAGTTATACTAAAACAAAAAAGGTGGAAGTAAACATTGAATGTAGTGGTTCTGGAGATTGTCTACTTCAGGAACTAATTTCTCCTCGCCAATCAACAGTTGTTGCTGGTGGGGGCTTTATCCTTCTGATTATTTTCGCTGCTTTCTTGCGCGGCAAGCGTTCAGCGAAGATATATGAGGACTTTGTTGATGAAGTAGATTTAGAAGAAGATAGAGAAATTGAATCTACCGAATTTGAAGAAATAGCAGATGAAGAATGGGAAGAGGATATCGAACTTCTCGATTGAGAGTGATTAATTCGTTATTTCAGTGGCCCCCTTTAGGGGGCCGTGTTGTATGAACCATGCACCATTCGCCTTATGTGCTTTCGACATTGGATGTTAGTTTGGTGCATACGATGTCACGTGATTACGTTTTCCCACAGCCCGCCATTAGAGCCTCTAACCGCAGACAGAGGAATCTTTCTTTGTCGATGGTCTTCTTGATGCTATTCTCGACCTTTGCCTCCATACAATTTTCAGCTTGGGAAGTTATGGCAATTAACGACTCTGATGGCGATGGTCTATCTTATGCTCAAGAATATCTCCTCAATACCCAACCTGCTGACCCAGATACCGATGGTGATGGCTTACCTGATGGCTGGGAGTGGAAATACGGTCTTGACCCATTAGATGCTTCAACTTCAGGAAATAATGGAGCGACTGGAGACCCAGACGGCGATGGCCTCATCAATTTACAAGAATATAGGATTAATATTCCAAGCAACTGGGATTCCACCGCAACTCCAGCAGTTCTTGATAATGGAGTTTGGTGGAATGGTACCATTCCCGTAAGAGATTGGTCCGAAGAACACGTGCAGACATTGAACACACCTGCTTGTGGTGCAGCTGGCGCTGATGGTGCGAGCGGCACAGTCGTTCTATGTGACGAAGACCCATTGGGTGATATCTGTAATGATGGAATCGACAATGATGGAGATGGTTTCCTAGATTCCGCAGATTCTGATAATGATGGCGATGCCATTTGTGGTAGCAATGATGATGATGGTGACGGAGTTAATGATGAAGACCCAGACGGCTGGGATTCAGACAACGATGGCATGCCTGATGGTTGGGAATATGCAAATAATCTTGACCCAACATCTGCAAGTGGAAATGATGGAGCGGGTGGAGACCCAGATAATGACAATTTAACGAACATCTACGAGTACATCAATCCCGGCTGGGATAGTGAATGTGGAAACACTCCTTGTTTCCAACCTGGCCCTGGTTCTGGAGCAACTGCAACTATTACTCCTTGCAACCCATCACTGGGAGTTGGTCCAGCATCTGACCCAACATGTTCCTCTACTACCGCAAATGTAGATTCAATTACAGAGACTGACCCTAACCGAGCAGATACTGACCGCGATGGCCTCAAGGACGGAGATGAGGCTTGGACATATCGTACAGACCCCACATCTCAAGATACTGATAATGATGGAATTTCTGACGGCATCGAAGTCGCATCCGGATATGGAAATCCATCTCAGGCTAGTAATCCACTCTCAAACAATACTGATGGCGACCAGTTCGATGATGGTGATGAAGACATCAATAGAAATGGATTGATGGATATAGGCGAGACCGACCCAACACGCCGAGAAGATGCGGGTGATTTTGATAATGATGGAATTCAAAACTGGGAAGAAAACAACTCTTGTACTCTGTGGAATGTGGCAGATACAGACCATGGAGGAGTTATCGATGGGGCTGAATTGGATAATAATCATAGCACCAACCCTTGCGATTCAGTTGCCCCATTTTCCACTACAAGTTCCGGATATAACAATCAACGATTGACCGTTGCTGACCCAAGTGGATTCAACCCGAATGGAGGTACAGGTCGATATAATGTGTCAGGCGTCTATACTGACTTTGCTTATTCATCCCTTCAAGGTAGTGTATTGAGGGGTGTTGCAACTGCCCCTCCTGTTGGCACTATATCGGTCGAAGCATGGAATGCTTCCTTTTGTCATACAACTGCTGTTGCTTCTGGACTAAAATCAACCACTCTATTCTATTGTGATGATGATTATGAAGATTCAGACAAGGATGGCCTAGCAAATTGGGAAGAAATTACCGGCGCATATGGTTATACATCTAATATGGGATTGGTAGATACCGATAGCGATGGTGAATCCGATTATGCTGAAGTGATGAATGGAACTGATCCAAACAATCCATGTGTCAACAGCCTCGATACAGATGGTGATGGTTTGAATAATTATTTCGAAACTAGCACTGGTTGTTCACTAGTATGGATTGAAATCGGCAATATGTCTACAGATATTTATGTCACTGACCCAACTGTTATAGATACGGATGGAGGATTAGTTGATGATAGAACTGAATATTTTGATTCCACAAATCCCGAAAACAATCCTTCTGATGACATTCTTCAAGATGACTTTGATGGAGATGGAATACCAGATGAAATCGAAAATATTACTGGCACAGATTGGCGCGACCCTGATACCGATGGTGGAGGGATGTCGGATGGCCTTGAATGCCCACAACCATTCTGGCATACTCAATGTGCAGGTTCGGGATTCGACCCTCTTGACCCGCGCGATGATATTACGCAGAACCAGATAATCTTTACTGCAGAAAATATTTCAGGTATTGTCGACCCTCTCCAGCCACATTATTGGAGACAATATACCTATGATAATTACACTGGAGCGGCCTATGGTGCAGTGGCAAGTGAGCACCCTGCCGCGGATATTTCGATACCATTCGGAAATAATTCAAGCCTGCTACCTGCGCTAGCCTTCCAGAATGGCAGTGTAATTTGGGATGTGAATTTCCAGAGCCCCTACACTTCAGGGCCTATTCCATTACCTGCAAACCTTCAGAACATTAGTTCAAGACAAGACTTCGCTGTTTCCCTAACAGGTTCGGAATTATGGCGTATGGACATAGTTGATGCGTCAGGAGCCTTGTCATCTATGATTGTATTACAACCAGAAGTCTTCTACTCAACTGCAGTACAATCAACGACGATTGCAATGTCAGGAATGGCACATGAAACTACTATTGATTCTGAATTGAATAATTCTGCTTCTCCAACATCCTTTACTCGAAATGTCACCAATGGAGTGATTACCGATACGGGTGCAAGCAACGCTTATTCTATTGCCGCGGCAATTGCAGATTTCCTAATGAATGGAAATGCTTCTACTACATTCATACTCGATGGGAATGGCTCCAACCCAGGCGGCGCTCCAGATTTAGCCAACCATATTCTTGCAACTAACCAATATGCAACTTGTTCTGAATATTCCACAGTATTCGTTACCATGGCAAGGTTAGCAGGATTACCAGCCCGCAAAGTATCTGGATATTCGGGAGGTATTTGGAATGGTAGCGGCTATACAGTAATGAGTCAAAATAGTGCTTATTGGGGTGAAGTCCGATTGCAAACAAATGCCGGAAACGGTAACTTGGACCTAGGCTGGGTTCCTTTCAACCCATGTCCAAAGGCGGAAGTTCTTGAAGTAATCAATGATACTTGGTCTCCAAGTGCATGGGATAGAGATAAGAGTCAGAATATCGAACTAACTGGTGTATTGCGTTTCCAAGAGAACCAAACTGAAGCCGGTGGAGTTCTACTTACTGCTTACTTAATACCAGCAAACGAAACAAGTCTAGTCCCAGGTCCTGCTGCAACTCCAGGTAGGGAGATCGGAACAGGAACAACAACTGCAAATGGTAGTTTCTTCATCTCAGGAGTTCCGGCTGAGGTCATTCATTCCGGATTCCAAAAGATAGTTTACGTGCCAGAAAATGTGGGAGTTATTTGGGCTCAATTGATTGAACCAGCGTGGTTCATCAATATAACAGATGATGTCAATATTACTCACCTTGACCCTGCACCAATAAATAATCCAAATCTTGGAGCCGGTTCTTCAACTTCAATTTCAGGAACCATTTCCTATGAGAATTTACTCGATTTGGATATTTCTCAATTAGCAAACCACACCCTCTATCTGAATTATACTACTCAAGAAGATGGGGCGATATCACAACAAACTACCTTGGGGCTTGGAGGTGCATGGGAATTCATTGTTTCGCTGAAAGCAACCGAGCCATTCGGTAATATCTCTGCCACTGTTGAATTCCCTGGCTGGATGTCAACGGAACAGTCTTTCTCTGGCACAGCAAATCATCTGCGTGCTAGTTCTCTTGGCATGATTTTCGCGGTTGAGGCTGCACCTAATATCACAGCTACTTTAGAGGGGCCAAAATCAAACTCTTCTAGATTGGTCGTTGATTCTACCGTGTGGGTCAACGGTACAGCACAAACAGTTGCAACTCCAACCACTGCTCTAGCAGGTGATCTTGAAATCGCAATCCGAGAGGCTGGAACAGGTGCTCTCTACGAAGTGATGACCAACCTATCTGTTTCTGGAACTTATGCAACTACTTTCGTTCTTGACAGAGCATTCGTTCAAAATATCCCCGCAGGAGCAATTGAACTCAGAGTCAGATTCTATCCAAATAATCTCAACTCTACCGATGATGCCGACCTCAGTGCGGTTGACCATTGGATGATTGGAAGAATGAATATTTCATTCGAGGCAGGGTCCCATGCCCGTGGCAATCAGGTATCATACACTATGACAGTTGCAGACCACCGTGGACAAACTCCAGATAATGTGGTTGGAACATACATCAATAGTCTTGATGGGAGTGTGGAAAATACCACCGTTGACCCTCAAACTGCCCAATTTTCGGTTTTATTCACTAGCAGTTCCTCCATGGTTGCTGGCGATTATATCTGGGAGACTGCCTTTGGTGGTTCGGATTGGTTTGAAGCGGACATATTCAACACCTCGGTTAGAGTACAAGGAGAAGCAGGCTTCAACCCAACTAATCCTAATTTAGCAGATGATTGGACCCACTTAGGAGTCCAAAATTGGGTGACTGGAGATTTGTATGACCCTGGGCAAAGCACTATAATAACAGGAAACAATTCCACTATCAATGCTGGATTCATGCATCCAATTACAGGTTTTACGATTGTTGGTATAGGCTATGTCAATACAACTACTGGTGCTATCAACATAACAATCACAGCACCTACAGATGTTAGATCCAGCGTAACAGATTTGATTTTCCAATTCATTTTCGCTCCAGTAAATGGAACTCATGACAACGAACCTTACTTCATGTATACCGATGACTTTCCAGCTGGTGAAACCCCCCCACCTCCCATAGCAACTCCATGGGGAATTGAGTCTGAATCCCGTTTGACTTTCGACAATTCTTCTTATATCACCCAAGTTAATCAATCAATAGACCTCATTGTCTTTGTTGACGATATCGCCGATGGCAGCAATATTTCTTCGGCAAGTATCGAATATATCTTTGATTGGAATGGTGCCAATGTATCACTTGGAACAGTTCTTTCAAATGCAACAGGGTACGCAATCTTTCCATTCACCCCAGATGGAATTGCCCCTGGGAAATACGCACTACGTGCAGTAATGGCTGATGACCTTTCAGATACTTTGGTAACAACCGATGCAGGTAGGTGGCTAGGCAACTCCACTTTATCTGAGATAACAATCCAAGTTGGAACATCCATTGACGCTATTTTCCCAACCGTAATAACTGCTGGATTAAGATTTAATTTAACTGGAACTGTTCTCGATGCCGACAATTCATCTCGACCATTATCATCCTCGGTAGACCTGAATGTATTTTGGTCTGACAACCCTGATGAGGTTCTAGTCAATGGGGCAGCAACCATGCCAAACGGTAGTTTCTCCCTTAGTGTGCCAACTGATACTGCAAGCAATGGAACAGAAAGAGGAGATCACATATTGGTGGTACAAGTAGTCAATGAATCCAACCCATTCTACCTCTTTGGTGCGTCTCAATCAAGTATCTTAGTTATGGGCGTAACTATTCTTGAAGATGCAGATCCAAGAAATGCGGCAGTAGTTCTGCGTGGCTCAGATATTAATTTGAGTGCTACTTTGAAAGAATCCTCTAATTTGTATCAAGCATTAGCGGGTGAAACAGTGGCAATTCTATTCGATGATACTTGGCTTGCTGAGCAGACCACAGATGGAGCAGGTGCATTTGCAATGACTCACACAATTCCTAATGGCCAACCATTAGGTTTGATTTCGATAACCTTTGTTTTCAATCAGACTGTTGACTTATTAGCATCCGGAAAGGTTCTCAACACAATCACAATTAGTACGACAACAGTTTCCACTTTGGATGTGATTACAGTAAATCCAGTTGCTGGTGAGTCTTTCAACATTAGTGGCAATGTAGTTTCTGACAATGGCTCGGGAATTATCAACCGAGATGGTTCCGTGTTAACTCACAGCATCCAATTTAGAGTGGATGGAGATATCAGCGGCTTCACCGTTTCAGGAGGGCTATTACAGGTCGATGGAAGTTGGAACGCCACAGTCTCTCTCAATTCAGACTTCAAGAGAGGCTTACACAACTTAACAGCGGTATTTGTTCCATCAGTCAATTATTACATGACCTCTGAAGATACCAAGGCCTTTACATCCAAGGGATTCTCAACCCTTCGGTTCGTCAACCCAACCATGAATAATGGCAACCCAACTTTGGCCAGTGCAACGATAAGAAATCAGACGTTGGTAGTTCAATTAAGTCTAATTGAGAATACAAATGAACCTGTATCAAGCCAAAGCATAACCGTTAACCTAACTGGAACTTCAATAACCATTTTTACTACCACTGACTCAAACGGAATCGCATGGGCAAATTTCACCTTGCCAGAAGACTTGACTCCAGGCTTGAATATAGTAACTGCAGAATATGCTGGAATTGCTCAACCTGATGGATTGTTAGGCTCCAGAACCAGTGTTAATTTCATTGCTCTCGCAAATACCATCATCACAATTGATGACCACACACCATCATTGATTGTCAATCAGGATTTCTATCTTAATGGTACCTTGTTAGATGATATTGGGCTGCCTCTAATGATGGATGGAGAGAATTTCAGTGGTGTTGTTTACTTAGTCATTGATGGAAATACTACATTGAGTGTTCAGAGCAATAACAGCACAGGCTCCTTTGCCTTCATTTGGCAAGTTCCACAATCCTTTGGGGCAGGAAATCATACAGTCGAAGTTCGCTTTACCGGAGATCCTGCTTGGTCAAACCCTGGCTCTTCCCAAGCAAATGCTGCGAACCCACCTTATTACATGCCGAGCAGTGCCAATGATACATTCGGTGTTCTAGTGCCAACAAGTATTGCTCTTACAAGTGTCGGAGGAAGTGTTGACCGCGGCGATACAATTTGGCTCAATGGTACACTTGCTGACATCATTAACATTGGATTAGGAGACCGAGATTTGATAGTCAATCTCAATTCTAACTTTTATACAACCGCAAGCACTGACATCAATGGAGTTTTCACAATTCCAATAATTATTCCAAAGGAGACACCACTCGGTCCAGCAGATATTCAAGTCGTATTCGCCGGTGAGGAATTCTATCTTTCTTCTGATGCTAATGGTACCTGGATTCTATTCAGTCCGATTACAATTACAATCACAACGGATGAAAGTGTAGCCATCAATGAAAACCTCAGTATCAGCGGAATGATTGTCGACAATAACCTCGATGCAGTACCATTCCACAGTGTTTTGGTAGAGATTGATGGAATGGTGATTGCACAATCCGTTATCACTGATGAGAATGGAAGTTTCAACTTGTCATGGTTGGCTCAAGGACTTGGAATCGGCGAACATATTTTGACAGCTCATGCAAATGAACAAGGCTATTATCGCGAAGGTAGCACTAATACTACTTTTTACGTGGCCCACAGAACTGCTTTCAGTGCTAGTTTTTCCTCAGCATCAGCCAATATCCGTGGGCAGAATTGGGTATTAGAAGGTCGTTTATTCGATAATGACAGCATCTCTCGAGATGGCATTGGAAATACCCTAGTCCAAGTTGACCTAGATGGAATACTGGTTGATTCCACCATGACGGGAGATGATGGATATTGGACAGTTAATGTCGATATTTCCGCTGATGCTGTGAGAGGATTGCATAATTTGACAATTTCCTACTCTGGAAATCAAACTTTAATGGGAAGTAATACTACATTGATTGGAACAGTCTTATCACAAGTCGTAATTGATGTAGTCGTCATCTCTCAAGATGTCATTCGCGGTGATTCACTCTATCCAGTCACCTTTGAAGGTCGCTTGATTGAAGTGGGTGGAAATCAGAGCATTATTTCCAATGCGGAATTGTCTGTCGATACTATCTGTGGGGGCTCTGGGTTAGAGGCCTGTGAAATCCAATGGAAGACCGATGGTTCATTCGTGATGAGTGGCGTGGTTGGATTCGACCACGAGCCAGGAACAATCTACCTGATGATTTCTTACCTTGGTAATTCCACTCAGTACTTCCAGTCTGCAGATGTTAACCGTTCATTGGAATTGCAAGTTGACTTGGAGTTTGAAGTAGAATTCAAGAACCTCGTACCGGGGAGTCAAGACAGTGTCGAAGGAACAGTCACAATATTCGATAAGAATGCACGTGCACAAGGAATTGACATGCGTGTAGAGGGCATCCCAATAACAGCAATCCTTACTTCCGAGGGTACTAACAATAGTGCTTACAGTGTCCAAACTCAAGTGAGTGATTCTTCAGGAACAGTTTACTTTGAATTCAAGGCTGACCCTGCTTACAGCGATAGTGAGTACTGGGGTCTAGTTTCACTTGAATTGCAAATCGAGGATGATAGAGTTTCAGAAGATTCTCTATCTGCATTTAGAACTGCACATTCAAACCAAGGGCAAATCCCAGTTGAAGAACCACCCGTCGAGGAAGAGACCCCAATTTGGATGTATGCTGCTGGTGGAGTCCTTGTAGCAGCCGGAATTGGTGCCTTTATGTTCTGGAAGCGTCGCGAAGATGCAATCAAGGAATTATCTGATATCTTTTCATACACGGCAGAATTACTTGCCGCTGGTGATGAGATGCGTGAAGCCATTTACATGTGTTATGAGAATCTTTGTCAAGCCTTGATGAAGCACGGTTATCTTCGTCGTGATTTCGAGACAATCCGTGAATTCGAGATGGGAATCCGCAAGGCTTTGCCAATTAAGGAGACCTCTTTGATGAATCTCGATCAAGTCTTTGAGGAGGCTCGTTATTCTGCCCACGAAATGACCGATAGACACAAGCAATTCGCTCAGGAATCATTACTCGGTGTGTTGAATGATATCGACAATATGGAACAAGTTTCAGTTCCAGCTTGAAACAATCATTTCTAAAATCAGGCTGAATCGGAAAGGAATTTTATTTCCAAGTTTCCTTCATTCCACTCAGTGGAAACGTTGACTACGCCTAGTGGGAGAGGTACTACTCTCTCGATGTGATCCCCGAGGCTTAATTTCAAAGAAGAAATTCCATTATCAGTGGATACAGAGACATCGACATCATCAGGCGTCAATCCCATCAAGGGTAAGCGAATTCCATTTGCATCTGAAACTCCATTTAATTCATCAGTCAGCCATTCAATAATTCTACTTGGGGCGATTTGAGAAAGATGGGTTTCTGCAACGAGTCCTGTGTTACGCATTACCTTGGCGTGAATAGTTCTGACTTCCTCTATGTGAGTAGCAGAAGCGGTGAATGCTGCATGAGATTCCTCTGGCGATGAAGGGTTGGCTGACTCCTTGTTTTCAGACCTCATTAAAACCAAGCCCAATGCCGCCGCTATTATGGGTTGCGTTTGAAAAAGCGTTTTGCATAAGAGGAAGTCATCTGGGAATCAGCACAGATAAGTGGTGAAATATTACTGGGTAAGCACTTTTTGTAAGTCCAAGTAGTCAATCTTTGGTCTAATAACAAGATAAAGGCGCGGTCCCCCATCGCTCTAATTGGGCGCCCCATCGCTTGCAATACGGAGTTCACTGCTGGTTGAGTAGTTGCATAACGCCATGACAAATCTTTTCCAAATCTACTTGCGTAATAATCCTTCAAGGCATCTGAAACTACACTTGGAGGAGCCATTGGAATACCGATACATGCAACTGCAGTGAGTAAGTTTTGGTGATAGTCGATACCTTCTGATAAGCGGCCGCCAAAAACTCCTGCTAACAGCACTTTACGGCCGGATTCCCTTTCTCGTTCTAAATCTTGAAGCAATTTATCGGCTCTTGATTTTGACCATGAGGAGTCCTCATGTATGACTCTTGAAACTCTCCATCGGTGTTCGCCTACGTACTCTTGTAACTGGGCATATGATGGGGCGAAAACTGCCACATGTCCTGGGCTTGCTTCGATTAACGCTTCAATGTGAGATTGAATTCTTTTGGTGTTTTCAGTACCCCTACCCTTCCATTTTGTCGTTACATCATTGGCAATCGCTACTGGCCTTTTTTCACTGAGGAATGGAGATTCGTAGGTTTCCATTGTTGTTTTGTTGGTGGGAAGGGAAAGCAGGTCGGCGAACATTTTGGGTGGATGAAGAGTGCCTGACATCAAAACCGAACCCTTGGCTTTCTTGAATATAGGGCCCGAGACCACCCCTGCATCGAGCAGGTGTGTCGAGATAGTGCCAGAATTACCAGAGGAATCGAATCGCAGCACCAGAGCGGCGGATTCACCATGGCGATGGAATACCTCCAATAAAGCAACTAGTCGATGACACGCCAATTCCCGTTCTGAATCTTCATCAGAATCATCAACCTCAATCTCAACGGACATGAGGCTAGCACAAAGGTCGACAAAGCCACGTTTGGAAGAAGATGGCTTGCTTACTTCTCCTAATTTCATTTGAACGCCGCGCCCATCAACTGCCTGCATCGAGTCATTGAGAACTTGAATTAATTCCTCGGATTCAATCTTCATTTCAGTGGTTTTCTTCTGTTTTGGTTGTACTTCTAGAGCATCTAAGCGGGAATACATGTTCCGAAACCAAGGTGTCATTTCCTTTCGCAAGGTCTTCAATACTTCAGTAGCCCAGATTAAATGGCTGGTGTCGGCACCTTCAGTCTCAGATAATATACCGCTATATTCTTCCATTTCAAATTGGGCATTCCGTACCATTTCAGGACTCAATTTACGTTCTAGGCCTCGGCGTATTCGAGCCGGCAAGTTATGTGCTTCATCAACTACGATGATTACTTCATCGAGGGAAATACCCATTGCCGAGAGTGTCGCTTCTCTAACATCATCATTGAAAATGTGATTGTAGTCGCAAACTATGATATCCGCATATTTAGCAGTTTCACGGGCTGCTTTCCATGGGCAAATCTGGCATTTACGTCCTGTTTCAGAATGGTTTCGCGCTAACTCTACCAATTCCTCAACATGCAATGGCTTCGCCAAAATCTTCTCGGAAATTGATGGCGCCGTTGCCATCCATGGTTTACAAGAGCGATCCGCTCTCATTCCGGCACATAGCCGTGAGAATAATGCCTTACTTTCCGTGGCAATCGGTTGGATACACATTCCTGCTTGCCCGATTAAATCTACTAAGCCAACCTTTGCTTTCCCCGCAGGGATTCGTTCATTGATGGAACGAACCGTTTCTACGACTATTCTATGTTGAGACTGGCGCCCAGTCAAGAACATGATTGGAGCAGAGTCAATTTCGACATCTCGAGTATGGTGGAGACAACCCGCCAAGGAGGCTGCGGTCTTCCCAATCCCAGTCGGGGCTGCAGCTAAGTGGTGGCCTTCGGCCTTCAGTGCAGCGATAATGTGCTGCATCATCTCAGCCTGTCCAGGTCTGGCCTGTTCGTGAGCCATCCACAGGGGACCTACTATCTCGGCTGCCATCAGTGCCTTTGTTTCTGCGACCCTCTATGAGGGTTAATGTTTGAACATCTGATTATATTTATTTTCAATCCACTCGTTTCAATCAATCTCACTTCAATTTAGAGAACAAACAACCCGTAATCCAAGTCGCAGAACTAGATTTGATGTTGATGTAACCAAAAGAAGCCCCTCGGTGTGGGGCCGAGGGGCGTGTGGGTATCAAGTGTTCAGCAGGCTGAATCACCGGAATCGGAGCCCCCTCGGTGTGGGGCCGAGGGGGTGTCTGGGTCGAATTTGAAATCGCGGGAGGCTTTGGCTGCTCTAGCACGCAAAGCGATCCAACCGTTGGGAATTGTAGGCATGTGTGGGGTGCCACCAGACAGGCCCTTGTCCGGTATCCTATCTGGTGGCGTCTGCATCCCATCCCCTCTCACGGCTCTCACCATATCATTCACTGCTCAAACTCCTTGGAACGTGTAACACGCCCTCGGATTTCATTAGCAGTGGATTCGAATCGCTCATTCAGAGCCGCCAGATCTTCAACGACCTGGGAAAGATAGGAGTTCAGGGCTTCATTAATTGCCATCTCTGGAGTTTGGCCCTTCATCTCCAATAGGTGAGCCAACTGGAATTGTTGTGCTGTTCCTAATTCGATAGTTACACTCTTCATTGAAGGAAGAGTTGGTTGTGCCTCGAACAAGAGTCTTAGTCCGCGTCTAATGACGTCGGAACGGCTACGCATTCCATTGACTCCAACATGCTGGTCAAGCAGGGCTAGTTCATCATCCGGGATTCGAACTCCTACCATGTTGCTTGGGCCGCTCATGCTCTTCTACACCTCTTCGGTAAAACTCCCAGACACGGTCCGGCATATCAATGTTGCGCAATTGTTTAACAAACTGTTTTCACCTGTAAAACAAGCAGTAGGACTTTGTTCTTATATTTTTCCAAAAATATCGGCTATTTTACCAAAACTAGCCAAGTCAGCATTTGCTTTGCCGTTCTATGCAATATCCCCATAGCGGTGTGGCCAGCCACACTACGTGGACATCTTGAAAAGGGAGTGTCAGGTCGCCGCGCCAACCACTGTGTGGATAGAAGGTATACAGATGAGCCTCATCGATGATGTCTATGCAAGCGTAATTGCCAGAGACCCCGACCAGCCCGAATTTCATCAAGCAGTAAAGGAAGTCTTGGACAGCCTCGGACCGGTGATGGAACGCCACCCCGAATATGCAGATGCCAACATCCTAGCGCGAATCGTCGAGCCTGAGAGAGTCATACAATTCCGTGTTCCTTGGGTAGACGATGAGGGAAATGTCCAGGTTAACCGTGGTTTCAGAATTCAGATGAATAGCGCAATCGGGCCATACAAGGGCGGACTTCGGTTCCATCCAAGCGTCAACCTTTCAATTCTCAAGTTCTTGGCTTTTGAGCAAGTTTTCAAGAATAGTCTAACCACTCTACCAATGGGAGGAGGAAAGGGCGGTTCTGATTTCGATCCAAAGGGTAAGTCAGATGGCGAAGTCATGCGTTTCTGTCAGGCCTTTATGGGAGAACTATGGAGGCACATCGGTGGCAACACCGACGTACCAGCAGGAGATATCGGTGTTGGTGGCAGAGAAATCGGCTACCTTTACGGAATGTACCGCAAGAATAGCAATGAATTCACAGGAGTTCTAACCGGCAAGGGGCGCTCATGGGGAGGTTCACTAATCCGCCCAGAAGCAACCGGATACGGACAAGTTTACTTCGCTCGTGAAATGCTAAAGACACGGGGAGATAGCCTTGAGGGCAAAATCTGCATAGTGAGCGGTAGCGGAAACGTAGCTCAGTATGCAACCGAAAAAGCCATCCAATTAGGTGCAAAGGTAGTAACTATGTCCGATAGTGGCGGATTCATCTACGACTCAGAAGGCATCGACGCAGAGAAGTTAGCATGGGTAATGGACCTCAAAAACAACCGTCGTGGAAGAATCAGCGAATACGCAGAGCACTTCTCATCCGCTACTTACACAGCATCCGATAGAAGCCTTGACCACAACCCAATATGGGCTGTTAACGCAGATGTAGCCCTACCGGCAGCAACCCAGAATGAAATCAACGAAAACGATGCAGCCAACCTTTTGGCAAACAGTGTATTCATGGTTTGTGAAGGCAGTAACATGCCAAGTACCCCTGCAGCTATCGAGAAATTCATCGAAGCGGGAATCCTATATGCTCCTGGAAAGGCAAGCAACGCAGGTGGAGTAGCAACCAGTGGCTTAGAGATGAGTCAGAACAGTATGAGGCTATCATGGACTCGAGAAGAAGTCGATGCTAAGTTAGATGGAATCATGGTTGCAATTCACGAGTCCTGTGCAACTACTGCTGCAGAATATGGCGAGCCAGGAAATTACATGCTTGGAGCAAATATTGCTGGTTTCCTAAAGGTTGCAGATGCGATGTTGGCTCAAGGCGTCATTTGATTGCTTCATGCTTCAATAACCATTGCTTGGTTATAACACCACCAAAGCCGGAATAATCTCCCAAGTCCCCTCCAGACTTGAGAACTCTGTGGCAAGGCACGATAACAGTTACAGGATTTGCAGCCATCGCCGTGCCTACTGCTCTTGAAGCTCCTTCGTGGCCCGCCTTTTTCGCTAAGTCTCCATATGAGATTGTTTCTCCAACTATTGTGGAATTCAATGCCATCCAAACATCTTTTTGGAAATCCGTACCTTGAAGGTCTAGTTTGACATCTGGTAATTCCTTCTTCTCAATGAATTGCGAAAGCCATTTATCAACACTTGAAAGAATGCCCTTTTGTAAGAGAGTTGGTCTACTGAAAACCAACAACCTCTTCCATTTCGTCTGCTCTTCTGGAGATAGGAAAATCAGGCGCTTCAGGCCTTTTTCACTGGCTGTTGCAAGCAGTATTCCACATGGTAATTCAAATAGAGAGTTGGCATCATTTACCATTTTCTCCACCTTCAACCGGTGCTTCTTCCATCCCGATGATTTCATAATTTGAAGGGAATAAGGCGATGACAACACCTGCTATTAGGCAGAATAGCCCCCAGCCGAATGATTGCTGGACGATGAATAATTCCAAGGCGATGGCGCATAGGGTTAGTCCTCCAACGTTGGATATCCAAACCATGGTTTTGAAGGTGGAAAGCCCAACTCCTTTGGTGCCTTCTCCCCGATAGGGGCCAAACTCCCCTCCAAACCGGACTGCATCTTCCTTTTCCTCTGCCATTTCATTCACCTGTCAAGCATGACGATTGCATCTGTTGGACATGCAAGTACACAGAGTCTACATCCTGTGCAAGGGTCGCGGAGGATTCTTGCTTTTTTGTTAATCTCTGTTTTCATCAATGGACTCGCCATTTCTTTATCATACATTTCGATTGCATCATCATCGCAGACCAGTGTACACTGATCGCAACCGATGCATAATTTCTCATGCACAAAGGCAACAACTTCTTCACCGCTCTTTAGGGATTCCTTTCTTTCTTCATGACTGGAGTCCAGTGCCTTTCGGATGCGCTTCGCTTCGCCATCTCGGCGTCGTTGAAGTTCATCTATTGAGGTCATCAGGGCTGGCGAAGGGCTGCTCGGTTTCAAGCCTTCTCGCTCTGCAATTGCATCTCTTTGGCCATCGCCAACATCGATAATTCTGCAATCAATGCATGCCAGCCATCAGCATGGCGTGTAAGGTGTTCAGGCATTTCATCACGGCGATGGAAGTGAGATGAAGGCGAGTTTAGATTATCCATGTCGTTTTTCTTTGAATTAACGCGATAAAACCAAGATGCTGCCTCCCCATCGACTAGGTAAACTACTGGCTCAACTGCCCCATCTTCATTGAATTGGGTTGGCACACCTTCTTGAATCAGGAAATTATCGACATTTACTCCACCTTTACTATAGGAAAGTTTCTTCATTTTCCGATTGGATAATTGCAGCAATTGTTCACCAGAGGTTATTGTCAGGATACCTAGGCCATATGTTCCTCTGTCATTTTTAACAAAGACAACGGGCTCTCTATCGATTCCGTGTTTTTCATATCGTTGCTTTATTGCTTGAATAAACGCGTCAACTTCTGCTGCTAATTCGATTCGGCAATTTTCTTTATCCAAGCATTTGTCTTCGCTGACAATCCATGCTGTCGTTAGGTGCCAAGGGTCGATGCCAAGCATTTTGCATATTTCATTGACATATTCATCGAGTGCTGCATAGTGTTCGGACTTTCGTCGCCGATGCCACCCCATCTCTACCGGTGGGCTAACTTGCTGGGCGCCAAGCCCGGGGACTATCCCTCCTGTCAGGTCATTATTGAGTAAAATGAGACAAGGTTTCTCTCCATTGATGAGCAATGAATCGCCATCGACTTCTACCTCAACCAATTGTAATGGCCCAGAAATGCCGTCGAGGGCTCCGTATCCTTCCAGTTCTGGTGAGCCGATAGTTGTCTTGAATCCTGCTTGCTTCAACAAGCGGGAAATCACGGCCACATTCTCGACATAGGCAGGATTGCGAGTATGGGATTCAGGATAGAGATGGACCCATCGACAGCCAGGGTGGCGCCGCTGCAGGTGGTTATTGAGCAGTTGGGATAGAAGTGCTTCATCTTCAGGTGCAACGTTATTGAAGCCAGCCGGAAAGTGATTTGCATCCACTACGCAGGCTTTCCAGCCGGAGTCTCGGATATCGACACTGCCATAGATTGGGATTGGTAATTCACTGCGTTTTTTTGCGAACCATTCGGTAAGTTCTGTACGCTTTGCTTCAAGCAGATGTTCATTATCATCGAGGTAGGTCATATTTTCACTTCACAATAGTTCATCCAATAGGTCGACAACAGTCATCCTGTTTCTATGCATGCCTCCTTCCAAGATATGCATTGATTCAAACAGCCCCATTCCCAAGGCGATTTCAGGTTGGTCTTTCATGCCACCAGATAGACTTGGATAGCGCTGCATTAATTGCTTGGCTCGCGGCATCATTTCATCTAAAAATTCGTCAAGCATTCGGGGTGCTGTTGCCCTTCCTGCAGGCAATTTAGGTCGCTTCACAATACTTGTTGGTAGAGGACTTAATGCTGCTGCACTTCGTAGTGCCCTCTTTTCCTCGCCCCATTTCTTAGAGTTTGGCAGGCGTTCTTGCATGGGCAGGTTCATCGCTTCTTCCACATGTGAAGACCCGAGGAATGGAACACGAACTTCCAAGCCATGTGCCATGCTGTGGCGGTCAACCAAGCGTAGTTGGAAGTTGGTTAACTGGCCACGTTCTAATTCGAATTGAAGAGTATTTTGTAGTGAATTGAACATTGACAGGTCCTGTGTGGTTTGCATTCTATCGAGACGGCCCTGAATCAATTTGCGATGTTGGTCAAGGTCTCGATATCGGGGATAACCAGCATGTAATTCATCCGCCCCTTGCCCACAAAGGCCAACCGTAACGTCTTTTGACATGATTTGGAATAATGGTTGGAAGAACATGACGGTGACATCTAGGTCCTCACCATGCCAACACATGTCAGGAACCGCACTTCCAAAAGCATCAGGGTCAAGGATTGTTTGATGGTGGACAAGGTCCAATTCACTGGCTACTAATTCTGCGGCCTGCCAATCGGGGTTATCTTCATCTTCGGCAACAGTCCAACATTCAGGAACAGGTTGGCCCGCAATTTGAGCAGCTTGATGAGATAGGGCTGCAACTAAGGCCGAATCAAGTCCACCAGATAACACGATTCCCACTGGGACATCGGACATCAAGCGGTCAGCAATAGAATTAGTCAGAGAATCAAGCAAAGTCTTGGCTGAATAATCCTCCTTTGAAGTGATTTTGTATTGCTTGTATTTTTTACTACGAAGTAAAACTGCTTTGCCATCTTGAAGACCCCATACTTCTTCTGTGCCGGGGGCTACTTGTTCGACTCCTTCGAAAAGAGTCGCGTTGTCGAGTGGGTATTCAAAGGCAATTCTTTGTTGAAGTGCAGCCATATCCATTTTGGGCTGATAGGATTCGTGGGCACGTAAAGCCTTGGCTTCTGAGGCAACTAGTAGGGTGCCATCAACTACAGTGCGCAATAGTGGTTTGACACCTAATGGGTCGCGGGCAAGGATTAGTTCCTGCCGCTTTGCATTCCAAAGGCAGATGGCGAAGATACCATCCAACCGTGAAACCCAGTCGCCACCTTGTTGTTGTAGAGCAAGAATTGATTCTGAATCACCTTTGGTTTTCCAAGGGTAGTTCTTCAATTCTGCTCTGGTATCTTTGTGATTATAGATCTCTCCATTGACAACTAAGACGCTGCCATGCTCGGAGTGTATAGGTTGGTCTGAACCATGAATGTCGACAATAGCCAAACGTGAATGTCCCAAGCCGATTTCATCATCTACCCAGACATCATTTCCATCTGGTCCGCGGTGCTCAAGTAGCCCAATCATATTGCCTAGAGTAGAGGCGTCAGCCCCTCCAAGCATGGCTGCGATACCGCACATCGATTCAGGCGCTCAGCCGGTGCTTATTCAACTCATGGTTGAATAATTTAAGCAGACCAAAGAGGGAAGGCGAACATTGTCCAAATTAAAGAGCCAAATGCAAGTAAGAATGCAAGCACGTAAACGCTCTGTGGAACTTCCTCAGAGGTGCTCTCTTCTTCGCTCATGTATTACCTGCGGGAGTAGGCGACTTGTAAAGATAACGAAACCAATCACTAATCAAAGCCATGGTGCAAATACCATTGCCACAGCCAAAGGAATCAAACTCATCGTTGCATTATCATCAATAAAGCGAAGCCTTGGCTTTTCTGCCAGTACACATAGAGGGGCAAATAGGGGCACCATCCACCAACTTGTATCGCTCCAATATGCGCTACCTGCCCAAACTAATGCCAACAAAAGGCTGCCGTAAAGCATGACTTTGGTTTCATCCATCCCTTTTCTTCGCAATTCGCCTAATAATGGGTCTCCAAGAGAAAGTGATAGTATGATTGCAAACCCTATTCCGGCACTTGGTGCATACAAGCAAGTCATGCCAACTCCAAAGGCTCCCCAAACCAAAGCACTAACCTGATGGGCTTCGTATTTCCTTTGACCATAGATGGTGATTCCTAGTTTTAGTCGAATACCTTCACCAATAGCCATGACGATTATTGCAATGCTAACGATTTTTTCTTTAGTCCAAGAGAGGTTAGCAATGTCATTTAGAAAATCAACCAATGGCTCATGCCAGAGATAGTAAATGAAAGGAATGATGGACATCGAGACGTGAAATGATCTGCGCAGAAGGTGCCCCCCTTTTCCTCCCACCGATTGCTCGATTGGGTCGGTCATCTCCACCGTCTCAGTCTCACTCATTGTTCTACCTCCAAAAGTAGAATTGCTTCTCCAATGTTGATTTGAGAGGATTCTAATTCATCTAAAATTGAATCGAGGTTAGGGTGATGACTCATTCTCCTCATCCATTGACTGGCTAATCTCTCCCGCCATTGGGCACGACTGGTTCCAGAATCTGCAACTTCGTCTATCGCCTGAACTAGGTAAGTGACACCATCTCCGGTGTGGGATGATACTTGCATAACAGGAATATCCTTGCTCCCTGCTGATAATGCTGAGATGATGTTGGCTGCAGTTGCATCTGCCCCTTCAAGGTCTGATTTATTGACTACAATAATATCGACTAATTCGATAATCCCTGCTTTTTCTGATTGGATTGCATCGCCCATCCCTGGTGCTTCAACCAGTATTATGGTATCAGCAACTGCAGCGATTCTAAATTCTGCTTGGCCCGAGCCAACCGTCTCTATGATAATCCGCTTCCAACCGCATTCTTTGAGCACTGCCGCCATGTCTGCAACCACGCTAGGTACAGCTCCAGTTTCACCTCTAGTGGCAACACTGCGCATGTATACAAGGTCATCTAAATCAGCGGATTCCATTCTAAGTCGGTCGCCAAGCAAGGCTCCTCCTGATATTGGAGAAGAAGGGTCGACCGCAAGAATTGCTACTTTCTCACCGTTCCTTGCATATGCTTGTGCTAATTGGTCGACGAGGCAAGATTTACCCACTCCTGGTGCGCCAGTTATGCCAATAACTTGCCCTTCTTCTTCCGTACTGAAAGCCAAACCATTTTCGACAAGGCTTAGGGCTTGAGATAGGCCAAGTCTGCTGCCCGCTCTGGCTTTATCAATATCCATTTTCAGTCGCCCCAATGCCAATCTGATTCTGCTCCGCAGCCGGCATCATCCTTGGCTGCAGCGGTGCTGATGAAGTCGTTGATTTGAGTGGAACTTGTTCCAGGTCCAAAAATTGCTTTTATCCCCGCCTCAAAGAGTGCTGGTTTGTCTGCAGTGGGGATTATTCCACCACCGAATACGATGACGTGTCCGACATCAGATTCCTGAAGCAATTTACAAATCTTTGGAAATAAGTGTGCATGAGCACCTGAAAGAGAACTAAGCCCAAGGAATTGGGCATCTTCATCGATGACAGTACGAACAATTTGTTCAGGTGTTCTCCTCAATCCAGTGTAGATGACTTCATGGCCAGCATCGCGCAATGCTCGCGCAACTACCTTTGCTCCGCGGTCATGTCCATCGAGCCCAGGTTTGGCGATGACTATGCGCAATGGGGTTGCCATTATGTCGCCACACAACAACCGCATTGATGTGGCTTGCGCCCACGGTGCTTGCTGGGTAATCAATATGAGGTGGCTGCCTCTGGTCGAGGATGAGCACCATGGAGACGACTAGACAACGTCTTGACAATTTACGCAACCGAAAGGTGCGTGCAGAGGCCGGTGGAGGCCAAGAAAGAGTGGATGTTCAGCACAAAAAAGGCAAATTAACGGCTCGTGAGAGATTGGATTATCTACTCGATGAAGGCTCATTTCAGGAAATCGACGCATTGGTCGAACATCGCTGCAAAGATTTCGACATGGATAAGAATATCATTCCTGGTGATGGTGTTGTTTGTGGTCATGGAACAATCGATGGCCGACCAATCTATTGTTTCGCTCAGGACTTCACTGTTTACGGTGGAAGCCTTGGTGAAATGCATGGTCTGAAAATTTGCAAAGTCTTGGATATGGCCTTGAAAAATGGGCTTCCTGTAGTTGGCCTGAATGATTCTGGCGGCGCAAGGATTCAGGAGGGCGTAGCCTCATTGGGGTCCTATGCTGAAATCTTCTTCCGTAATGTTAGGGCAAGTGGAGTTGTTCCTCAAATCAGTGTTATCATGGGACCTTGTGCTGGTGGTGCAGTGTATTCTCCAGCAATAACCGATTTCGTCATCATGGTTGACAAGACAGCCCACATGTTCATTACCGGACCTGAAGTCATTAAGACGGTTACAAATGAGGATGTTTCATTCGAGGACTTAGGCGGAGCAGAGACTCATGGCACTAAGTCAGGAGTTTCTCACTTTACTACTCAAAGCGATGAGGAAGCACTCGACCTTGCTCGACAATTGGTAAATTACCTGCCTGCAAATAATATGGAAAAAGCACCTACAAAGAGCAGTTCGGACCCAGCCGATAGATTGTGTACATCTCTGGATACGTTAATTCCTGATGATGATAACAAGCCCTATGATGTCCGAAAGGCGATTGAAGAAATTGCCGATAATGGGGCTTTTCTTGAAGTCCAAGCCGATTGGGCCGCAAATATCGTTGTTGGTTTTGCTCACTTAGCCGGTAATACAGTTGGTGTAGTAGCAAACCAGCCTTGTATTTTGGCCGGTTGCCTTGATATCGATGCCAGCGATAAGGCTGCCCGTTTCGTTCGTTTCTGTGATGCATTCAACATTCCATTGATTACTTTGGTCGATGTGCCTGGATTCTTGCCCGGAACCAATCAAGAGTGGGGTGGAATAATTCGCCACGGTGCTAAACTCCTCTATGCTTATTCTGAAGCAACAGTGCCAAAGATGACAGTTATCCTTCGCAAGGCCTATGGCGGCGCATACGACGTAATGGGTTCTAAGCATATTCGTTCAGACCTTAACTTGGCATGGCCAAGCGCCCAAATCGCTGTCATGGGGGCTGATGGGGCGGTTGAAATCATTCATCGCAACCGCATTAAGTCGGCACGAAATTCTGAGCAAGAAAGAGAGAGGCTGGTTGAAGATTTCAATGATAAGTTGCTCAATCCATGGAAAGCAGCAGGGCTTGGTTACCTCGATGATGTTATCGAACCAAGTCAAACACGACGCCGCTTAGCCGCAACTCTTGCCATTCTTCTTGACAAAGAAGAATTACGCCCAGCCCGAAAACACGGTAACATCCCACTTTGAGGAAATCATATGACGCATTCTGAGCAGACTTTACGCACAGCCGCAATAATGGCAGTGTTGAGTTTGCTTGATGAATCAACTTCTTTGGATGATATTGGTCGTAATGCAGGTACCGCTTGGGCACAAGACCACCGATTATTAGCGAGCGGTCAATCAAGTCTGTTGCGCCGCCGTTCAGCAAGATCCCCATGGAAGTGAAAAGATGGGGGAAATCAGAAAAGTAATCGTCGACGGAGTTGAATTTGAGGTTGACATCGAAGTCGGAGATGGTTCATACAAGGCTACCGTGGAAGGCCAAACTTTCGAAATTTCAATTCCCAATACAGCCCCAGTTTCTTCAAAGCGAAAGCGCGACAGTAGTCGAGGCAAAAAAAGCGGCGTCATATCAGCCAATATCCCTGGAAAAATAGTCACTATTGATGTTGCGGTTGGAGATGTGGTTGAAGAAGGCCATGTTATTCTCATTCTTGAGGCCATGAAAATGCAAAATGAAATCGTCGCACCGATAGCAGGAATCGTTGAAAGCATCAATTGCGTAGAGGGTCAATCCATTGAGGCAAATATTCCATTAGCGGTGATAAAAGGCCCAGATGACCCCCCACAAGACGAGGGTTGAATAAGAAGCATGGAGTGGTGTTAGTCGTGTCCGACTCTCCAAGTTGCGATTTTCCCGGCTGCGAAGTCGATGGTTTCGTTATTAGCAGGCTATCCCCAGAGGGGTTCTTGGTGGCTACTGGAAAGAAAGCCTATTCGTTTAGAGAGGCTTATCGCCGCTTCCATTATTGTCAGGCACACCATGATGAATTGATGGCAAATGTATGGTCAAGAGTACGAAGGCCTGATGATAAGTCGGATGGGCATGTTGCGCCAACCGCAATTTAATCCTAACAAATTCTTGTTAAGTTTAAGCTTCTATACTTGTTAGAGAATCACCTTCAACCAAAACTGGTTTGGCCGCATTAACTTGGCGAGCCAAGAATGAAACTATGTCAAGAATCTCAAAGTCATGGCGTGGGTCGCCTTCAAACTTCAAGCATTCAAAGTGAGCTACGCATTTTGGACATGAGGTTAGCATGACTTCAGCACCAGTTGCCCTTACTTCCTCAAAGCGGTCAACTCGCAATGCTCTGCTGTTTTCATTGCAGGACATCATACTTGATACGCCACAACACATTGCATCTTCACCATGGTGTTCCATTTCGACTAGTTCAACTCCAGCAACAGATTGGATTAACTCTCTTGGCTCATCATAAACTCCCATTTGTCGGCCCATCCTACATGGGTCGTGGTAAGTGACCTTGAGGTCTTCTTCAACTTTAAGATCCATATCGAAGTTGTTTTGTTGTAGGAATTCAGTAGTATGCATGACCTTGATTCCTTCCAATTCATAGTCGCGAGCAAAGGTTCGGAAACACTCTGCACATGAAGAGACAAGTGTCTCAATTCCACTTGCCTTGATTTTCTTTTGGTTGTAAGCCTTTAGTTTCTCAAATACTTCAGTCATTCCTTGCCATTTCTGGTCATGACCACAGCACTTTAGGAAGTCGCGGCCCAAGTAGGCAACATCGACATCCATACTCTCGAATAGAGTAAAGGCAGCAGTGGTGCTATCTCCAAGGTTCATCTCTCCTTGGTTAACATGTGAGAAAACCATCTCTTGATCGATATAGTCGACACAGCCAGGATAATAGCCAATTTTGCTGTCAATTCCCAATTCTTCAACACTGATGAAGTCAGCATCGCTCTCTTCTTCTGCTTCTGCAGCGAGAACCGCTTGTAGCACTGTATGAGGTATTTCTGCCGCAGGTGGTCCTCCAACCACCAAGTTTCGGCGAATATCAACATAGGAGTCATAGTCAACTAATTGTGGACAAGCAGTGGTACAAGCACCACAGGTTAAGCAAGAATACATTGGTACACCATCGTCTTCATTATTCCAAGTATTGTAGATAATGTTGAGTTTGTCTCCAGCATTGAATAATCGTACAGGACAAGCATCATCACAGAGGTCGCAGTCGTAGCACTTATTCATTTCAAACTCATATCCTTTTGCCATTCTTCGCAATAAGGCCCACACCAAACAGCCAACTGCTAGTGGAGGGATGAATAGGGTGTAGGTTAATTTTGCATCCAGACTCTTTGGATTAACGTGGTATGATGGGTTGTCTATGGACTCGTAAGATTCGATTCCGCCCATGGCGATGATGCCACCAGTATCTGAGAGATTTACTGCCATGCCGCTTTCCTTGAACAATAGTAGAGGCTGGTAAGAAATTACTTTCCAAGAGGATTCTAAACTAATATTACTAGGAATCCCAGCACTGTTTTGAGTATATGTTGCAGTGTAGGAACCTACTGCTAATTCGGTTGTCAGGCTATCACAGCCGGTAGTTTTGACAATTTCATTTGCGCTACTATCTGTAATCACTAAACTTGTAGTCACTAAACTTGTAGTTAGGACTCCGTCTACCTTGCGTTCACTGGCTCGATATTCACAGGAGATGTCGGTTATTGCTGCAGTTAGCCAGGTATCGTCAATAGTAAATTGGACGCTATCAGTATGCTTGAATGTACCATTCTGGACTAAACTACCCTCTGCACCGTTTACTCCTGCCCCTAAATCCACATGATTGTTAACTCCAGAAAAATCGATTATTGTTGCTTGAGTCGGTTGATATAGATTCCATTGTAGCCAATCTGCTGCGGGTATCATCAGGTCGTCATACTTTCCTTCAGTGAATTGGTTTGCCTCGTTAACCGATGTATCGAGCGGCTGGCTTCGCATCTTGTAGAGTTCATCATCGTCTTCCATTGCTCCAAGTCCACCGGCATCCCAGAACCCATTATCGTAAATCGGCCACGTCATGGCACTGAATAATACTGCAATAACTGCCCCCCCTACTGCTATTTGTTTACCTAATTTTGGAGTTGTACGCAAGCCGATACTATTGACGAGGAACCATCTTACTCCAAAATAAATTACAAACCAGATGAATATTCCCGTCATCACCCATGGTATGGCATTGAATACATCAGCCATCCAAGGTTCCCTAACCCCGCAAACCAAATCTCCATGGCTGTCTAATTTACAAAAATCAGCCCGATTCTTTCCGTATAACTCGAGGAAAATATTGATTGAAAAGACCGATATGAACCAAACGTGAGCCAAGTAAATCGCCCCTGCAGTAGCAAAGACTGGGTCTTCTACACCGCGCTTTTCTCTGCCTCCAAGGAAAGGAGGTAATGCTAGGATTCCTACTGGGATTCCAGTTAGGAATGAGCCCCACCATGCAGCGGACCATGGGAATACTGGTTGGCCGAAGAAATCACCAATTGGTCCAAGTGGAACATCGAATTGGGGCAGGTATTCCCCCCAGCGGAGGTATCCATAGGAGAATAAAACATACCAATCAGGGAATACGAAGCCTGCTTGTGCAAAAGCATCTGCAGCATCGTGAAGCGGGGGTGGAATAAGCCACGAATAGAATGATAATACAGCAAGAATCGCTACGAATACGATGCTGTCCCGAAGTACTTCATGAGGCCAAAACCCATGCCCAGTCATTGTACGGATACGCTTCTCACCGACATCCTTCAACTTGGCTTTCTCAACCATGTAGGTATCAGCGACTCTGCCAAAATTCTCGATTAGTCCCATTGCATTCAACCTCCTATCAATGCGGCTCCGCGATTCCTTGGACCCAGACGATGAACATGTGAACGATAATCAATCCAGTCACGATAACAGGTAAGATGAAGACGTGGATGAAGTACATTCTCGTTACTGTTCCACCTTCCAGTTTAGTACTACCAAATAATAAGGTCGCGATATATTTCCCTACTAATGGCGATGAATTACTCATGTTAATTCCAATCGTCGCTGCTCCAAATGCCAAGGCGTCCCACGGTAACAGGTAACCCGAATATCCAAAGACGATAACTAAGAACATTAGTGCTACCCCAATTAACCAGTTCAACTCCCTTGGGTTTCGGTATGCGCCAGTGAAGTATACTCTGCACATATGCAGGAATACTGCGGCTACCATGAAGTGAGTCGCCCAATGGTGAATCGAGCGAATGATGTATCCGAATGGTAATTCTAGCATAATGAACTGCATAGAAGAATAGGCTGGGCTTGGGTCACCATTTCCGCCTGGAACATAGTAGATACCCAACACAGTACCAGTCAGAATTAGGATGATGAAGGCAATGAACGAAATCCCACCAAGGCAGTAAAGTGGGTACCAATACCAAATAATACGCAATTTATACTTCTCAGCATGGGTCATAGGCATTTGTCTGTGCATGTTGTAGTACGCATCTTTGGACATCGCCCAATAATCCTGAACTCTGAATCGAGTGTCCAACCAAGAAAATACCCAGAGGAAGGAACGTTCGGCAACTCCCATCTTGCCCGATGCCTCGACTGCTCTAAGGATGTCTCGGCGGGGCATCTCTTGGTTTTCCTTTCGCAAAGTAAAGGCTACAAGAACGGTGATGAAGGCTATGAAAGACCACAATACCCAGAATATCGTATTCATCAAAATCACCTCAATCGCAATATGTCAACCAGTTCACGGTTGACCCCCCATCAACTTCGAAGGCCAATCCCTCGATGATATCTCCAGTGACTGCCACTGGAATGATTGGTAACCCAACGGGAGCAGGCCCACCACTTCGACGGATTCCTGCATAATTGAAGACTGAACCATCGGCTCGGTTTCTGTTAGTGTTCATTTCCAACATGGTTGGATCGAATCTTGAGGAATGGCAGATGCAGAATAATTTGGTACCACCGCTATCGGTACCACCGGCTGACCAATGGTCTTCTGTGAATGTATTTTCGACCAATTGCCAGCCTGGGATGCAACATAAGTGAGTGCAGCGGGAGAAAATCATAACGATATCATCGCTAGGGAAAATCCTCTCATCCTTATCGATTAGGTCTTCGATATGGCCGACATATTTTCCGGTTGCATCATAGCCTTCGGTCAATTGGAACCGGGGTTTGTTATCGACTTTAGGTGTGCCTGAATTAATTGAGTGTGGGATGAAGTTAACTGTTACAGGTAAGCCCATCCAAACTCCTGATGCTCCAGAGGTATTGGTCTTTGACTTGGCAGCCTGTGCAACGAAATCACTCTTCTTCATTGTCTCTAAGTGTAGGGAACCATACCATGCACTGTCTTCTCTGCCTTTGGCCCAATATTTGACCGCTGAGTCACCGGCTGAAGAACCACCACCTGGCATCAGGATGGATGCAAAACCAAGAACACCAAGGCTAGCAGCGAGTACACCGGCTGCCGAGTTTAATCCATAGCGCATGAATTGGCGTCGGTTGAGCATGGTCATTGACTCGCTACCTTCAGCCCCTGAATCGGGCCCGGGTGCTGGGCGGAGGTCGTATTCTCTTACCATGATTCTCAACCTCAGAGTTTGTATTCCACCCAATCTTTTGGATGCTCTCTAACATACTTAGGGCGCCTATGTTTGACGATAACCTTGTCAGGTAGAACCCACTTCATGTAAACAACGCCCATCATAATAATTGTAGTTAGAGTCATTGCAAAATGATAGGATAACTGTTGTTGGTCCCAATCCATGAATAATCCATAGAGCATGCTGGCAGTCCAGTAAAGAACCCAGAATAATCCCCACACAAAGAAGAAAATCACCAGTAGACTTCCGCCACTTGGGGCTAGGCTGGCATTGACAATTGTACCCGGTTCTGCTGGATTGAATACTCCATGGTCGACGGCTGCAAGGTATTGTGGCTCGGTCAACTCTGCATCTTCAAGGGCTGCTCGTGCATCCTTGATGGAAACTTTGCCACTCGCAACCTCTTCCAATAAACGAGTGATTGTATCACTCATCATTGGTCACCTCTTCTATTGACGTGGTATCTTAAGCGGAGTAAGTTCGACCTTCCTTCGTAAGATGTTGAGAATCCATATCGAAGCATGAAGCCGCAGAAAACAATGACCAATATGACAGATAGGAATCCGAGTAAACCTAACCAGTGAGCACGAAGAGGTGCCCCCATATCGTGCAAGGAGACTCCATGCTCTTCTGCAGCTGGTGGTTCAATGTTGCCATCGCCTACGAAAATTGTGCGAACCCGTTCATCGGCGCCTTCTCTGGTCTCTTCGGGCAGTGAGAACATCAGGTGGTTCCAATTATCGGCATCACTTTGGGCGTTATCTCCATTAACTGAATTTGCGCTGATACGGAATATTACGATTCCATTTCCTGCTTCGGGTGCTGTCCATGAAATCATCCAAGCCATGTCGCTAGTTTGGGCTCCATCTGTAGTATGAGTCAATGTTTGGCTATCTCCTTCAACGGCTTCGTGAATATCTGCTTCTGAACCCGCACCTGCTGCAAGGCTGCCAAAATCAACTCGCATAGAGAAGCCACCTGTATTGTGGCCTTCTTTGGTTGGGCCGCCAATAATTTGCAGTTTCATTTCATAAGTTTGACTGGGGATGTAAGTGTATGGGACCTTGTCCATTAGCACGGTTACTGAGTTTGTCGGGCCATCTCCGTTATGGCAAAGACATCCTTGTTCTGCAACATCAGAAATTTCATCTCCGCTATTGTCTTGAGTGCCACCAATGCCGCCTGAAAAGCCTAGGCTGCTACCTGGAATCACAATCAAAACCGCCAGTAGAGTGGATATGGCGACCCTGTATCTGTTCGATAACGTGACCATGGTCTCACCAGCAATCAAGTCGAGGCGCAATTGGCACATAAGTATTTGCGACCCTCCCGTAGGGAGGGGGCTTTGCAGTGAGGCGTTTCTCAATCAATCAAGATTGGATTATTGGATTCAAGAATGACATGCACACGAAAGACTGTTCAAGGTCCAGCACATGGGCATGTCATGGCCGAACTTCCTTTCAAGAATACTTACGACCTCAGCCCAGAACAACTTCTTGCTTTGGATGAGGCAGAGGAGTTGATGGAGAGGCTTGACCTTGGGGCTGCAGAAACGGCGTTTCTTACAATGCTAGAAGAGGCTCCAGATTGCATTCCGGTGCTAAATAATCTCGGCCACTTATACGGAAAACTGCTCTCTGAGTTTGAGAAAGCCGTAGAATATTATGAGAAAGTTTTGCAACAAGAACCGGATAATGCGTGGGCCCGCGACCAAAGAAGGAGATACTTACGCTACTGCTCATATGATTAAGACCTGCTTTGCTCACAGACGCCTCGATGAGGGCCGGTGGTGAAGCGGATATCCTGATTGCTGGAGTAGGCGGCCTCGGCTGTGCTTGGGCAATTCAAGCCCACAAAAAAGTCGCTGCGAATGTTGATTTATTGCTCATCGACCATCCCGAAGTCGACCGACAAGAAGTAAAGGCTCACCGACTTGACCTAGGAGTTGATGAACATGATGCAGGTTGTGCTTCTTTATCCCAACTAGCACACCAAAGAATGAGAGCCCATGGGCCAAATACTGAGATTATCATGCAACCGATAGAATTGGTAATTTTAATGGCTGGCCTCGGTGGGGGCGCGGGTAGTGGAGCAGCACCAGAATTTGCTCGCCAAGCAAGAGCCCGTGGAGCACTCGTTCTTTCGATTGCAGCCCTTCCTTTTGAAAGCCAAATCGCCCGTATAGAAATTGCATCACAAGCACTGAAAGACCTCGAAGAATCTTCAGATGTTTGTGTGCGGTTGATGTTGGACCGCTTGGCTTGGCAGGCTAGAGAACGAGGTGCAGATTGGCGTAAAGGCGCCCATTGGATTGTGGAGTTGGTAGATGGCATCGTCCAAACGATCTGCCGAATGGGGCTGATTAACCTTGATTTAATGGATTTGAGAGCGGTCGTTGAACGTAAAGGGAAAGCCACGATGTTGGTTGCACAAGCCGCAGCTTCAGAACCCTTGGAAGTCTTTGCCAAGGCATTGAAGTCACCCTTGGACGATTTAGCAATCATTGGGGCTCGCTCATGTTTATTGCAAATCGAAGGTGGAAGAGGTATGACTGTGGCCCAAGTCGAGGCAGTATCCAATGCTTTTACCCAAGGATTGCACCCAGACGCTCTTGTTATTTTGGGAGCCAGAATGAGTCCAGAATTAGAGGGGCAATTAAGGGCGGTTGCAGTAGTTTCAGGAATCAGTTGAGGATTTCTATTTCCTCATCATCATCCTCGTCAATAATTTCTATTTCCTCAGCATCTTCAAGCACTTCAATTTCCTCTTCCTCGTCACTCTCTTCAACAACTTCAATTTCCTCTTCTTCATCATCCTCATGAAGTGCCTCTTCTTCGACTAATATCTCCTCTTTTTCGACTTCTATTTCAACTTCGGTAATTTCTTCTTCAGGCTTTATTTCGTCTTCATCTTTTTTAATATCAGTAATAACTGACTCGGACTTCTGAGGGGCTGCCCAGGGCAATTGCATCAGGGTTTTACGATGTAAATGAAGTAGTGTCAAATAGGTTATTGCATGGCCAAACATCAAGACAGTTGCAACATCGCTGAGCATGATGGTAATCATGGTTATTGAACCTGCATAACCGAACCCGAAAACTAAGCCCCAGAAGAGGGCATTTTTCTCACTAAAATAGGGACTATCCACCTGTAAGGAGCGGCTAGATAATCCGTATATTGCTAATACAACAGTCAGTACCATTAAGGTCAATTCTTCGATTGTTGAGATTACTTCTGGCTCTCCAAATTCACTGATTCTTCGCCAGATTGAAAGCAAGTGCCAAGCGGCGAATAATTGCATCATCAAACCGATACTAAAACTTGATTTTGCACCACCTTTGCTTTGCCCGGCAAATTCCCTGCTTGGTCGTGCCCAAACTAAGATTGAGATTTGTCCAGCCGCCAAAACCAAGAGGTATGCATATTGTTCTTTCAATACTTGAATGGGGGCGACATTTGAGGCTGCGGCAGCAGATTGAATAGCCCACATCATAGCAAATCCAGCAACCTGAACGATTGTCACCTGCATGAAGGAAGAAGAAATGAGATGAGGTTGCCTAACTCTTGAATCCACGAATGAAGGGCGGCCAATTAGCACTCCTTGGATTGTCATCCTGAACGAGATTGCTTGGCCCATCGACCAAGCGATGAATAAGAATGCCAGCGCCAAAGGTAAGCCGCCTGACCAAGATTCCAATGGCTTCCCTTGGCCAAATAATGCAAATAATCCAACTGAGACTATGGCTGTTAACAACAAAGGAGGAATCCACACTTTGACCAATTGTTGGAATTGATGGATTAACCAAGCGCTCGCTCCTTTAGTTTCAGTTTCTTTGAAAGGAGTTGTGTTGACTAAATCGGTCCAGCGTTGTTTTCTTGCTGCCAATGCAATGATGACATAAGAAAAAGAAAATGAAATAAATGCAATTGCGATAGATTCGCTGTGCTGTGGCTTGATTTTTACGAGTTGGAATAAAGAAGTACTGACCAAAATCAATAGTAGAAGATGGGGGAATGTGCGTGGAGAGAGTAGAACTGCAATAATGCGAGCGAACCCCAAAACAGATGTTTCCACCTCTACTTCTTGGCTGCCCTCCAAATCGCCCACGTTATGGTTGGCGACGCAGTAGGCTATCAAGCATAGCCCTCCTCGGGGGGATGTGGCCGGTAAAAAGTTGAGCAAAGCAAAGCGCGGAAAGCGCCGCTGGATAGGCTTAGAAGTTCCATCTACGACTACCCGAGATTCATTAAATGAGATTCTTCCAAAGGGCTATCGTTTGTATGACTTGGTAGATGAAAAGGCAATTATCAGAGTAAAACTTCAAGATTACTCGTCTTCAAGAGAAGTTTTAGAAAAATTAGGCTTGAAAACAAACACTGCATCTGGCAAAATCAAACTGGTAAGGGAAAGACTCGGCATCCAAAAACCCCCGCGCAAAAGAGGCAGTTGAGCATTTCTTCCTGCGAAGTCCTTTTCCTTGTAATGATGGCAGGTAGTTCTTGTGAGCACTGAAGAGGATGCTGAAAATGAAGCGGTGATTGAGATCATCGAAGCCGATGAAGACCTTACTGCTGTGGTCGAGGACGCATTAGAGGATAGCACTCCGATTCAACAAGAAGTTGCGAGCGTAGGGCTATTGGCAAAATGGTGGTCAGCAGAAGATTCACATCTTGGTCATATCCTACCTGAGCTTTCATTTTTGCAAAAAGTTGAAGCAATTCGAGGAACCATAATTCTTTCAGTATCAACCTTTGTTCTCCAATCTTGGAATTTAATTTTTGGAATAGCTTCTTCTTCATCAGGAGTTAGGAATATGACAATTGACTGGTGGAGGTTCCTTTTCTCTTCAGGGCAGGATAGTTTTGAGGCTCCATATTTGATGGACCCACTAGGGTGGGTCTTGCTGATTGGCAGTTTTACAATTCTGATTTCAACCATGCCTCATGAGGCAAAGGATTGAATCCACCTTCGCATTGGGGTGCCTCATGGCTGGTGGCGGTTCAGGGGGAGAAGCAAAGATTCCTGATGTTGCAATCTTGATTGGTTCTTGTCTCGTAATCGCCGCTTTTATCATGTTGCTTTGGGATCCCACATCTACCCTACAACCTCCCGAACTCGGTGATGAATTACCTCCTGGCACCTCTTCCACTGTTGATACATGGCAAACCTTTGACCTCAATGTTGGAGATGAAGTTTCTTTGGACTTAGGTTTGGTAGAATGTCCTGGCGAGGATGATTCAGGCGATTGTGGATTGGTTTCAGTGGCTTGGGTAGAAGGTTATGATATGCCTTCTGCAGAGGACTGGCAGCATCATGTATTGAAAGAAGGAGGTGGTTTAGAGTCCCAATTCGATGTTCCAAGTGATGGCGAATGGACTCTACACTTGCGCACGGACTCTGTTATTGAACTAGATATGGATGTTGAGCACCAGTGGTTAACTCCTTGGATTGCCCTATTTTTGGGAATGGGCATTGCAGTTTGGGGCTATTGGATGTCTCAACAACAGAACCTTTCTGAAAGTGATATTCTGATAGTTGATTCAAGCAATTTATCAGATTAGGAATTGTATTCCGTCTGTCGCTGAAATTTCTTTAACACCATCTTCAAATTCAACCAATAAGTGCCCCTCATTTGTTAGTCCTACTACGGAACCAGTTTGCTTTGACAGTTGGATTTCTTGGCCATTATAGAGGCCGGCTGACATCATTCCCCATGCCAGTTCAATTATCTCGTTATTCTTCATGTTAGGAACTCCTTGCTTAGACTCCAGCAAGCCTGCTAAAGCAGCATCTAAGCGTTTTTGGAAATCCTTATTCTGATGCTTAATTGTAGCAATTGGGATGTCTTCATCCTTATCCATGAAGTTGGCGCCTATGCCAATCACGAATCTGTTTTCTTGGCCTTTGCTTTTACCTTCTGCAAGACAACCTGCAAATTTTCTTTTGCCAATCCACACATCATTTGGCCACTTCATCCAATGGTTGATTTTTTCATCCTGATGAATTTCAATTGAATCAAGGCTTTGCATCAGTGCAATCCCTGCTGATAGTTGAAGAATTCCTGCATCATTCACTGGAACTAGCCAAGAGCATAGTAGGTCGCCTTCTTTTGAAATCCATTTTGAATCTCTTTGGCCTCTGCCCTTGGTTTGATTTAAGGCCTTAATACAACGCCCTATTTTACCACCTTGTTCAAGCATTAGACTATTTGTTGAGGAAACGACTCCTACTTCCTCAACAGGACGAGCATTCCACGGTCGCCAGAATGCTAGAACTTCCAGATGCTCCCCATCATCAAATGTTATAGCAACCGCTGAGCGTTGAGCCCAACCTCTTCCGATAGCTTCCTCGCCAAGATATCTGCCGATTGTGGTCGATGAGCGGATTATCAAAACGATGCCATCGTCATTCAACAAATTTCCTTCTTCGATGGCATCCAATAATACAACTCCACTGCCTTGTTCCCAATCCAGATCTACCATACCTGCTTCTTCCAGTGGACCTAATACTGGGTCACCTTCGCTAGGGGGGTCTAAGTAGGGTGGATTCCAGATGATGACATCGTGTTTTCCTTGGGCCCATTGTTTAATTTCGCCTTCTCCAGGACCGCCTTCTACAACCGTTAATCTTGAAGACAATCCCATCTCTTCTGCCCTGCCTCGGACTGCTGCTACAGCAAGTGGATTAATGTCACAAGTGGACACTCTGAAACCTCTCATTGCAGCCCACAAAGAAACGGCTCCAGAGCCGCAACCTATCTCTAAGAGTGAGCGACCATTTCCAGGGCCTAATGAGAGCACAGAATCGCACAAAATCCCCGTATCCTCTCCCGGCGGATATACTGTCGGCGGAACTAGTAAATCCAACATCGCACCATCAGGTGCAGACCACCCCACTTCTTCAGCCTCTTCAATGAAGACTTCTAACTCCCTATTGACATTGTCTTCAACGAATGATGTGCGCATGAATAATCACCATATTTCCTTGAAAACCGACATTTTGCCGCGAAGGTTTGATAGCGCAGAATGTAAAGTCATGGTTGGAGCGCACCTCCCCTCTCACCATGGGGCTCTGTGCGCAGCCTATGGCTCCTCTGCCGATGGTTTTACATACCGACCCTCGGTCGGCGGGTGGCCCTGACTATGAGAAGGGCTTGTAGCTCAGTCAGGTAGAGCGCCGGGCTTTTAACCCGGTTCGCGCGGGTTCGAACCCCGTCAAGCCCGCCATCTGACGACTCCAAGCCCCCCTCTGAATTGGGCACTGGCGGGTGAAGAAAAATGGTGGTAAAAAGCGCTACAAAAAAGCGTCTAATGGAACTAGGTGTCGATGAGGAATACGCTCACAAACTCGCCACTGATAGAAACATGGCTGACATCAAACAACTTTCACTTGATGAAGTATCAGCAATCGTCTCACTTTCCAAGGATGAAGATAAGTTCTCCTCCCTGATGGATGTTATTCGAGAAGTCGGTGCAACTCGCCGCAAGCGCCGAAGCAAGAAGATTACCATCAATGCCAAGGCTGTCGACGAAGATGATTTCCCGATGGGTTTGACCAAATTCAACGTTCTAAACCATGTCATGGTACCTCACCAACAATTGGTTCCTATGGAAGATGAAGAAGAAGTCCTTGCTCCATGGAATCTAATCAAGCCTGACGAGGAAACCGGAGAGGACCGCCTTGCTAAGGAATTACTTCCGAAGATTCTCATTACAGACCCTGTTGTACAAGTCATCAAAGAGATGGCAGAGAAGGACGACATGCTTCTTTCAGCAGCTGACCCAGAACATATTCCCCTAGCAGCCGGATGGTTGGCAGACCGAGTTATTAGAGTCAAGAGGCACAGCCTCTCGGCCGGTATCTCAGTGGCTTATCGCCTAATAGTTGAGGGTAATTGAGGAGGAATTAATCATGCAGGAGATAATAACAGCATTTTTCCGCGAGCGTAGCCTCGTGAACCATCAACTCGCATCCTATGACGATTGTATTCCGTCTAGCGATAGTCGTCTTTCAAGAATGGAACGCATCGTTCAAGCAATCAGTGTTGGAACAGATGAAGACAATGATGATGACCAAGGTGGAATCATCAAACTTGACGTTATCGATCAAGACATCATGGTCCGATTAAAGAATATTCAATTGGGTAGTCCAACTATCCGTGAAGCAAACGGCAGTGAGCACGATGCTACTCCAATGGAATGTAGGTTGCGCAAGTTAACTTACATGTCTCCAGTAACAATCGACTTCACTATTTACCGCAATGGAATACCAAATAATCCAGAGAAGGGAGTCCAAGTAGGCAGTCTCCCTATCATGACCCGCTCAGCTCGCTGCAATCTCCACCCAAACCATCTGGTCAATGACCGCGTCCTAAACCCAGCCCACTCCGATGAGGACATGAAAATCACTCACGACATGTGGCGCAAGAAGGGCGAAGATCCTCTGGACCCTGGAGGCTACTTCATCATCAACGGTACCGAACGTGTACTAATTTCCATGGAGGATTTGGCTCCAAACCGAGTAACAATCGAAATCAACAAGCGCTATGCCAAGAAAACTGAAGTCGCTAAGATTTTCTCACAAAAAGAAGGAGTGCGCAAGCCCCTTACTGTTGAGAAGCGCCGTGATGGAATGTTGATGGTAAAAATCAGCACCGCAGGAACCACCGCAATCCCAGTAGTTCTACTAATGAGGGCAATGGGAATCGAGAATGACCAGGATATTTTCCAAGCAATTGCAGGACCAACTCAAACTTTCAAGTACATCGTTGCTAACATCAACGAAGTCAAAGACAATGAAGAGTACATGGTAGAAAACATCGAGGAAGCTCACCAGTGGTTAGAGAAGAAATTCGCTGCTGGACAACAGAAAGAATACCGTGAAGCCCGTGTTCAACAACTAATCGATAGAGAAGTTCTTCCTCACTTGGGAGACCAACCAGAGGACCGCAAGAAGAAGGCAATCTTCATCGGAAGAATTGTCCGTCAAGTACTCGAGATGGCTCTTGATGACAAGCCGCCAAATGATAAAGATCATTATGCAAACAAGCGAGTTCGCTTGGCAGGGGACTTGTTCGAAGACTTATTCCGTGTTTCAATGAACCAACTCGCTCGTGATTTAAAGTACCAATTAGAGCGCCATCACAACCGCAAGCGCGACTTGAAAATCACTTCGTGCTTGAGGCCAGATGTTCTTACCTCCAAAATCATGCACGCTCTCGCAACAGGTAATTGGGTCGGTGGACGCAGCGGTGTTAGCCAGTTGCTAGATAGAACCACTTACTTGGCATCTTTGTCTCACATGAGAAGAGTAACCAGCCCACTGGTCCGCTCCCAACCTCACTTCGAGGCTAGAGATTTGCACCCTACACAATGGGGCCGCCTTTGTCCTAACGAAACTCCTGAAGGTCAAAACTGTGGTCTGGTAAAGAATGCCGCCCAGATGATCGACGTTTCAGAACAAGTTGACGAAATGGAAATCAAAGCTCGCTTGGATGAGATGGATGTATTCCAACCAGATGACTGGACAGATGGAGACCGAATCCACGTAAACGGTGATATCTATGGAATCCATAAGAGAGGAAAGAACTTGGTAAAGCAATTCAAGAATGCTCGTCGCCGTGGTTCAATCCGCTCTGAAGTTTGTATCCGCTATGATGCAGTCAACAAGGATATCTTCATCAATACCGACAAGGGTAGAATTCTACGCCCACTGCTCATCCTTCACGATGGTGCACCACGCTTAACAAATCAGAACCTTGAGGACCTAAGGTCTGGAGACATGGTCTTCGATGAGCTGCTCAACCAAGGTATTGTTGAGTGGGTAGATGCTGAAGAAGAAGAGGACTTACTAATCGCCCCTCGCCCATTCACCTTACCAGCCGTAGCACCTGATTCCTGCAAAAAAATCGCAGGCCGCCCACTGACTCACGAAAACATCGTCTGGACCAACCTCGGTGCCGAGGGTGTTGACCATGCTAAGTTGAAGGCTCGTGTACAAATGCCAAATGGCAGTTGGGAAGAAGAGACTTTCAAGGTCCCACTTGAATATACTTCAGACCATACCCACGTGGAAATAGATCCACAGTTGATTCTGGGAGTTTGCGCTAGCCTGATTCCATACCCAGAGCACAACTCTACACCTCGTGTCACTGGTGGGACCGCAATGGTCAAGCAAAGTCTTGGCCTTCCAAGTGCAAACTACCGCTTGCGCCCCGACACCCGTCTACACGTACTCCACTACCCGCAGCGTAGTATTGTTGGAACAAGAGCAATGGAAACTACAAAATTCCTTCAACGCCCAGGTGGACAGAACTTTATCGTTGCAATCATGTCCTTACATGGCTACAACATGCAGGACGCAGTCATCATGAACCGCTCAAGTGTTGAGCGCGGAATGAGTCGCTCAACCTTCATCCGCACTTACAATGCAGAACGCCGACGCTACCCAGGTGGACAAATCGAAGAGATTGAAATCCCAGGTTCAGGCCTTGAAGAGGTCAAGGGATTGAAACCTACTGAGGCCTATGGGCACTTGGAAGAGGATGGATTACCAACTCCGGAGACCTTCTTGGAAGGAGGAGATGTTCTAGTCGGTAAGACCAGCCCTCCGCGCTTCCTTGAAGAAACAGGTGCAGGTGCTTTCTTACAAGCACAAGAACGCAGAGAGTCATCAATGTTGGTTCGCCACGGTGAATTAGGCTGGATCGACAATGTATACGTGACAGAATCACTAGACAGCGGCCGCTTATGCAGAATTACCATGCGCAGCCACAAGGTTCCCGAAGTCGGCGATAAATTCGCAAGTCGCCACGGACAAAAGGGAGTTATTGGACGCTTAGTCAATCAGGAAGATATGCCATTCACTCGTGATGGAATCATCCCTGACCTAATCATCAACCCACACGCGATTCCAAGCCGCATGACCGTTGCCCACGTCCTCGAGATGATCGGTGGTAAGGTCGGCTCTATGGATGGACGCTTCATCGATGGAACAGCATTCAGTGGGGAGAAAGAAGTTAGTATCCGTGAAGGATTGACTCGCCATGGATTCAACCACACTGGTCGTGAGACCATGTACAATGGTGAAACTGGTGAAGAATACCCAGTCGAAATCTTCCTTGGAGTCATCTACTACCAGAAGTTGCACCACATGGTTTCAGGAAAGATACACGCCCGTTCACGTGGACGCGTACAAATCCTTACTCGCCAACCAACCGAAGGACGTGCCCGCCAAGGTGGACTAAGATTCGGAGAGATGGAAAGAGACTGTCTAATCGCCCACGGAGTATCGATGGTCATCAAGGATAGACTACTCGACCAGTCGGACGGAGAGAAATTGTTGGTTTGTTCTGAATCCGGTCATATCGCTTGGTATGATTGGCGAAGACGGACCTATGTCAGTCCGGTCTTAGGGCCTGGCGCAGAGGTGCACGAGGTGCAAACATCCTATGCATTCAAACTGCTACTTGATGAGATGAAATCTCTGGGAGTTGCAATGAGACTTGAACTGGAGGACCAGAGATGAAAACTAACGCAACTTCACTGATACCAAAGCGAATTTCCAGCATCCGCTTCAGCCTGATGGACCCTAACGAGATCCGCAAGATGTCGGCTGTTGAGGTTAAGACAGCAGATACTTACAAGGATGACGGGCACGCATATCGCCAAGGATTGATGGACCCCAAAATGGGAGTTATCGAACCGGGAATTCGTTGTGATACCTGTGGAAACAAGTATGATGAATGCCCATCGCACTTTGGTCACATCCAATTGGAACTTCCAGTCATCCACATCGGTTTCGTTGGTCTAATCAAGACCGCGTTGAAGACAACTTGCAACTCATGTAGTCGCGTTCTTCTTCACGAAGCCAAGGGTACACATCCAAGCGATGCAGAAAAGTCAGAACAAGATTATTATCGCTCACGCATCATCGATACCATCCAAAAACACGGACTGGGTTCGACCGAGTTTTCCAAGATTATCAAGGAAGTCGAGAAGATATGTTGCAGTGCCAAGCGCCGAGTTTGCATGCACTGTGGTGAAGAGCAAGGAAAAATCATGCTCGATAAGCCAACCACCTTCAAGGAGAGAGCAGAATCCGGAACCACAGCAAAGGGCAGCGAAAAGAAACTCAATGCACGTGATATCAGAGAATTGTTAGGGGAAATCCCGATGAATGACCTAATATTCATTGGAATGGACAAGTCTAACCGACCTGAATGGGCAATCATGCGTGTACTACCTGTACCCCCAATCACTGTGCGTCCCTCGATTACCCTTGACAGTGGAGACCGTTCAGAAGACGACTTGACTCACAAGTTAGTCGACGTTCTACGAATTAACCAGCGCCTACGTGAAAACCGTGACGCAGGTGCCCCACAACTAATCGTTGAGGACCTTTGGGAACTTCTACAATACCATATTACAACTTACTTTGACAACCAAACCAGTGGAATTCCACCGGCCCGCCACCGTTCAGGTCGCCCATTGAAGACCCTGACACAACGCCTGAAAGGTAAGGAAGGACGTTTCCGTAGCAACCTATCTGGAAAGCGTGTTAACTTCTGTGCCCGTTCAGTCATATCCCCAGACCCATTCTTGGGAATCAACGAGGTTGGAGTGCCTACTCAAATCGCCAAAGAACTGACCGTACCAATTCGTGTCACAACAAGAAACCGTGAACAGATGAGACAGATGATTCTTCGTGGACCAAACGTACACCCTGGTGTCAACTATGTAATCCGCGCAGATGGTCGTCGTGTTAGAATCAATGACCGTTCAAAGCAAATTAACGCTGGATTCCGTTGTCATAACCCTGATTGTCAAACCGAGACCACCTTACGCCCAGATCTCGACAGTGTCATGCCAGCCCCTAATTTCCTTCCCGGAATCGTCATCCGTAAGATGACTCGCCGTACCGATACCGAAATTGGCGGCGCCCCACAAATGGAAGAATATTACGAAGTGGATGAACCAGCAACTTTGTCAAATCTACAAGGTGAAGACGCCAGCCACCAACCATTGGCTGAAGACGACCCACGTGCAGTCCTACACTACCGCTGGAAGTGGGAGTTGGCAAACCCAGATGAGTCCACTGGGGCATACCCAGAGCACTTAGAGGTCTCCTGTCCTCACTGTGGTTCTCCTGAAATAAACGGCTATAGAACTCGAGTAGAAGACCGCTTATCCACCTTCGACCTTGACGGTACACCCCGCCCAGGAATGATTATTGAACGCCACCTAATTGATGGAGATGTTACAATCTTCAATCGACAGCCTTCACTACACAGAATGTCGATGATGGTTCACGAAATACGTGTTATGCCTGGCCGAACCTTCAGGTTTAACTTGGCAGTATGTACCCCATACAACGCTGATTTCGACGGTGATGAAATGAATCTGCACGTAATTCAGGGAGAAGAAGCCCGTGCAGAAGCACAGATTCTGATGCGTGTACAAGAACACATCCTTACTCCTCGCTATGGTGGAGCTGTTATCGGTGGAATACACGACCATATTTCTGGAGCATACTTGCTGACAAGGCCAGGTACTACGGTCGATAAGACAGTTGGTATGGATATTTTGGGACGAATCGATTACACCGGCCCTCTACCTAAAGAAATCAAGAGGGCTGATGGCTCACCCGGTTTTAACGGTGCAGACCTAATTGGCCTGATCGTCCCAGAGAACATCATGCTTCGCTTCCGTAGCCGTTCCAATGAAGATGTCATCATCAATTCAGGAACAGTTGTAGGAACACTCGACAAGAGAGCGATTGGTGCTGAAGACGGCCGCCTACTGGACGCTATTGTCCAGACAAACGGTCCAACTGAAGGAGCCAAGTTCATTGATGACATGACTCGTTTAACTATCGGTGCTTGCACCGCTCTAGGATTTACAACTGGAATCGACGATGAAGACTTGCCCCCCGAAGCACTAGCAGAAATTGAGCGAATCAATTCCGATGCACGTGATAAAGTAGATGAAGAGTTGGTTAAATTTGGAAAGGATGGACGTGGCTATGAAGCCCGCCCAGGACGCACTCCACTTGAGACCATGGAAGAGAATATCATGGTCATCTTGGACGAAGGAAAAGCCGAATCTGGTAATATTGCAAAGACCAACCTGACCGAGAGCAGTGAAGACAATGCTGCAGTAAACATGGCTATCTCTGGTGCACGTGGTTCGATGGATAACCTGACGATGATGGCCGGTTCAATAGGTCAAGCAAAGGTACGTGGTGCACGCTTGGAACGTGGATACAAGGATAGAGTTCTACCTCACTTCCCTCGTGGACTAAAGGGTGCTCGAGAAAAGGGATTCATCTCTTCTTCCTTCAAGCGTGGTCTTGAACCAACAGAGTTCTTCATGCTATCAATATCTGGAAGAGAATCACTGGTCGATACCGCGGTTCGTACCAGTAAGTCAGGATACATGCAACGCCGACTGATCAACGCAATGGACGACCTAAAGGTCTTCAAAGATGAAAAACTATCTGTTAGAAACACCGCAGACCGAATTATTCAATTCGAGTATGGAGAAGATGGAATCGACCCATGCCGAAGTGTGCACGGAATGCCCGTCAATACTGATGTCATAATTGACAAAGTACTGGGCACTAAGAGCAAGGCTGTAAAAGGAGGCGGTAAGTGATGGTAGTAAAGAGTGCAACCAAGAAGAAGCTCATGGATATGCAGGTGCCAGAAGAATTTGCGCACTTGCTTGCGGATGACCGAAAGTGGGATGATGTCAAAGTCCTAACTTCCCAAGAAATTGCAGCCCTCTGTAAAACAGATTCAGAGACTGGAAATAAACTACACCAGATTATCCTCACCGCAGCAGGAGGCCGTTCCGATAGTTCAGATGCCGGAGCCACCACCGTAGTTCGCCGAAGAGTAGCCAGCCGCCGCCGCCGTACAAAGGTGGTTCAGGAACTCGAAGTGTATGATGAAGATAGTAAACTGGGACTTTATTACGATGAAATTGTAGAAGACCCAATCCACAAGGCACTCGTGAAGGCTGATGAAGCAACTGGTGGAAAACCACTATCTGCTCGTGTATTAACCGACTTGTGCGACTCTCTTTGGGCTCGTGAGCGCAAGAAGATTACAGCTAAGCAAGCGACTGAAATCATAGATGCAACCCGTGCTGCATTCAAGAAGGCCCGAATCGACCCATATGAAGCAGCAGGAATCACTACCGCACAATCGATTGGAGAACCAGGAACACAAATGACCATGCGTACATTCCACTATGCGGGTGTTGCAACAGTCAACGTCACTCAAGGTCTTCCAAGAATCATTGAAATTGTCGATGCTCGAAAAGTTCCAGATACTCCAACTATGACCATCAGGCTGGATGAGGATAAGAAAAATAATGCTGATGCAGCCCGTAAGTTAGCAGCAGGAATTGAAGTCACTTTGGCAAAGAATATCGCCGATATCGAGACTGATGTAGCACAGAGAAAGTTGGTCCTTAAACTCAAGGTTGGCAATCTCAAACAAAAGAACATGACTGGTGACGAAGTAAGGGACAAATTATCCCGTGCTCTACGCCTACACATAATAGCGGACAAGGAAAAGAAACCCCGTGTTTTGACAATCATCCCAGGAGTGATTAAGGAAGATGACCTTGCTGACCTTAACGAAAACCCCCCTTCCTATACTGAATTACTTCAATTGGAAGATAAGGTTAGAGACCTACGCCTCAAAGGAATTCCTGGAATTGAGCGTGCAAACGTACAGAAGGATGAACAAACCGAAGAATTCTACCTCTCTACAATTGGTAGCAACTTAGCTCGTGTTTCAGACTTAGAAGGAATCGACCGTAGCCGCACTTATACCAACAATATCATCGAGATTTACGAATACCTCGGAATAGAAGCAGCCCGCCAAGCCATCATCAATGAATTGAAGGCTACTTTGGAAGGAGCAAGATTGGAAGTCGATGTTCGCCACCTATTGATGGTTGCTGATGTCATGACCAGTGAGGGAGCAGTTCGTGCAATTGGTCGCCACGGAGTCAGTGGAAACAAGCACAGTATCCTTGCACGTGCAGCATTCGAAGTCACCGTTAACCACCTACTAAAGGCAGGAATAATCGGTGAGCGTGATCGCCTAACTGGCGTAGCAGAAAACATCATCGTCGGACAACCAATCAGTTTGGGAACTGGCGCTGTAGAATTGTTTTACATCCCCGAAGAGGGATGAATGCAACCTTCTGAGAAACAAAAGTGGAGTATGGAGGAATAAGAAATGGACCTAACAAGACAATTGAAAATAGCCATGGGCAGCGGTAGTATGTTGTTCGGACAAAAGCAAACCGTAAATGCATGTGCAAAGGGAGATGCTAGACTAATTATTCTGGCAGCAAATTGCCCTCAAACATGGATTGATGATGTTCATGCTCGCCACCCAGATGTGGCAATGCACAGAGTAATGTTGGTTAACAGAGAACTTGGTATAGCCTGTGCTAAGCCATTCTCGATCAGTACCATCTGCATTCTCGATGCAGGTAGTTCAGAATTGTTAACACTGCGAAACAATATCGAATGATTGCTTCCATCGCCTTTTTAGGTTGATTTTGGACGAATATTCTGTAATGTTGATGTGCCTTTGGCTTTTGCCATTAGATGATGTCGCAGCCGTTGACCAAACTTTTGGAGCGTTGCGGAATAATTTGGCAGCAGCATGCTAGTCAACCGCAATCAAATCCTGGGCCTTTACTTTGGTTGGGCAGAGTTTGTGAATCAAGTAGGATAGAGAGGGGATTAGGTCCTCTTCTCGGACCAGATATTTGGTGTTCTGAGGGTGAATGGCCTGGTTTAACACCAGCAGATATCGAAACTTGGTTGGTTGATGCGATTCCAGGAGAACATCTTCTCATTTTACATGGGAATAAATCACCATTACAAGTTTCTCTTCCTTTTGGAGTGGAAATTATTTATCGCTCGGATTTGGCATCCATGCTTGGAGAACATCTTCTGGAAGGAGGTGAAGTAGGTGTCGAATCTTTTCAAGAAAACATTACCAAAGCATCCTACGATTCCGGTGAAAGTGCTATTCAACTAGGCAGGAATGAATTGGGTTTGGAGCCTAAAGTACGCCCTCAACAAATCCTTGAACGACTCGGTTTCTCTGGCCTTGGCCTTCGGCCCGTACATTTGCAGGCTAAATTATGGCATCTAAGTGGCTGCTTAGTTGGACCTGATGGAGAAAAGGAAGAGCGAGAATGGCTGGTCTTAGAAGACCCATGGAGGCAGGAAATGGTTGAGATAATGGAGCAAGAATTACTTGATAATCCGCCGGATTTACAATTATTAGAAAACACCTCCACTTATGCCGATTCTATGGCTAAATCGAAACTAATCGAGTTGCTAAGCCAACGTCGCACCTTCGAATTAGAGAGTGGAGGTGGTTCAGTGCTGAAGCGCTGGTTTGCCGAATTTAAAGAAAACTTAACACACACAAGAAAAATACTCGTGCCAGCATGGATTGGAGATATTCCTGGCCATGGAGAATCGATATTACATGGTTTAGATGCCAGCCTCATTAGTCTTTCAAAGACAACACTCTGAGGCAAGGTTTCATCAGGGTGCAATAACAGGAGACTGCATGACAAGTGCCATTGCAGTCGATTCATCCGTCAGCCGAAGGCTGGTTTTCCTTCTTGTAACAATCTTTTTGACGGGATATTTTCTGCCTATTGTTGCCAATGAAGAAAGTGTCATGCCGCTTGAAGAATTGGAGGCATTGGATAGTTTTGATGCAAGTGCACGCTCTGGAACAGGCTGGTCAATGATGGCCGCAGGTTCCTCAAATGGAAATGCTAGATTCATCGATGTTCACGGAGCAACTGGGGATATGGTACTGGCTGGTCAAATGGATGGCGGTGGCCAAACTATCTCTTGGGATGGTATTTCTGCAACTTCTGGAGATACGGTTTCATTCTGGATGGCCGGCCTAGATAGTGGCGGTAATGGCAGTTGGGTTTCTGTTGCAACAGCAGCAGGTTCAAATTCTCCCGCGATAAATCCTGGTGGTCTTGTGGTTGCTGATAATGGTGATATTTACATTACAGGTTCATTTAGGGAGACTGCCACATTTGGCTCATTGAGTTTAACTTCCTCTGGCTATTACGATTGTTTTATTGTTAAGTTAAATTCCAATGGTGATTTCCAGTGGGCTCAGTCGCTTCGAGGTGCTGCTGATGTTGTGACTGGTGCTACAACGACTTGGGATGTAGTATGGGGTACTTCGATTGCTGCAGTTCCAGGTGGAGTGGTGGTTGGAGGATTCTATCTTGGAAATACTGATGTCGGTTCAAATGCTGGAGTTAGTACAAGCGATGGCGATATTTTCGTCGCTAAATACACTGATTCAGGTCAGTTTCAATGGTCTGTAGAAGCAAAAGGAAATGAAATGAATGAAGTTCACTCGATGGCAAGTAATATGGCTGGAGATGTTTGGCTAGCAACTAATTTCCAAGATTCGATGACCTTTGGTTCTCACACGGTCTCAGCAGCAGGCTCAGGCCATCCTGTGATTGCAAAAATCGACGGTGGTGGCAGTTGGTTAGATGCTCAATCTGGTACAACCACATCAAGCACATTCCTAAGCGGATTAGCAGTTAACGTTGCAGGAGAACCAATTCTTGCAGGGATTTTTTCAGGCTCATTGACTATGGGCAGTCGTACAATATCTTCCTATGGTGAGGATGATGGTTTCATAACCACCTTTGCAAGTGGCAGTTGGTCCTTCTTAACTCAAGTTGGAAGTTCTACCTATGATTATCTCTCCGACCTTCAAATTGATCCTAGCAGTGGCAATGCTGTCATCAGTATGGCAAGTGCAGGAAGCATCAGCATCGCAGGTCAGCAATTCACTTCACAAGGAGAAAACGATAGTATCATCGCGTCCTTAGATTCAACAGGTGCATGGTCAAGGATGGTAAGTGCTCATGGCAGTAGCGATAATTGGCCCGGGGCATTAGCAATAGATGACCTAGGAAATGTGGCTGTCGCTGGAACCTCTAGCGGTATGATAGACTTCTCTTCAACAAGTGCTGGAAGCGCATCACCAAGCAACTCATTCGGACCTTATGCATGGCATATCTCAGGATTTGGCAGTGCAGATAGTGATGGTGATGGAGTTTTTGATGAGGATGATAATTGTCCAGAGGACCACAATAGCGGCCAAGAAGATCATGATTCGGATGGTCAAGGAGATGCCTGTGATAGCGATGATGACGATGATGGCATCCTTGATAATAATGGAGATGACTGCCCAACTGGGGAATTATTATGGCTCTCAACAAGTAATGCATTAGACCCTAATTCCAGCACTGATTGGGATATGGATGGTTGTAAGGATTCGTCAAGTGAAGATTTAGATATGGATAATGACCAGAAATTGGATGCCGATGATAACTGTCCGCGCACCGCTTGGGACCGAAGCATTAGCGTTAGGCCAGAATGGATTAGTGAACCTTCTTCTGACAAGGACCTAGATGGTTGTAGAGATGGAGATGAGGATACGGATGATGATAATGATGGTGTCGAAGATGGAAATGACAACTGTCCTGATGAGACTGGCACTTCCTCAAAGGGTACGATAATCGGTTGCCCTGACCGTGATGGCGACGGCTGGGCGGACCAAATTGATGATTGCCCCGACACAAATGGCAACTCAGAGAACGGCAGCCGTGTCGGTTGCTTAGACAGTGATGGTGATGGCTGGGCAGATGAAATCGATGCTCTTCCCCTTGAGCCAACTCAGTGGATAGACTCAGATGGAGATTCATACGGAGATAATCCAAACGGCAACAAGGCAGATGATTGCCCTAATGAATCCGGAGGTTCTTTTGAAGATAGACAAGGTTGCAAGGATAGCGATAATGATGGGTGGTCCAATCCTGATGTGATTTGGACAATTGATGACGGAGCAGATGCATTGCCCGATAACCCAACTCAGTGGAGTGATTTTGATGGAGATGGTTACGGTGATAATTATGGTAATCATTCTTGGACCATGACTCGAGATGATTCTTGGCCTGGTGAATATGTTTTACTTGCTCTAAATCAAGATGCTTGCCCTCTACAATATGGCGACTCTAGTCTTGGTGAAATATTGGGCTGTAATGACAAAGATGGAGATGGTTGGGCAGATTTCATTGATGCATTCCCTAATGATGTAAACGAATATTTGGATAGCGATAAAGACGGTTTTGCAGATGGTACTGATGATTGCCGCAATACTAGGGGCGGCTCTCAACATGACAGAAAAGGTTGTCCAGACCTTGATGGAGATGGCTGGTCAGATGCTGATGCAATGTGGACAATAGGAAATGGTGCAGATGCGTTTAGAGATGAGCCAAGTCAATGGGCGGATGCTGATGGAGATGGTTATGGCGACAACTCCGAAGGAATAAAGGCAGACGATTGCCCTGATACTTTTGGAACACTCGATGAAGAAGGATTCAGAGGTTGCCCACCTTCTTCTAAAGCAAAGGAAACTGAAGATGACTCACTTTCTGAGGGCTCAAGTAACTTAGCAGGATTGGGTGATACTGATATGATTACAATGGGACTAATAATCGGTGGCATTATTGCAGTCTTGATTTTAGTTGTAGTCTTGGTAAGAGGCGGAGGTGAGGATGAAGAATACCTTGAGGATGAAGATGATGTTTATCACCAGCAATATGCAACTGCAATGCAAGGTACCGAGCAATATGCTAACCCCGCTGCCACCCATGCCCAGGCTCAATACCAAGCACCTCAACAAGTTCAGGCTCAACACCCAGATCCAACCGTAGTTGGACAGATGAGAACAGATGGAAATGAATGGTTAGAATACCCCCATTCATCTGGAATGTGGTATAGTCGCGACACAGCTACCCGTACTTGGGTACGTCGAATTTAAAGCGATTAATTCAATCAAGAGGATGGCTTATTCCTTCTTCACCTAGGGTCCAGCGAAGACATTTGATTACCCCATCGAGGGCTTTGGAATTTCTTGCAGCTTCCATCATTCCTTCTCGGTCACCATCACTCTTACATTGGTCAAACCAAGCCTTCCATTTTTGTTTACGCTCTTGTGCACTTTCGAGCATTTCCTCAATTTCTTCCCAAGTTCTATCATAATGTCGAATCGGAGTAGTCATCATCAGCACCTCGGCAGCCCCTCCCCGTTTAGTGGCCCTTCTAAAGGTTACACCGGCATGCACTATTAGTCATCATTAGGATATCTGATACCGTTCCATTCAGAATCGGCTGGAACACTTTCTCTATCCCCAATTACACACCCATTTAGAATACAACCTTTTTGGATAACAGTATTTCTTCCGATGATGCAATTCTCTATTTCACATCCTCTTGAGACGGATGCACCAGCCATCAATAATGAGTTCTTGACAATTGAACCTGCAGCAATAGCACTCCCTTTCAAGGCGATACTACCGTCGCATCTACCTATGATATCGGATTCTGAGTTCGGGTTTTCTGGGATTTGTGTCCAAACCAAATCTCGGTTTTCAAGAATGATATTTTGGGCTTTAAGGAGATCTGAAGGGCGACCTATATCGAACCAAATTCCCTTTGTTAAACAAGCATAAAGCGGCATTCCAAGTTCAAGCATTTGCGGAAACACTTGCCTTGACCAATCGAACTTTTCATCCTCAGGAATTAAATCAAGCACTTCAGGTTCAAGGATATACAAACCTGCATTGATGACATTTGAGAATGCCTCTTGTGGACTAGGTTTTTCTTGAAACCTGCTGATCCAACCTTTTTCAAGATTTGAGTTTATCTCACCATCTCTAGTTTCTGAAAGCCCAACAACTCCATATTCTGAGACATTTTCTACCTGCCATAGGGCCATTGTAGCCATCGCTCCCTTTTCTTTGTGTAGGGCAAGCAATCCCGCGATATCAAAGGAGGCAAGTGTGTCTCCTGAGCCGACGATAAAAGTCTCAGTCAATTCCTTCGCCAGCAATTTCACAGAGCCTGCAGTTCCCATCGCAACTTCTTCTTCATTTACCCAAGCCTTGATGGCATCGGAATTCCATGATTCGACATGATTCGCTAGTGATTTACCACGATACCCAGTGGTTATGATTACTTCATTCACCCCTCCTTGGATAAGTGCATCTTTGACGAAGTCGATAACTGGGATTCCAACTACTTCGACCATCGGTTTTGGCCTGTGTAAAGTCAATGGACGTAATCTACTTCCTTGGCCACCAGCCATGATGACGCCTTTCACAAAAATCACCCTCAGCGCTTTCGAGTAGCAGATATTTTCTTTCCCTTCTTCTTGGGTCGGAGACGGGCTTGCTGGGGGTTTGCATCACTGTCCAATGTTCCACCAAGTGAGATATTTCCCTCTCCAAGTAGGGTTGAAATTAGGTCTTTGGCAACATCTTCGGATTCTGCACCGCTCTGCATTTCTGCATCGACGCTTGCATTGTGGTCATCAATCCAAGATTGGCGCTCCTTTCGCTCTGCCTTCATAGCATCCTTGACTTCGGTTACTTGTTTGATAAGTTCTAAGGCCTTTTCATGGATTTCATTGGCCTTTTCTTTCTCAGCGACAAAGCCATTGTGGTGCCTATCTCCTTCGCTTTTGAGGAAATCGCGGTGGGCAAACAACTCATCGAGTTCTTTACCCTCTTTGTTTGCCTCAGATACTGCTTCCAACATTAATTTATGAGCAGAATCAGCCTCTGATTTCATCCTTGCAATTGTTCCTTCAATGTCATCAAGGTCAATTTTAATCAAAGCCTGCTGTTTCAGTTCTGGTTCAAGTTCAGCGATTCTACGACGCATTTCTTTAACCGCTTTCACTAATCCCTTTTCCTTTGACAAGGTGATTGTTCCAGAAGTTTCGAGCCTATTTTCTATGGACTTTACCTCAGCAGTTAACTTGTTGTATTCTGCTCCCACCGACTGTCCCTTGCGTGCTGTGTCCTTGTTTGATTTGTGTTGCCCAAACAACTCTCTCATTTGGGATTGGATGGAATTGCGTAATTCCTTGTGTTCTTTTATTCTCACTCTAATAGCCTTGACAACTTCTAGGCGAGCATCGAGTTTCTCCCTGTGTTCCTTGTATTGACCCTGAACGGCATTGCGTTGTTCTGCAAACCTGTTTGCCGAATCATTGTGTTGACCGCGAATGTCGCGCAGTTTTGAGAGTTTTTTCTCCATCGACTGCAATTTGTCTCGCAGGTCTTCATCCTCGGCTACAACCTCGCTTGCTTTGGCATCGGTTTGTTCGCTCATAGGCCATGCGAGAACATTAACCGTTTCAATACTGTTCATGCCCAACTGTCAATCGGCTGATGCGTTTTCAAGTGCTGATGACACTAAGGACTTGCAGAATTAAGGCTGCGAATAAGGAAACTACACCACCTGCAAGTGAAATCAAACCAGTCAGTTTCGCTAATCTCTGGTTCCACTCGCTACGCACTCTGAGGTTGATGACTCGTCCTAAAATCAGATCCCCATTCTCATCTTCTAAGGAAATTGAAACCGTGGCTTCTCCAAGTCGTTCTGGAAGTAAGGTCTGCCAATTCATTTGTCCAACGTTGAGCAGGTTAGCAATCGCCGCTAGTACGTCATCATCACCTTCACTGGATAGGGCCATCTGGTCATGCATTGAACTAATCATTCCACCCGCTGCAGGCAAGTTTAGGTTGAGGTGAATGTGGCCTGGCCGGAAATCCGGTGATTCTATTCGAAGCACTACTGAGCGGTCTTCTTGACCGTTATTGACCAGTAGGCAGAACAGGTTTGCCTGCTGATAAACAACATTCTCCATATCAACATCGAAAATCAAATCATTCTTTTTCAAACTCTTGGTATCAACTCTCAAACTATGTTCCAAGCGGTCAAGAATCCTGAAGAATGATGGACAACGACTGCCGATTCTATCCAATAGTTGAGCCCAGACCTCATCATTGAAGAAAGGGTGGTCGAGTATCTCCTCAATATCATCTTCAAGGATAATCTCTGCAACTTCGCGATATCTTTCTTCATTAGAAAGTGAACCTCTGCGGTGTAAGTGAAGAATATAGAATAAGCGCTCTCGACCAATGACTGGGTCGAAGCCAGGTTGCAAAGCCGCCCTGAAGCGTTGCATGAAATCTTCAAACCTCATACGTAGGAATGGGTCCATGTGAGTCAGCATCAAGTCAGAAAATACCTGTCCAAGTAAGGCCGGGTGGACTGGTGGCTCATAGGTTGAAAGAATACCTCCAGCCTCTGCAGTTGAATAAGAATCTTCACGGCTAATTAGATGCAATCCCAAGGTCAGCATGGTCGTGCCAAGACTGACTAAAAATAGGGTTCCACCTCCGTCTTTTGTGGCATCTGAAAACAAACTCGCCAAAAGTAGCAAAAAGGTAAAACCTGCTAGTATTGCAGTTGTAGTGCGATTGCGTAGGGTTCCAGAAGTCATCTCTTCTAATGCTGGATATCCATGCATACTTGAGAAAGGTCTGCCCATCCGTTGAAACCGTTCTACTTCATCTGCCATGATTGATTGAGTAATGGCTAATCTTTGACGGGTAATCAGTAATCCCAACATCCATGCTGCAGAAACTACCAAAGCAAGGCCGGATAAGACAAAATTAAAACTGAGACCCAATGTATCTTCGATGCTATCTTGCCACCAACTAGGTGAATCTGCTCTCCAATTCCAAGACATTAATTCTAGCAAAATCATGATGCTAGGCAATAGCACGAGAAGATGAATTCCTTTTGATAACATTAAGCGGTCAATTCGAAGTAAGCCCCTTTCAATTTTTTGCATTGATGCATGTTTTTCTTGATCCTTTTCACTCCACACATCGGCAGCATGTTCATTCGAAGCTTGGAGAATTCGGCGGTCAATATCTCGTTGGGCTTCGACCCTTTCCTCTTCTTCTTGGCTGAGCACACCAAATGATTGAATACCAGATGAAATGCGTTGTACTAAACTGCCTTTTTCTTTATCCTCGACTTCATCTTCGGGTTCTTCAACGACCTTTTTGTTTTTGATTGGTTTGGCTTTTGATAGGATGTCTGAGACCGTATCCTCGGCCTTAACTTCACTCTCATCCCCCTCCGCCATGATGCTCCACACCCGCTTCGGGTTGATGATGATTCTCAATGTTCATACTTGACGAGAATCCGTTTCATCAGTTCATCAGCCAATTGATATTCGTTTTTTTCGATTATTATCCCTTTAGGTGTTCTTTCAAGAGAAATGCCAGTTTTTATCCCAAATTCCTCTAATACTGAATTATCATTTTGTTGAATGAGAATTGAATAAACCGATGCCCTTTCACCTTCTCCAAGGTGCTTAAGCAGGACTAATGATTCTGGAACTGAAATATTCACGTCTAGGTCATTGCCGCGTGGGATCTCCTTTCCATCTGGATTATGTGTTGGCTTACCCAATAGTAAATCTAGAGTTTCTTCTAGTTCATCTGTTAGGGCGTGTTCTAACATACAAGCATTTTCATGAGAATCGCCTTGAAAATCAAGCACATCGATTAGAAAACATTCTGCTAGACGGTGCTTCTTCTTCATCCTGCGCCCGCACTCTAAGCCTGATTCTGTAAGACGAAGACCCTTGTAAGGTTCATAATCAACTAGTCCTTTTGTTGCCAATCTTTGAATCATTTCAGTGGCGCTGGCTGGAGCCACATCCAATGCTTTAGCAACCTCACCAGTTTTGATAATAGTGGTTGGATTAACTTCCCAAAATTCGTATAGAGTCTCCATGTATTCATCTTCAAATTCCTGAAAATGACCAGAGCCCACGAATATGCACTGGAGGGTCCCACTTCATCAAGGTGTGCCTCAAGAGATAAGAGCACGGAATTCAGTTTTACATGCAGGGCAACGAGCGGTGGCTGGTCTTTGTTCGAGTGGGACTCTCAATTTTGCGCTACAAGTAGGGCAGCCAAGGATATCTTCTGATGAGGAGGATGAAAGTTCTTCATCTACCTCTTCAATTACTTCATCTTCCACTTCATCATCAAAGAAATCTAATTCATCATCCAAGTCCAATTCTTCATCGAGTTCTTTTTCGGCTAGAACGGGGGTAGGCAAGGTGATGCTTTCAACCTTGAATTGGTGTTTGCAAGATGGGCAGGACACACTGCCGCTATAGGAGGATGGAACCTTGAGTCCTTGCTGGCAAGAAGTACACGTAATTTCGCGTTTCTCATCGCTGGCTAATGCACTGGACTTCTCCCTCTCTGCTAACCTTTCTTCGCGTTCCCTTTCCCGTTTTATTTTACGCTCAGTTCTCTGCTCTGAATCTCCATACCAAGAACTACCTAATCTAATCACTAAGGCAGCACCAAGGGCAATAGCAAGACCTGTGCCAATAGCCATGAAGGGGAGAAGTTCAGTTGATGATTGCTGGCTTGAAACAGCATCCATGTCAGATAGGAAGGTATTGCTCGAAGTGAGGATATTGCCATCATTCCAACGGCAGGTCAGTGGGACATCATCACCAGCAGGCCAGGAATCAATAGTGAGTTCCACTTCCTTTGATGTTTCAACTCTGCCAACATTTACCTCGTCAAATACAGTGCCATCGCTGCCAATTAGTAGCATCATTCCTTCTTTGGACTGTACACCAGCATTACTGATGGTGCAGAAAATAGACACTTCCCCTCCGTTTTCAGGCCTTTTAGGGGTGCTGAGTGGATTGATAGTTAATTCCAATTCTGGCCTTTGACTAGGCAATGCAAGGGTGATGACTTGACTATTTTCAAGGCCCCAATCGATTCTATCAACATCGATATAGACCAAAGCGCTGCCATCGAATAAACCCAAATCTGACTGTAGATTTCTACGTCCTGCTTGAAGTTCTAACTGCATCACTAATCTTTCATCACGCTGGCCTTGTACCAATAATCCAATCGATATATCGAGTAATCTTGAGGGGCCATCATCCATCTCAATGCTCCATGTGGCTTCAATGCCCTCAACAGCATCCCATGTTATGGCTTCAATTTCAATATTGAGGCCTTGTTCTGTTTCAGAATCTATGTTTTCTATTCCCGATAGATCACTTGAAACTAGAGAATCACTACTCGAAACCTTCCAACTAATATTATGGGAACCATTTGTTTGAACAAGGTGAGAGGAGGTTAATTCAAGACTGCTACCAAGAGGTATTGACACCACTTCCCCTTTACTCCATCCTCCATCCTCTTTCAACCATAATGAGGCAGTTGAGTCCGCATCACCATTATTGTGAATTAATATAGATGCTAACACTTCATCTCCCACATGCCATGGTCCTCCTGATAATGAAACTCCTTGTCCCCCAGTTAAGATGAGGTTACCTGCAGTCATTGTAAAAGAATGGCTGGCATTGAGGTTGCTTGAAGTTGAAACTCTAACGCCTTCTTCTATGGCGCAGAATATTTCCCCAGGTCTTGCCTCTGTGCTAATATTCCATGATTGATTTGTCGAAATAGCGATGGATGTGGAAGCAAATAGTAGAACCGTCTCTTCATCTGCAGCAATGCAACCAATATTGCCGCTCCAATCTGCCTCTCCCTGATTTACAAGAAGCAATGTGAATTGGAAATTGTCACCAAGGTCAGGTTCTTCCCCAAGACCTGTTAATGATAGTTGTAATTCTGCTAATGGGGGTGCAAGAATACTATACGAAAGGTTGTTTGAATCATCACTTGAATCTCCATCACTAAGGTTGGAAAGGCTTGCCTGCACCACTAGTAAGCCCTCACTTACTTGTGGCAATTGGATGATGACATCGAAAGTTGAATCGGCACTCAGGTTGATACTCTGGTTAACATCAAGAATCACATTCTGTTGACTACTTATTACTCTGATAGAGCCGTTCCAACCGATGTCTCCAGCATTGACTATCGGAATGGTCAATCGAACCCAGTCGCCATCTCTGATGCTGCTATTGCCTGTATCAACTTGGGAATCATTCACTGGCTCAGCCAACCATTGCGCTAAACTTGCTAAGCCTACATCCAAAGGACGTAAGCGATTACTACTTCCATTCCAGAAATTGGCATAACCAACTGGTAGAGACTGGCTGATGTCTCCACTCAAACTGAGGTTAATTTGATGTTGACCTGGTTGTATCCCAGTTAGTTCTAATGAAATCGCTTGATTGCCGCTGGCGCTTAATTGGACCGCTTCGCTGGCGCTGGCCATGATGACGCCTTCAGATGTTGTTATCACAGCACTCAGGCTTGCATTTGCTGCATTATCATCGACTTCTTCTAGGCTCAAGTTTATCCAAATACTGCCAACACCTATGCCGGAATCACCTTCAATGACTACAGAACTAATGTTGATTGCTATTCCGCCCGCTGGTTCGGCGTTGGCTGCTGGAGCCAATGACATTAGGAGCAGTCCAAAGACTACAGCCAAGGTCAAACTCTGCCCCATCAATCCTTTGGGCATGCAGGGGTGTGAATACCTTTGTGGCAGTGGTGCACCCTTTAACCAACCTTTATGTCGGTATCTCGCATCGAGCGCCCGTTCAACATGGACCCAGCAGCCCTCCTTTCAATGCCGAGCGATTTACTCGCCAAGGCTGTGCTCCACCGCAGAGAGCAATTACTGGAGTCCTTACCCGAGCAAATAAGTCAACTAAAGAGCGAACTAGGAGGTACAAGTCCGGTTGCAACAGAGACTGGAAATAAGCGGGATGATGTCAATACCAAGGTTGCCTCGCTTAAACTTGAGAGAAACAAATACAAGGTCGAAGCCTTTGATTTAATCCGTCGAAGTAAAGAATTGCGAGAATTATTAATTTCAGAAGGTCGCTTGAAGAATCCCGATCCACAATGGGCCAAAGATAAGTTGGTCGAACAAATTGCACAAATGGAGCAAGATTTCGAAACTAGAGCCGGAGACCATAAGGCGGAGCGTAAATTCCTCAGGACAATAAAGGAATTAACCAGTAAGCATCAAGACGAAGTGAAGGCAAGAATTGCGTCAAACCCGGAGTTAGGGGAGTTGAACGAAATACAATCTAAGATTAAACCACTTTTTGAAGCAGCAGAAAAAGCCCATGATGCAATGGTGGAGTTAGTTGGTGAATCAGATGAGTTGCATACTTCTTGGACATCAGTTGTCGAGGAACAACGAATTTTACATTCACGATTATTCAGAGCAGAATCAGCGCTTGAAAACTCGCTAAAGGCAACTGAATACTGGAAGAAACGCTTGCAAGATGGTTTTGGAGACTTAGGCGTCGCTGGTTTCCCAGACTTATATGCAGCTGCAAATAATATCAAGGAAGGTGGAATGTCGAGTATAGCAATACGCCGTCAAGCCAAATTGGAGAGGGAAGCAAAAGAGTCCACTAACAAGGCAAAGGAAGGTGAAGAAGAATGAGTGATGATGTCTCTTTTTCATCCATTCTTGAGGACGCAACTCCCAATAAGCATGATTTGAAGCGTCGTTCAGGGATACTGGCTCATCTTCAGAAGTCCCTCGAGAAAAACCACAAAGGTGCGAGTATCAACTTTAGTGGCAACACCTCCCTCGGATTATCTCCACGTCGTGGCGGAATCGAATTTTCAGTTTCTATACCAGAAGGAAAAACTGCAACTGCATTTAGCAAGAAATTTTCATGGGAATTGAATGGTAGAGGTCTTGAGGATGTCATCGTACACGATAATCGTTCAACACCAACAATTCATGGAAAAAACGACCGCACTAGTATTCCGGTTAGAATATCCATCGGCGATGCAACTGCTGAGAATAAAGTTGCTTTGCTAAGGCTTTTGAGTGATTCTGATAACCGGATTTCCAATTACCTATTGGCTGTTCAAAACTGGGTCCTTCATCGCGACTTAGCGGAACAATCAGGTGGACTTTCACCCTTTGCTTGGAGTATAGTTGCTTTGACTCACTTGCGTTCAATAAATTTGATTTCAGACCCATTCTTAGCCGATTCCGGAACTGTTGTTGAAGATGGAAAGAGGAGTCTAGATGTCGGTTTAGTTGAGTCCACTAAAACTATTTGGCAAGGAGGTGATGAGGAAGCGGAGTCGATGTTCAAGTCATTCCTAACTTCATTGCAAGCACTCCAATTACCTGCGAAGAAAATCATCTCTCTACGAGTGCCAGACGGTGTTGGAAGAAAAGAATGCAATTTCAAAGCACCTGATATTGGCAAACTTTCAGCAAATCAGAGGGTGCCTCATCTGTGGCCAATTCTTGACCCATTCGACCTAACTAAGGATATTTCTGAATCACTAACTCTAGAGGGGGCAAAGAGAATTCTTGTTGAAGCCGCAAGAGAAGGCCTCAGTTCCGAAGAACTATTTTCAACTATTAAGGAAGATTTGCTAGCAGCAGATGAAGACAAAGATTTGTTTGCTGACCTTAGAAGCCGGCCTACTCCTGAAATTGAATCCGAAGCAAAGGAGTTGAGGAAGAGGAAGAGCTTGATAGAGGCAGAAGTTGATTCTATTAAAGTGGCAAGGCAAGCACAAATCAGGATAGTTGAAGCCTTACGTGGAATCGTCAATGACACAAGCGAGTTGAGAACTGAACAAAGAAAAATAATCCCTCAGTTAGGAAATAGGCGTAAGGAAATAGATAAATTACGTCAGCAAAGAGATGATATTAACAGTAAAATAGTCTTGCCTACCAAAGCAATCGAGGAAGAAATAATTTTGGTTTATGAGAAATTATGTGGCGCGGCAAAGTCATTCCGTTATCCAAGCCCAGAGGAAGAAGTTCGCCTTTTCATCTACTTCTTAGAATTACAAGAGATGTTCAAAGCCGCGGTCATTAGTTCAGAATGCCACCATGTATTACAACAATTATCCGGCCAACAAAGGGCTGCAGTAAAAGAATTGAAATCATTTGAATCAGAGACAGAGTCAATCAAGTCAGATGCTTTGGAAGGAATAACAAGTGCAAAGGAATTGAAAGGAAATTACCACGAAATGAAGGATATTGACCGGCAAATCGGAAAATTGTTGAGGAATCTGAATTCTAAGCGTGATGACTTAAGAGAGGCCAATCGTGAATTAGGCAGATTAGATGCTTGGTTGAGGATACAGAAGAAGGACAGCAATAAGCCAAGCGGAAAGCGCCAAGGAAGTAAGGGTGGAAGTTCAGACAGACCCCATCAAAGCAGAGTTCCAAAGGTTGACATCAAGGAAGTAAAGAGAAAAGCCGCTAGCGGTGAATCAATGTCTCTGGAAGATTTCGGGGCCTTATTGTCAAGTGGAGGGCTTTCAAATATAATCGCAGATGAGCCTCAACCATCGAGAAGCCGGCGAAAGAAATCGAACAAGAAGAGAGTTGGGGCCACATCAGGTAATCGTGGAACAGGTCGACCTGACCTCGAAGGGCGCGCAAACAAGAGGCGCTGAATTTGAATAATGAAGCCTTGAAATGGGTATATTCTCCAATGCCGAGTACTTTTTCATTATCTTTTTTACAACACTGTAAAGGCTTAATTTTCAAAGCCACTGGCGAATCATATCCCTTGGAATTGATTCGTACTATGCCAGTTGATACATTGGTGGGAAGTTTTTTCCTCATCCCTGAAACTTATTCTAGACAGCAAGCAATGGATGAATTGAAGGTATTTGGGCTACTATGGTCGATGCGTATCGACGATAATTCTTCTCGGATATTGACCTTTTTAATCGCTGAAGAATTCCGAGGGCGAGGTCTTGCATCTGATGTGTGGATTAGGTTTGTTGAAACAGGAATTGCAGAAGGAATACTGAATGTATCATTAGAGGTTAGGGAGGAAAACGATATTGCCTATGAATTCTATTTGCGAAGAGGATTGCAAGCCAAAGGAAAATTGTCTCAATATTATCGACAAAGTGTTGGAGTTGCAATGTTCGGCCCATTACAATGCCCCCAGCCACAATCTCAATGACCCCTCTTCATCTGCAGTTGATTGTGCCAATGCGAATCTTGGAGACCTTGAGGTCTGATGCCTCTGCTTCTCTTGCAGTTATTATCGATATTGAGGCCTTGCCAATTTTCACTTCTCCTTCAGGTAGTGATGCTTCAGCAATTTCCGGAAGGTGGGCCGCATTGATGCAGTCTTTGGCCCCAGTGAGTCAGAAATCTGCAAGTGGGCCAATGGAAGAGTTGGTGATTTCAGGAACTGAAGGAGAGGTTATCGCCAGCCGTCTTGGGGACAGCCATTGGCTATTATTGGTGGTAGACGATAAATCGATGCTCGGTCGAGCAAAGTATGCAATCGCCGAGTCCAAAAGCCTCTTACAAAGAAAACTCTAGTCGAAGAGTGGTCCAAGGATAACAGGGCCTTGAGGGCCTACTTCAATCGCTTGCTTTTCCATTGAATGGCGAACGTGGCGCATCTTCTCAAGTTGGAGTGTGCGCACAATAGTGCCATTTCTACGGTCGAGCCCCAAAGAGATGATGGCATCTGCGAGGAAGCCTTCATTGCCGCCTAATTCCGCATGGCTTCCAACATTACGTTCTGTAATAATGAAGACATTGAGATTTTGAGCCCTCAAAAAATCAAAGAATCCGAACATTTTCTTGCGCATTTGCTCATCGATGGTAGTCAGGCTGTAGATTGCACCTAATGAGTCTAGGACGAAGCAAGTGAATCTGTGACCGTGTTGCTGTTTGAAGTGTTCGATCATTCTGCGGGTGAATTTGAGATAATCCATGTTTTCATTTTCCCTTCGCAATTCTGTAAAATCGGTGATTTGAAGGTTGTGAGGCAGGTTCAATCCGAATGATTCGCAAGAGCGCAAGAGGCTATCAACTGATTCTTCAACAGTACAGTAGAGGCCAAATTCTCCAGTTCTTGTTAGGTGGTTTGATAGGAGGGTCATGCAAAACCCAGTCTTCATTGAGCCAGGTGGGCCTGTAACCAGTGAAAGATAAGGTGGTCTAACGTCGTTTTGAATGACCCGCTCGATTCCTGCAATGCTTCCTAGAAACATGGTGCTCGCCCTAGCCACAGTCGAATAGGACTTCAACTTATGGAGGGGATTGAGTAGTTGCTACACTGTGTTTCTTCGCTAGAGAATCGCAACACTATTCAACATTGCACTTTCCAAGATTACTTTCAGTCCAGTTCCACGATTAAACCTGAATAGTAAAGACACATTTTTGGTCCAATTCCCCATAGGCGTTGAATATTAATTCAATGCTAATGAAGACTTTGAAACAGTGTAGTTACTATTCAGCCCTTAGGCGAGTTGGGTTGATAGGGTTCATATGGGGAATGCGAGTCGCCGACTCGTCATCAAGGGAACTTGATGATAAGGCTGCGTGGTTTCAAGATGAGCGAACTGAAGAATCTGTTGGAAGATAAGAGGAAGCTAGTCGATAAGAAAGCTACCGAATATAGACAGGTTCGAGACGATTGGAACGGCCGTACAAAAGACCATTTGACTGTGCGTAACAACCTCAACGGAGAAGTTCGTGAGTTGATTATTAATGTTCGTTCACAACGTGAATTAAGAGAGGAAAAGAATACCGAAGTTCGCGATAAAAAACAACTTCGAGCAGACTGCAATAAGTTAGTCAGAGAATCCAAAGAAAAGTTGGAAGTATTGCGCGGCGGCAGCCAACAAAAAGCCGCTCCCCAACAAGACGGCCACCGAGGTCGCCGTGAAAAGAAAGTGACGGTCCACAGCCTACGCAGAGATATGCAACGCTTTGAGCGAGAGTTCGAGATGGGGCGCCACACCGGTAAAAACGAGAAGAAAATCATGAAGAAGATGAAGGAGATACGTTCCCAAATCCGTTCGATGGAACTCTCGGAAGAAGGTAATGAAGAATTGAAGGCAATCCGCGAAGAATTACGCATCGCCATGGAATCCCAAGAAGAAGCACATATCGAAGTCACTAGAGCAGCCGAAGAAGCCCAACAGGCTCACGAGTTGATGATTGTCTGGAATAGCGAGGTAGACAAAAAGCGCGAAGAGGCAGAAGATGCCCATCGCCGCCTACGCCGCTCAAAGAAAGAAGCAGACCAAGCCCACCACCACTACATCGTATCCATCCGCTGCCTTCACAGCACTCAGTCCATCCTACGCTCAATCCGTGGAATCGAGAGTGGTTCAGCCCCTTCCAAGTCTGCCCGCGAAGAGGTGGCAGACTTGATGAGTAAATTGATGAGTGGTGAGACTCTGACAACAGAACAGTTGATGGAGTTGCAGAGATTCGATTGATTGGAGTTGCCCAATATGATCAGCCGCGACCAAATCTCCTCGGTCTTGGATGACTATGACAGATTGAAGTTGAGAATCGGCATGACAGCGAGTCATTCAGCCCTCGATATCTGCGATGGCGCTATCGAAGAGGGCTTTCCTACCGTAGCATATTGTCAAAAGGGCAGAGAAAAAACTTACTCTCATTACTTCAAGGCCCAGCGCACAGTTGCAGGTAGAGTCCGCAGAGGAATGGTTGACAAAGCCGTCGTTCTCGATAAATTCAGCGATGTCTTAGAGCCTAGTTTTCAGCAAGGAATGAGAGACCGTAATGTGATCTATATCCCAAACCGTTCTTTCACTTCTTATTGTGGAATGGACGCAATAGAGAATGATTTCAATGTACCAATGTTTGGCAGCCGTAACATGTTGAGAATGGAAGAGAGAACTGAAGAGCAGGATTATTATTGGATTCTGGACAAAGCCGGACTTCCTTATCCTGAAGCAATCGAAGACCCCCAAGATATCGATTGTCTAGTCATTGTCAAGTTGCACCATGCAGAGAAAAAACTCGAAAGAGGATTCTTTACCTGTGCATCTTATGAGGAGTATCAACAGAAGTCTCAAGATTTAATCAAGCAAGGTGTCATCGATGCAGCCAGTTTAGCAGGAGCAAGAATCGAGCGCTATGTTATTGGACCAGTCTTCAACCTCAACTTCTTTTACAGCCCATTGGAAGAGGAGATGCCAAAACTGGAATTATTGGGAGTTGATTGGAGATTTGAATCATCCCTAGATGGTCATGTACGCCTACCCGCACCACAACAAATGACCATGCCAGCCCATCAGCAAATTCCAGAAATGACCGTTGTTGGTCATAATTCAGCAACAATTCGAGAATCTCTTCTTGAAACGGCATTCGAATTGGGTGAAAAGTTCATCAGCGCTAGCAAGGAGCACTATGACCCAGGTATTATCGGCCCATTCTGCCTACAAACATGTATCGATAAAGACATGAATTATTCAATATATGATGTTGCACCGAGAGTTGGCGGCGGTACAAATGTACATGTTAGCGTAGGCCACCCATACGGTAATGCAACTTGGAGAAAACCGATGAGCAGTGGTCGCCGAATTGCCTTGGAACTTCGTAGAGCAGCCGAGCAAGACCGCCTTTTGGAAGTCCTAACTTGAGTAGTATTGGGCTATTTTTCCATTTCATCCGGCAACAAGATTACCTATGGCATACCGAGGTGAATGGATATGGTCGGAGATTCTGACTCAGCCCCGCCGGCCAGTATCGTCATTGGAAATGATGCTGACTCAGCCCCGCCGGCCAGTATCACCATTGGGAATGATGCTGTATCTATCCCCCAAACTGTATTCTCAGCATCGGTATCTACCGAAAATATCGCCTTTTCAGACTCCTCTTTGATGATGCCAGCAAAAGGAAAAATGATGAAAAAACAATTTTTCTTAGGACTTCTTTTCCCACTCATAGTTTCTATCCTTTTCGCAATTAGCATTGAATCCTTAACTGAAAGTGATTACCAGGATGGTACATTCGAATCTAATGAACAAGGAGAATTCAGCATCGATTTGGCAGAGTTAGGATGGAATTGTGATGACGGTTCTTATTATGAAGCTAATCTAAATTGGAATACAAATAATACATCAATTCCCCATGGTTCTTATTTTGAAGCTTATTATGATTGTATGGGAGATTTAAGATATTATACAAACGAAAACATTGGCACTATCCATGAAAACGGTAGTATAGAGTTAGATTTATTATACCCCCCAGTTGACGGTTATGATGTAATATTTCATTATTGGAAAGATGGAAACAGCCGTACTGCATTATTGGGCCAAGGAGATGGAGTCAATACCACTTTCAGTGGAAATGTAGACCCTGATTATTGTGATGGAGATGGAGACTATCGATACTCGCTAGGTGGTAGCTCTAACGATAATTATGGTTGGTTCAGTACCAATGGAGGGCCACGGCCATGCTCCATATGGGAATCTGGAGACATCATTATTGATAGCGAATTGGAAGATGGAGTTTTGACTTTTAAATTACCTGATACCCATTCAAGTGCTAAAGAAATCAACATCAAAATATATTCAGGGTATGACTCCAGCACTGACTTTATCATAGGAGTTCTTCCCTTTCTTGGATGTCTCGGATTCATCGGGGCAGGAGTAGGTGCTTACATGTCTGGATACAAGTGGTTTGCTTATGGGGTGGGAGCCTCAGTCATCGTGCTTCCTGCAGTTCTTTTCGTTGTATTTATAGCAGCACTAATGACTTATGGATTCTAAGCCAAAAGGTGAACACATGCCATTCGCAAACTTAACTTGGCGAGTCACCGCCTCGGGTCTTGAAGATGAATTGCTCATTGCAGATGCTCTTTCGTGGCTTTGCGGCGAGCCAGAGAGCATTGAACTGGAACGAACAAAATCCTACCACGGCTCCAAAGTTCACATGATCACTTCCAAAATAACCCGCCGCGGCGCTATCCGCAAAGCAATTTCTAATTTCGGTCCAAACTTGCTGAAGACATTATTGATGCAATTGGATTCACGCTTACATGATGATAATGCCCTCTACTTCCGCCTCGACCTTGACAGCCTTATTCGAGGAAAACTCATCCTGAGCGAACCTGGCGGAAAAGCAACTGTAAAAGCCCGTCTCAAGTTCAAAGCATTCCCTGGTCAAGACACCCAGCAAGTCGTCAAAGATAGTCTTCAATCTCTGCTTGAAAGAGCACAAACTCCTGCTTTGCCGGATTATGAAGAAGAGTGACTCCACAAAGCCTTCATATCAGCATTCTCAATCGGCGCTGTGGAGAGAAGCAGATGACCCACGTAGTAATCTCAACATGTGTTGACCACAAGTATCAGGAATGCGTTGCAGTATGCCCAGTAGAGGCATTTAGAGAAGCCGACACCTATCTGGTCATTGACCCTGATGAGTGCATAGATTGTGGCGCCTGTATACCAGAGTGCCCAGTAGAAGCAATCTTTGCTGATACTGATGTTCCTGATGAAGAGGAAGCATGGATTGAACGCAATGCTACTGAAGCACTGAACTTGGAAGTCGCAACCGGCGATTCACCAGTTCTTGCTGATGATTGAATCACCGATTTCCAATACCACTCTTGACTAATAGAGGGATAGCGATGGCAGTTAATACCGACCTTGAAACAATGTACAAAGGTACTGAATTGATCAAGCGTGGATTTGCTCGCATGCAACAAGGCGGCGTCATCATGGACGTGGTTACTCCCGAGCAAGCTCAACTTGCAGAAGATGCTGGCGCAACTGCGGTCATGGCTCTTGAGAGAGTTCCTTCTGATATCCGCAAGGATGGCGGAGTTGCAAGGATGAGTCATCCAGACCTAATTCGTGGTATCATCGAGACCACTTCTATTCCAGTCATGGCAAAGGCGCGAATCGGACACGATATGGAGGCTGCAGTATTGCAGGAACTTGGTGTTGACATGGTCGATGAATCAGAAGTCCTAACCCCTGCTGACCCATTCTTCCATATTGCTAAGAATGATTTTACCATTCCATTCGTCTGTGGCGCAACAAACCTCGGAGAGGCGGTTCGCAGAATCCATGAAGGTGCTGCGATGATACGAACCAAGGGTGAAGCAGGAACAGGCAACGTAGTTGCAGCAGTGACTCACTCACGTATAATCCAGCAAGAAATCGCCCAAGTTCAGGCTATGGATGATGAAAAGTTGGATATCGCTGTTGATATCATCATGGACAGGTATTACGAATTATCGGAGACTTCTCCACTGCTCGGAGATGTATGTACAACGCCTTTCGGCGACTTGGATGATGAGTTCCATGCTAACATGAAAAATGTCTTGCTACAAGTAAAGGAAATGGGGAGATTACCCGTCATCACCTTCTCTGCTGGTGGTATTGCAACTCCTGCTGATGCTGCCTTGATGATGAAACATGGAATGGATGGAATCTTTGTCGGCTCTGGAATATTCAAATCTCCAGACCCAAAGACTACTGCAGATGCAATAATTATGGCAACTCACCATTTTGATGACCCCGCTGTAGTTTCTGAGGCTTCAGCCATGATGGGAGAAGCAATGCCAGGTCTGGAATTAGAAGGTCTTGCAACAAGAATGGAAGACCGCGGCGCATGACGCCTCTCATATAATTCAAATAGTGGAGGTCGGTCGGCGGCTTGCTCGTAGGGTAGCCCCTACAACAAACTCTGAGGGATCAAGATGGCAAGTCGAAACAGTGCAAAGGCACGCGCAGCAGCAAGAAAGCAGAAAGACAAGTGGAAGACCAAGCGTTGGTTCACAATCCGTGCACCACGATATCCTTGGGATTTCAAGCGCATCGGCGAGACTCTCGGAGAAGAAGAAGAACACATCGTAGGACGTACCTACGAAATTACTCAACAAGAATTCGATGGCGACTTCACAAAGATGCACGTCAAAGTACGCTTCCGTGTTATTGAGTGTGTTGGCCAAGATGCACTAACTGAATTCATCGGCCACAGTCACCAGTCCGACCACGTTCGCAGGCAAATCCGCCGTTACCGTGGAAAAATTGACGATGTTGTTGATGTCGTTACACAAGATGGTTTCTTGGTCCGCTTGAAGCCATTGATGATTACCGAGCGCAGAATCAAATCCAGCGTCAAGAGTGCAATGCGCTTAGCAGCACGCGATGTCATCCTTACACAATCAGCACGCAAGACCTTTGCCCAGTTGCAAAAGTCTCTACTTGGAACCGAGATGGAAGATGAAGTGTCCAAGGCTGTCAGGAAGGTCTACCCTGTTCGCTCTGCGGTTATTCACAAGAGCCAACTATTACAGAGTGGAGTAGTTTCAGAAAGCGGCCCTACCCTTGATGAAATTCATGCTGATGAAGAGCGAAAGATTGCAGAAACTGCGGCCCGTAAGGCCGCAGCATTGGCAGCAGCCGCTGACGAAGAAGACGATGATACTGCAGCAGAAGCAGGAGTACTAGCAGCAGCAGAAGCACTTGAAGATGTATCAGACAAGACACCAGAACCTGTTGAGGAAGTCATAGAAGAAGAGGCAACTCCAGTAGCGGCACCTGCTTCAGATGATGACTTCTCTACTCTACCAGGCGTAGGTCCAGCATCTGCAAAGAAGTTGCAGGATGCGGGTCTTGGCTCCTTTGCGGCATTGAAGGATGCTGGTGTTGATGGAATCTCTGAAATAAAGGGAATTTCGGCGGCGCTTGCTGGAAAGATTCTCGATCATCTTTCTTGAGTGGCATTGAAGGACTACGGTCCTCTGCCTGAAGCCATGACAAGACCAACAGACGTCGACCAATGGCTCAATGACGAGGCGGGCGAACGCGTTTTAGCAGTCAGCGAAACCGATGTTGCAGAGATTCTTTGCGATGGCAGATTCGACACCATGATGGCAAGAACTGCAAGGTTCCACCACAAGCATGCCTTCGCAGATAATAACGGTCATGATATGGGCTACCGCCTAACTTTGATGATTGAGGAATTAGGAGAATTAGCAGCCGCAGTTACCAAGGGGAAACCCAAGGCTGACTTAGAGGAAGAATTGGCAGATGTTTTCATCTTGACTTTAGGCAATGCCTTAGCAATGGAGATAGACCTTGAGAAAGCCTTCCACAAAAAAATGGACACTATTATGACTCGACCAAGTCGAAAAGGTAGACTTGGGGTTAGGGTTACTGAGTACGTTCCAGAATCTTGAGAACCCAAGGGTGCTCATCATTTTCACCTTGTTGAGATTCCGCTATTGATGAGATTTCCATTTGTGCTGGTATCTCAAAAAATGTGTCCGCACCTTCTATTGTCGTTTGGACTACTGTTAATTCTAATATATCTAAGTCGAATAGACGGTAAATTTCACCACCTCCAATGATGAATGCCTCATCTACGGCGCCGCAGGCGGTGATTGCAGCGGCAGGACTCCTTGCCATGATTACTCCCTCGAAGTTTGAGGTCCGGCTGATTACGATGTTTAGTCGTCCAGGCAGAGGCCTGCCAATCGACTCGTAGGTTTTGCGCCCCATGATGATAGGAGCGCCCATAGTGCGCTGTTTGAAGCGGGCTAGGTCAGAAGGCAATCTCCACGGCAAATCGCCTTGCTTGCCGATGGCCCCGTTCAAATCGCAAGCAACTAAGGCGACGATTCTCATTATTCCACCTCTTAAACTGAAATCGGGGCCTTGATATGTGGGTGATGTTGATAATCTTGAATTTCAAAGTCCTCGTAAGTGAAGTCATCGATGTCCATTTTTTCTGGGTTTAGGATTAGTTTGGGTAATCCAAGACATTCTCTTGAGACTTGCAATCGGGCTTGTTCAAGGTGGTTAGCATAGAGGTGGGCATCTCCAATTGTGTGGATGAAATCACCGACTTCAAGTTCACAGACTTGAGCCATCATGTGGACAAGAATGCTATAGGATGCTATATTGAATGGAACACCAAGAAATACATCTGCACTTCTTTGATAAAGTTGACATGATAGTTTTCCATTATTAACATAGAACTGGAAAAAGGCATGACAGGGCATTAATGCCATCTTGTCCAAGGCTCCTACGTTCCAAGCGGAGACGATTATTCGGCGTGAATCGGGATTATTCTTGATCATCTTGATGGCTTCTGCTATTTGGTCGACGACTTGCCCACCTTCGGTCTCCCATTTCCGCCATTGTTCGCCATAAACTGGACCCAATTCACCCTCCTCATCTGCCCATGCATTCCAGATTCGAACATCGTGTTCTTTCAGGTAGGAGATATTTGTCTCTCCCCTCAGAAACCACAATAATTCGTAGATAATCGACTTCATGTGTAATTTCTTGGTAGTGACCATGGGAAAGCCCTTGGAGAGGTCAAAGCGCATTTGGTGGCCGAAAAGAGATACGGTTCCGGTTCCGGTCCTATCGCCTTTTGGCTGACCCTCGTCGAGGATACGGCGCATCAAGTCGAGATACTGTTCCATGGTACCGAAGAGTGGTGGCCTTAGCCGGTTCTTCAATTATTGCGAAGGCTATGGTGCACCTAACTCTTTGATATCAGCCATGATTAGGTCAGTAAAGGCGCGATAAAGAGCAGCGATTGCTGCTTTCTTTTCATCTGCTTCCATTCCAGCAATAGCATCTATATTTTTTTGGCTGACATTTGTTTGTTCTAAGAATTGATTCCAACTTCGACCATAACCAATGTTGACACGAATCTTTCTCCAAAGGCGGGGAAGTTTGTGGATTTTTGGAGCCATGACCTCTCTTGTTCCTATTAGAGCCATCGGGGTAACTGGTATTTCAGGGTGGGATGCTGCAAGGCGCGCAACTCCTGTCTTCCCTGCTGCAAGAAATGGCGGCTCTTTGTTCCGAGAGCGAGTACCTTCTGGAAATAGTCCCAAACAGCGCCCTTCTGCCAATATGTCGCTGGCTCTGGCCAAAGCATCTGCAGCGCCTGATTCTCGCTCGGTTTTGATTTGACCTGTAGCCTTCATGAAAAAGGAAACTCCCGGGGTGCTGAAGTGTTCATCTTTAGCCAAATAATGCAATTTCTTTCGAACAACGCTAACCACAACAACTGGGTCAACATGACTAAGGTGGTTTGCAACGAAAATTCCCGAGCCTTGTTTTGGAATCCGTTCAATTCCATATGGTTTGATTCGGATGAAAAATCGGATGATTGGAACAACAGTCCATTGCAAAATGCTGTATGAAAGTGGTGGCTTAAGTGGCTTGCCTGTGCCCTTAATTATGACTGCGTCACCCAAACGCAACCATGCATCAGCAGCATCCCCCATAACTTACGGGGGTTGCTTTTCAGTATTCTATGCTGCGGCGCACCATAATCCTTGAAGGCGTTTATTCCGGTATAGTCTTGAACAGCAGACATTTGGAACAAATCATGCGCAGAGGCTTTACTTGGTTGCTGCTGCTATTACTAATCCTCCAACCAATTATCACACCTGTTGCCGCAGCATCATGGGAAGTAGATGGTTGGCTTTCAACAGGTTATGCAGATGAACGCTTGGCAGCGGGGGATGAATTTGGCTGCTATGAAATCCCATCCCTATCTTGGCAAGCAGACCCTGGTGCAATGGCTAAAGAATGTAGAGAATATATTGAGGAGAATATCGCCGCCTCACATTGGAATTTAACACCAATCTCCACCTTTGTAGAAGATGGATTGACCTATATTGAGCATGATCTGATTGACGCACAAGGCTTTCCGATTCATGGCGATGATACTGGCCTAGCCTCAACAGCGTGGCATAATTCAGAAGATTTCCCTGAACAACCAGAGGATTGGTACAATCTAGGCAGGCGAGGTGGAAGTCTTGAGAAAGAAATGAACACCTTGGCGACAGTGAAAACGGAAGCAGAAGCCGGCGGGTTAGTGAACTTCTATTGGATTGGGAAAGTAGATGAGATAACAATACGCCATGATTCAGGCATCGAAGAATGGCTTCTTGACAGCGATGCATGGTTCACAACTTGGGGGGAGGCTTGGTCGACATGGGTAATTCAACGCTGCCATCAATTCCAATTACCTTCACCTACTACTTCGGCTGAAGGAGAATGGAGAATGAAAGTTGAACGCCCTGAAGCGTGCTTGGCTTCTGAAGATAGAAACTGGAATGTTCCGGTAACTTGGAGAGTCAATGCAAGCGATTCAAAGGTTGTCTCTGTAGTCGATGTTTCTACGGGTAATCAGTTAGTAGTGTTAGATGTTAGTGAAAACCAACTTCAACAAGGCTGGAGGATGGATGGCTCTCATCTTTTATTGACAATACCAGTAGGAATGGAGGTCAAGGTCGTCTTTGAAGATGGCGATGTTGGAGTTGATATATTGGATGAGCAATGGTTCAATGGGCGTTCATTCGCAGTCACCATTGCGGCTCATGAAACTGATGACTTGTTCACTTGGTCAAAGCGTTTTGAAGCCTCTTCAGACCTCAGATTCACTTGGCTGATTTCACCCAGAGATGCAAGGAGTTCTTCACCGTGGTTGCCGATTATTGGAGTTACATTGGTGCTAGGTTCGATGTTGGCCTATTCGATAATGATAAAGCGCGATAAGACCTTGATTGCATCACTTGAAGAAGAATGAATCTCTTTTTATCTGCACACCTGCGTCTTGCAGCCGTTTTTCTGCTAATTGCAATAGTTCCGGAACCCCTTCAGGAGGATGTACTCCCTCAGGAATCAATCCAGCAAGCGCAGCATCAATCGCCGCTAGAGTGACCAGCCCTGTGGTCCTTGCCATCGATGAATCGCCATCTTTGCCATAGTCAATAAGATAGCCATTCCACTCTCCGTTTTTTATTGTCGCAGCAACCGTCATGACAGTCATTTCTTCTCTGCTTGCATCAAATTGCCATTCGTTTGCCAATTCTTCATCTTGGCTAGATGCTAACCATTTTTCATAATGGCCCGGCCACCTCAATGTATATTCCAACATAGTCTCGGCTTCTACTGTATCGAGTAGGCTTCGCAACCCGTCGGTTATTGCAGCCTCTAATTTGCCAATATTAGGGATTTCGACCATATGCCTCATTTCCAATGCAGGGATTTCTTTTTGCTCTCCTGCTATGATAACTCTTGCTGGGCGAGTATATTCTTCAATGACGTCGCTTGGAGAGAATGGCGCCATGTAGGACCAGCCTTTGTCGGGCTGACAAGGGATGCCGCCGACTTTAATTTCCAATCTCTTAATGCCCTTAATCGCTGCACTCCAAAGATTGGAAAGTCCTGGTGCAATGCCAACATCATAGACCATTCTGCCGCCTTGCAGATTGCGAGGGTCTTCTGCAGTGAATGCCAAATCTACAATTGTTTGATTATTATTCAGGAGGGGTTGCCTTACTGCATGCCCAACTCTCCCAGGTAGCATATTTACCCATACATCCACATCTTCCATTTTAAGAACATCAAAAGCTGAACAGCAAAGCGTATGACAATTCAATTCATTCAGCGATTCTTGGCAATTATCAACTACTAACAAATCATGCTCAAATAATCGCGATGCTACGAATTTACCGATTAAGCCGGCCCCAAGAACCACAATCCGCGCCATCTCAATCACTTTCCTTAATGGCTCATGACACTTCTATGTGGCGAAGCCTTCATCCCCTGAATGTAAAGGCCACAACATCAGGTGAGCGGATGGCAAGCGAGGTACGCATCGACCCATGGTCCAGCGCCCAGTCGACTGACTATTCTCGAATCATCGAGCAATTTGGCATCACGCCGCTGGATGCATCCTCAATTCATGATGCAAGTTTGCATCAGCGACGAGGCATCGTTTTTGCTCATCGAGACCTTGATGTTGTTCTTGATGCTCGTGATTCTGGTAAGCCGTTTGGAGTCATGACCGGCTTGATGCCGAGTGGACAAATGCATTTGGGCCACAAGATGGTTATCGATCAAGTGCGCTGGTTCCAGCAACAAGGCGGCGATGTCACCATTGCTGTGGCCGACCTTGAATCTAATGCGACTCGTGGCGTCAGCCTAGCAGATGCCCGAAGTATAGCACTTGAAGAGTATATTTCCAATTATGTTGCAATGGGTTTAGACCCTAACCGGACCAATATCTACTTCCAGTCTAGCCGCTCAATTACGCAAAAATTAGGATTCACTTTGGGCAAGAAAACCAACCTTTCAGAAATGGAGGCCATCTACGGTTTTTCAGGCGATACCAATCTTGCTCATGTTCAAGCACCATTGGTTCAGGCCGGCGATATCATCCATCCACAATTAGATGAATACGGCGGCCTACGTCCTATTGTAGTTCCAGTTGGAGTCGACCAAGACCCACACTTACGCCTGACTCGTGGAATAGTCGCCAAAACCAATTGGTTCAATGTCAAACCAGCCAAGAATGGCGGTTTGGTCATCGGTCTTTCTGTTCAGGATGAAAATGGCGAGGCGCTCGGTCAAAATGACCAACAGAAGAAAAATCAGGTATTTGCCGACATTTGCGCTGAATTAACGGACTTAGGCTTTGCTGACTTCCTTTCCAACCCCAAGCATGGCTCTGTTCACATCCCTTCTGCTACTATCAAGGACCGAGCAAATATCAGAATGCGTTTATTGGCATTGGAGCGTAAGATGGGAGGGATGGGTTTGCTACAACCTTCGAGTACCTACCATCGTTTTGCAGTTGGACTAACAGGAGATAAGATGTCATCTTCAAAGCCTAAGACTACTATTTTCCTAAATGACTCGCCTGAATTAATAGAGAAGAAAATCAAACGAGCCTTTTCTGGTGGTCAAGCCACACTCGAGGAACATCGCAGGTTAGGTGGCGATCCCGAAAAAGATGTGGCGTTTCAGTACATGATGTTCTTCTTCGAGGATGATGACGACTTCCTAAGGGATACCGCAGCATCCTATAGAGCCGGAACTATATTGGCTGGCGAGATGAAACAACTGTGTGTCGACAGAGCCTTGGAATGGATGAATGAACACGCAGAATTGAAAGCGCAAAATGCTCATTTAGTCAAGGACTTCCTTGCTCCAGATGCTCGTTGATTACTTCTCAATGACCGGCGGCTCTGGCCCGAGTGGCAAACTCTCTAACTCTTCTTCGGTTAATTCACGATTAACTGTATTCTCATGCAGTACCATGCTATGGCCACGTGGGTCAAGAAATTCAACCGTAATTCCAGAACCTCGCCCTTCTTTCACCTCAGATAGCACCAACAAGATGCGGGTTGCTGCACCCACTTGTGTAGGGTCATCTAGGTCCTTCAAGACCATCTCAACCACTTGTATAAAGCGGTCAAGTACCCCTTCTATATTGCTCACATAACCAGTGTTTGAAGTGCCTGGGCTGACTTCCAATTCTAATTCTGGGATTGAGATGGTACAACTCGATGAACGCACAACTCGAGCCCTTAATTCATCCTCTCCACTGATAAAAAGAGAAGATGCACCAGGCTTCTTGCCCTCAGCAGGGATGAAATCAGTTTGTCTCCAACCACAGGCATTGCACATTAGGGTGACTTGGGTATGCTCTCCAAAGTATGGGATATCATCGATATGTGAAGCCATCTTCAATTGTCCGGATTTAGAACAAATAGGGCATGGCATATCGATATCTGATTCCATTATGCTCACTCCAGCCGACCAGCAGCAAAGGCTTCGTCCTCAACTCCTCGTACTCCTCGGCAACCTGGGGGGAGCAAAAGCAGTCTTGAGGAAGTTAGTTGAACGATTTGACCACCTAAATCTTCTTCGATAAAGGAATACAATTGTGCTAAGGCTGTACTGAATTCTAATTTCCGTTGCATCAGACGCCCAACTTCGACGATAACAACTTCCCCATCGCTTAGCCAATCCAATAATTCCGCCACTCCAGTCAAGTCTTGTAGTACGCCTCGGTGTAACACCAAGCCATTTTCACCCGAAGAAATAGGGGCAGCAGGATACTTACTTCCAAGGTCATGATAGCGAACTTTTGCAGGAGGTGGCGGAACTTCACCCGCTGGCCGTGAACTCGGCATGTCCAAACGGCGCAGAGGGAGGTCGGTGGAAGTGGCCAAGATATCCTCGATAGATTCGACCATTTCGGTAGAGAATGAGTCAAGTGAGGATTGCCTCCTGACTTCTTTCTCATCATTCATACTCTTGCTGCAGTGGGCTAAGCACATGAACCTGCGCTCTGATGTATTGTCGTCGGGTTGATAAGCCATGGCATACCGCCTAGCCTCAACACTCAAGGACCCTCGCCGTTTGTGAGGTACTTGTCTTAGGTGATTATCATGCAATCAATGGAGCCGGAGCAATTCAAGACAGGAACAAGTACGCTGGGAATATGCTTCAAAGGTGGAGCAGTTGTTGGAGCAGACCACAGAGCAACTATGGGTCACTTCATCGCCAACAAAAGCGTCCAAAAACTATTCAAAATCGGCGATAACCTCGCTTTAACAACTGCAGGACTAGTTGGACACGCTCAAAGTCTGAGCCGAATGTTAGCTGCTGAAGTCAACCTCTATGAACTAAAGCGTGGCAAGAAAATGAGCGTCACTGCAGCCGCCACCCTAACTGCTAACATCCTCGGTGGCCGCCCCTTCTGGGTTCAACTCCTAATAGTCGGCATGGACGATGATGGCCCATCTGTATATTCCATAGACTCTGCTGGCGGAAGTATCCCCGACAAATACTGTGCTACAGGTTCAGGTTCTCCCTACATGTATGGTGTCCTAGAAGATGGTTTCAAGGACAATATGTCTGAAAAAGAAGCTCTTCAATTAGCACATCGTGCTCTTACAGCATCCGGACAACGTGATGCTGCAAGCGGCAACGGTATGGATTTAGCAGTCATCACAAAAGAGGGCTACAAAGCCCTAACTGATGCCGAAGTCAACTCACTCTCGAAGTGAAATTCACATTCCCCCAAGTCACCTATGGTGGCCCATCCCCTGAACTAGGGTTCTGATTTTCATAACCCTATGGCGGCGAGAAGGAGAGTGGGAACGGAGAGATAATAATGAGATTAACCTTCAAAGAAGTGAAAGATCAGATAGCAAAACTGATCCCAAAAGATGTCGATTATGAAATCGACTTAGAATCAGCAAAGGTGGCAATCGTCACCCCAACTCCCCGCCGTTTCGGTGGAGCGGATGGACTAGTCGGAAGAATATCAAAAACCGTCAAGCGCAGTATCGTAGTACGACCTTCAGATGATATCATCATGGAGGAAAAGGATGCAGATAAACTCATCAGGGAATTGATTCCAGATAAGGTGGTAATTTCGGTCATAAGTTTTGACCGCTGCTTAAAGGAAGTCTTAGTCCAATGTGATGACCCAAGTACCGCCCTAGGGAAGAGAGCCGCTATCAAAAATAAAATCATGGATGAGATTGGCTGGATATTAATCATGGAAAGAACACCTCCATTGGAATCAAAGACAACTCACGACATCCGTGGCTACCGACAAGCACACTGGCAAGAGCGTCGCAAATTCATGAAAGAATTTGGGCTCAATATCTACCGCCCAAAAAGAGCCGGACCCAACTGGGTTAGGTTAACCGCACTTGGCTCATATAGAGAGGTTGGGCGAGCATGTCACTACATAACAACAAATGAAAGCAGAATCATGATTGATGTTGGAGTAAACATCGCATCAGATACCGACCCAATGCCATATTTCAACGCTCCAGAAGCATTACCATTAGAGAAAATAGACGCAGTTGTTCTAACTCACGCCCATTTAGACCACGCAGGAATGCTTCCAGTTCTGTTCAAGTACGGCTACAAGGGTCCAGTTTTCTGCACTCCTCCTACAAGGGATATGATGTTGTTATTGCAAACTGATTATTTGAAAGTTACGAGCAGCGAAGGCAAGCGCCCGCCCTATGAGATGGAGCACATTAGAGAATGTATGAAGCACGTTATCGACGTTAATTGGAATGAAACCACTGATATTGCACCCGATGTCAAATTGACCTTCCACAATGCAGGTCACATCCTTGGTTCCTCGGCTGTTCATTTGCACATTGGAGACGGGGTCCACAATGTGGTACTAACCGGCGATACAAAATACGAAAAATCATGGCTATTCGATGCCGCAAGCGTGCGTTTCCCTCGCTGTGAAACTCTCATTATCGAATCTACTTATGGAGCAGCAGGCGACTTTCAACCTAGCCGCGAAGAAGCAACGATGGAATTACAAGACGTCATCAAAAGAACGATGGCAAGGAATGGAAAAGTCATCTGTCCAGTATTCGCAGTCGGTCGTTCTCAGGAAGTCATGATAGCAATTGACGAATTATTCCGCAGCGGTGAGATTCCTCCAGTGCCAGTTTACTTGGATGGAATGATTCAAGAAGCAACCGCAATCCATGCTGCTCACCCTAAGTATCTAACTAGTGCTCTACGGAAATCATTACAACGCGACGATGGCGACAACCCATTCACCAGTAGTTGGTTTAGGCCAGTTAAAGGACGAGATATGAGAGAATCAGTTGTTTTGGATCACTCGCCATGTATCGTCTTGGCAACCAGCGGGATGCTAAACGGTGGCCCAGTCATGGAATACTTCCGAAATTGGGCCGGTGATGAGCGCAACACTCTATGTTTCGTCGGCTATCAAGCAGAAGGAACACTTGGACGACGTTTGCAAAAAGGATTCGGAGAAGTGCCAATGCATATCGATGGTCGAACTGAAATCGTGAAAATTGGCTGCGAAATGGTTACCATCGATGGCTTCAGCGGACATTCAGACCGAAAGCAACTCATCGACTTCGTTTCAGAAATGAGCCCAAGACCCAAAAATGTCATCTGCCATCATGGAGATTATCATAAGTGCAATGAATTAGGTCACTCCTTGCGTGAAAAATTCAACATGAGAACTTGGGCCCCAAAGAATCTTGAAACGGTGCGCTTGGTCTAGAGAGGGATATCGAAGCCCTCATCGAGAGGGTCTTTGAGGTTCTCTTTTGCTTCTGTCAAGTTAGTCTCAAGAGTTGCTTCATTATGCTTGAGGACTCCTTCGGTTGAAGATTGCCTCTCTTGTTTTCTGTTGGTATTAAGGACAATAATTCCGACCAACAGGAGGCCAAAAAGCAGTAGCATGAACACAGTACCACCTTCAATTCCATCGCTACTTCTACCGATGGCAATCAGCACGATGAGGCTAGCAATACTGCCACCAATGAGCAAATCCCGTGTCTTCATTACCTGTACCGAGGAACCATTCTGTTCATGAACCCCATCGCCGTCCTGATGCCATGCCCCCCTTGGATGAGATGCCAAAGCGACGTTCAGGAAAGTCAACTCCTGGTTGGTTGATGACCTCTGTTGCACCATTTGGTGAGAATCAAGAAGATGCTTTTGACCAAGGTCTAGTCGACCTAGGATTAGGCGATTGCCGCCTCATTAGAGTCGAAGGTGCAATGCTACCGATTGGGTTTGAGGCAGTACAACCAAACGACCTACCAATGGGTTCTCTCGTAGAGTGCCACATCGCTATTGCAAAAGCGGAGGACCGTGGTATTGGTAGTGCAGGAGTCGCCTGGGCAGCAGCAGAGACTCCAGAAGGAGACCAATGTGCAATCGTCTCAACCCTTGCCACTGATCTCGATTATGAAGAAACTGAATCTCTCTTAAAACGCAACCTGCAACGAAGGTTGGCTAGTCGTGACTTAGAAGTAACTGCCTTTGATGTTGCAGTTGATGAAGTGACAGCAGCCCAAGGTCACCATGGAGTTGCGATGGCTGCTCTGATTATGCCTGACAGTCTAAACATTGGAATGGGGAGTAGAGGAAGAGTTCGTGGTCCACCGACCAAGGCCGCTGAGGATACAGATGCCTCCTTTGGCAGTAAGGCACCAGCAGGACCAGTTCGCAGTTCTGGAACAAGAGCGGCTGATGCTGGAATGGATTTTTCATTGTAGGGTATCAAGATGGATGCACCTGCTTGGACCGTCTTGCGGTGTGCTGGTTGTGCCCAATGCTTTGGCAGAAAGGCAGGCACCAAGGGTAAATGCAGTCGGTGTGGTGTGTTTGCGAATGATAAAACTGAGATAATTTCTCATGCTGCTAATGAGCAAGAATTACAAAATGAGATTTCCTTAGCGAATGTTCCTGAGCATTTGAAATCAAAACTTTCAGAGAAGATGACTTCCAAACCTGCTGCGTCAGTTCGGGAAGATGATGCTCATCGGTTGACAAAATGCCTTCTTAGTGCTGCTGTTGATGGTATTATTAGGGCAGAAAATGTAGTCAAGTCATTGGCAAAGATGAATATTACTTTACGGGCATCGGATTTGATTGAAATGGCGTATTCGCAAGGACTATTGTTGAAGTTGAGTGAAGATGAGTGGCAGGTTCTCGACTGAAGTCTTATGATGGGGTCGCTGGTGGGCGAGCCATTGGGCCCGTGGGTTAGCTTGGCCAATACTCGAGCGTTTGGGACGCTTGGACTCCGGTTCAAATCCGGACGGGCCCATCCAAGCAACTAGCATCATCAAACAGCATATAAAAACGGCTCCGTCCGGATTTGAACCTAGCGTGAACTGAACATCACTCAGCATCACGGCCGTTCACGCGACGGTTCAGAGTTTCATAACCCATCATAAAAAATCATGAAACTCTGGAATCTTACTGTGCATATGAATATCATTCACATAATTAGAGACATTTAATATACACAGTGAAAAGTACAGAGGATATGAACTGTAAGATAGTGTGTCTGCTATTGTCGTCTCTGATGTTGCTATCAGGCTGTACTTCTGAATCTGATGAAAAAGAATCTGTTGAGGAAACTCACTGCTATGAAAACTATGGTGAACATACCTTTGAGGATCATCCGGATCAAATTGAAGAAGGCAATGGAATAGTCAACATTACCAGTGCAGTATGCGATTCCTTTTCTTTGGATGATATTATTTTTGAAATAGTCAAGGACTCAATCCCTCGTTCCTGTGGTCCTGAAGGGGGTTCAGAAGATTGTTACGTTGTACAGTCTGGTGGAGAGAATGATAGTGCATTTGAATCGGGAGAAACCATTACTCTACAAAGCCAAAATGGCCCAATCTGTGATTCTGATTGTAGTGTCACTATACGAATAAAGATGAATAGCGATGTGATAGCTTCAGGAAGCGTGGATCTTACTTGAATGGTTTCAAGTTGCAGATTCTTACTACTGATTCACTTCGATTATGGGGTTGTTGGAACAGATTATTGGACAAACTTTGGACGCATAAAGAGACATGGTAGTAGATTCCGAATAATAATAGGCTTCTGAGATTCTGTAGAATCATGGAAATAGCAAAGATGCTCAACGTAACCATACTAGCCTGCCTACTGATTTTGACCGGATGCTTCGGCCTCGGCACAACTGATGATGTCATCGACGATG
>DUDM01000043.1:0-1547 GCA_012959275.1 Candidatus Poseidoniales archaeon
GCCACATGAGAATTATCCCCAATATCAGAAATGTCCACAATTGCCAACTCAACATGTTATCTGCTCTCCATCTATTGTTCCATCAGGAAGTGAATAATGTTGAAGTGGATGTCAGCTTTCGGAAGAATATGGGTTGGGCTGAGTTCAAATTTGAAGTATGGAGTCATTTCTTTCTTTATGACGCTTTGTACATCATCGGGATAATTCTTGCTTTGGGTTGGATGTATGACAATTTGCTAGTTAGTAGCAAAAAGACAGAATTGCAACTGAGGGGTATTAAGATAGATTTGAAGTCTCTAACCGATGCTCTGGATATGATTGAGGTCTGTGAACGCTGTAAAGGGGCATTCTTCGAAGAGAAAATACATGGGAATGAAGACATGAAAGAATGGTATTGTTATCGTTGTATTGAAGAAGAGTGATCATTCCTCTCCATCAAGTAATTCTCTTGCCTTGATAAGACAGTGGCCAGTTCATATCATATGGTTCCTGAGAACATTAAGGTACAAAAATGAGCCAATTGAGGGCCATCTTGATATGGGTGAATATTGTCTACCCTTTGAACCAAGATGAAGACCGAAAAGCACACCTATGTTCCTGGGAACTCACGCCAGCGAGTTGTCCAGGTTAAGACAAGACTAGACTGGATATTGACAACCGATTATTGGCGAAACTCTGCCAAGGCGTTGTCAAAACCCCGCCAACCATGGATCTACATGCTATGGTTCGGCCATGGTTGTCCAGAAAGAACAGAACCACACTGGAGGGGTTCGAAATGAAGGAACCAAAGTTCTCAAAACAGGTTGAACGTAGACTACGCACCTATTTGTCAAATCAAGACAAGGCGGTCCACGTGGACTTCCGCCCCGAAGGAGCGAACACGCGCACGAAAGCAGCCAAGTTACATGGTCGCAGGTTGTTCCAGTTCGTGGGTTCCGAAAGCATTGGGTACGTGTTCACCGCTGATGAATGGCTCGATGCCGTGGATGTTGATGGGACACCCCATCCACCAGTGCGACCCGATGCCCATGCCCTTGGAACAAGACTTCTGCTCGAGGCAAATCTGTACCGTAGAAAGCCACTCAAACGTCTCAAGGAGAAGATATCCCTGTTCTCCCCCTCCAACGCACGCAGGAATCCCGCGAATCAGGAGGTCAATCGACTGAAGCAACAAGTTGTTACTTTGACGAGGCAGTTGAATCAGGCTAGAGGGGTGGCTGCCGACCTCCATGCGATGGGATTGGCCGGAGGTCCTCTGCCTCCAACCAACCTGAATGCGATCAGCACCGTCAGGATGGGGCCGGACGCTGTCGCGATATACATCGAGCATGACGAAGAAGATGAACCATGCCTGATAATCGATCTCCTTGAGGCTAACTTCGCTAGTGAAGGGAAGCCTCCCTCTTTCACGGAGATTCAAGAGTGGATGAAGCAGGCGATGGGCATTGGAAATGGGATGGTGAGATGGATGGAGGCAGTTGACAATGGGATTGACTCCGAGTCACCACACTACCAGGTGAATTGGAAAATCCCACATGAGGTAAGAT
>DUDM01000043.1:1667-80436 GCA_012959275.1 Candidatus Poseidoniales archaeon
AACCCTCGGCATCTCCTCGTATGTATCGGATGACTCGTTCCGAGCAACCCGCCTCACGCAGCACGGTTGTCATCCAGTGTCTGTACACATGCGGCGTGTAGCGCTTGTCGATGTCCAAAATATCCGCATCTCTAAAATGAAGCCCTTGGCGTTCCCCATCGCGATTGATGACCTTAAGCAATGTGTTGCGTCCGATTCTACAGCCAAGGTCATTCAGGAACAATGCAGGTTCCTCCTCAGCCCCGGTGAAGGATTGACGGTCGTGCAACCATCTGGAGATGAAGACCGTGCATTCATCGTCGATCGGCAGCTTCCGCCCCGTCCTTTTCGCTGTGGGTTTAGCCATGATGTACTTCTCAACAAGGTTCACGTCTGAGACATCCAAGGCTCTGACCTCTTTGTTCCTGAGCCCTGTCTTGGCAAGCACAACATGGATGGCCTTGTCTCGAATGAAGGGTGAACCTGCGATGACCGCTGCGACCTGCTCGTTCGTTGGACAGAATCTTGGAACACTGGAGTTTGGAGTCCGTTTGAATGTGGAGAGGTATCTCTTCCTGAATGCCGGAACTGGATTGGTATCGATTACATCTCTGTATTCCATTGATTCCAAGAGGGAATTAAGCGCGGAGAAGAGTCCACGAATTCTGCCGTTTGAGAGTTTTCGGCCGTTCTCATTGACTTCCACGGCCTCAAGCAGGTCGACAAGGTTGTGTTTTGTGAGATCCTCGAACCTCAATCCCAATTCACTGGTGAACCTGGCGAGCCTTCGCAGGTCGCATCCGTAGGAGATGAGAGTGGCCTCCGCTTTCCTTTGGCGCCGGAGATCAGCAAGCCCTCGCTCGACAGTGGCGAGATTATCTTCCAGTATCATTCCATTTTCCAAGTGAGCACCCCCTTGGAGATATTGAGTATTCCAATATTTGCGAAGATCATCTCGATATGACGCAGTTCATCCACAAGGTTCGGGATGGAGAAGGCATCTTGGATCCGGCTGAGCAGTTCCTTGCGGGAAATTGAGCCCTCGCGAATGAGTGTGGAGTAGAACAATTGAACGAGTAAAGTATCGACCATCTTCGATGAAGCTCCATAGAAACGCGCACGTACTCGCACCAATTCCTCGTTCGCAGCGACATTAGCACGGTCAAGAGTTGTCACCCTAGAACGGGTTTCGAGCAACTGTTCCTCCAGCTCCTCGATCCTCTGCTTGAGAGCGGTCACTTCCTCGGGATCGGAGACCTCTCCGTGGAGATACTGGCGAATTGCCATCGCACCCATTTTGGTCTGCGATTTCCCCAGCTCCTTGGCAGCACTTTTCCATTCATTCAACTCATCCAAGTTACGGGCTTCAATACTGAAGACGGGGCGAGGGTTGGTTCCTTTGCGCGGCATCGAAATAATATTCGAAGGCCGACCCTCATAAACAGTTCCTAGGAACTAAATGCTCGTAGCGGGATTCGAACCCGCGTGACCGCCTCGAAAGGGCGGGATGATGGACCGTGCTACACCATACAAGCAGCAAGCCGCCGGCATGCCTCTCAGCCATAATATTACCCTTGCTTCATTCCTCTTCATCAACAGGTGCAAGACCTTGCCACCATGACCAAGAAACAATTCCAATGCCAATTATTGCTAGCAGGGAGGCCCCCATCAAAAATTCATGATCAACGAACCATGCAAGCCCGTCAAGCACCTTATCTCCATAGATTCCTATTAGTAATGCTTCAACTCCAAAGCGTAGACCTCTACCAAGCAGTCCAGCGATTATGAAAGGCCGTTTTTCCATTTCACCCATTCCTGCTACCCAGCCAAATACCTTGTAGGGAATTGGTGAAAATGCAGCAATGAATATTCCAAATGTTCCATAGCGCTGGGTGAGTGCTTCTAATTTGAGGACTGCCGAGTCAGATGAATATTTGTCTAGTAGAGTACGCCCCCATTTCCTTCCTAACCAGTAACCGACTAATGAGCCAGCAACACTGCTGATGGTGACTACTAGCCAAAGCCAAATCACAATACTCATTGAATCTTGAGCATTGATTAGTTGTGGGATATACATCAGGTCTGGCGGCACAGGCTGGATAATTGCCTCGGTGAATGAGAGTAATGCGAGGGCTGCTACACCGAATTGGTCGAACCATTCGAGGATTGAATCCTCAAGCCCACCGAGAATGCCCACATAACGATGGGCCGACCTTTGGCATATCAATGCTGATGCCGTGGGGCTTGGAAGAATACAAAAGCAGGAGGGTTTGAGGGAATGTCATGGTTGATGTGCTGGATACCGCAGCATTGCTGAATTGGCCTGCTGAACGCATATGCTTGGGAATATGCGCTTTTTCCCAATTACAGGAATTAGGCCGCTTATCCGAGCCGCGCTTATTGTTGGTCGAAGCAAATCCCCCAGACTTGCAAACTCCTACCAAGGAGGATTTGGAATTAGCCATGAAAGCGGCAGCTAAGACTGGCGACCTCGATGGTCTATCTGAAGTCGATTTGGATGTCATGGCTTTGGCCATCAAACATACTGCTATTCTGCATACTGATGATTATCGTTTGCAGAATATTGCCAAGGCTTCTGGTATTGCTTATCGCTCAGTTAGTACAAAGGGGATTAGCAGTTCATGGTCTTGGGAGTTACGTTGTAGTGGTTGCAGGGCAAGCGCAAAGGTTCCAGAAAATACACAGGTGCGGGAATGCGATATATGTGGCTCGCCACAGCAATTGAAACGTGTTCGTTGACTTACTCATCGGAATCAAGCGCTTCCAAAGCCTCGATTTTGGCCTTCAATTTACTGCTATCCATGCCAGCAGGGTCGATTCCAACCGCTTTTGCGCGCTCGAAAAGGATTTGTTCAGCAGTTCTTCCACCGGCCTCAAGGTCGGCTTCGGTATCCTTTGGCATTTCCGTTATTTCTTTCAGACCTTTGTGGAATTCACCCTTGGATTGGCCCAGTGAGCGTGCCATCTTTGGTAGTCGTTCTGCTCCAAATAATATGAAAAAGAAGACTAGGATGATTATCAGTTCTGTAGAGCCAAGTCCGCCAACCATCTTCCTTCCTCACCTTCCCGTCATAGATTGAACCTTCAAACATTGCTATGTTTAACCCCCAGAAAGGGGCGGAAGCAAAGCAACCTCCATCCCTTCAGTGAGTATTGAATCAGATGTTGCCATCTCGCCGTTAATTGCAAATGCTAAGCCAGCAGTATTCCAAACTTCGATTCCTAATTGTGATACCAAATCAATAATTCTCGCTGCATCAGGCAATATCACTTGCCTATTTCTCCAGCCAAGCGCCTCAGCCAGCGGCCCAAAGCATAGAACTTCTATGTGCATGTTATTGTCGAGTGGCTTCGACTTTTTCAGTGTGTGTCATGATTTTGCTTATTCACTGCTACCTCTTCGCAGCCTGCATGGCGACAGTATTGGAAGGGCGCGGTCTTTGGAAGATTTACCAAAGTGGTTCAAACAAGATTGAGGCTTTGAGAGAAATTTCATTGACTATTGAGGCAGGTGAAATGGTTGCAATCATGGGTCCAAGTGGTTGTGGCAAGACCACGCTGTTGAACTGTTTGAGCGGTCTTGATGAATTGACTGCGGGTGAAGTATTGGTTGAAGGTATTTCTTTGACAGCCTCGGATGATAAGCATCGAACAAATGTCCGAGGCAGAAATCTTGGCTTCATTTTTCAGAGTTTTAATCTGATTCCAGTACTAACGGCGGTTGAGAATGTCGAGATGCCTCTTCTTTTACAAGGAATTCCGGCCAAAGAGGCACGTCAACGTTCCTTAGATGCCCTGGATTTAGTTGGCCTGAAGAACTGGTCCACCCATCGCCCGATGGAGTTGAGCGGAGGGCAGCGACAAAGAGTCACCATTGCCAGAGCCTTTGTCCACGAACCAGCCGTTATTCTGGGGGATGAGCCTACCGGAAATCTCGATACCCGTACCAGCAACGAGGTCATGGATTTGTTATTCGAATTGAATGCAGAACGCGGCACTACGCTGCTAGTGGTAACTCATGATTCGGAAATTGCTGCCCGCTGTAGTCGAATCTTGCACATGGAAGACGGTTTAATCGTCAGGGATGAGAAAAGCGAAGAGGAATGAGGTGTTCTAATGTCTGAAACGCTCGTATTATCTGTTGGCTTAGGCCTGCATTTACTATGGGTTTGCGTTGCGCAATTTGTTACTAATCCTAGTACTAGGTCATTGAATTGGAAGAAGCATCTATTGGTCATTTTTTCTGTTCCTTTGATTTCTGTGCTGAGTCTTTGGTTAACTTTGGAGATGGGCGTATTCACCGCTTTTTGTTTTTCTTTAATGGTGGGTATTCTACTACACCAGGGCTTGTTGGTTGTTCTTTCTCCTCGCCATTTGGTGCTTTGGCGCTTGGCTTGGAATAATTTGGTTCGGCGTCGCCGCAATACCGCCTTGATGATGATTGGACTTTTGGTTGGTGCCGCGATGGTCTCCTCTAGTCTAGTAGTTGGAGATTCGATGGATGCTACGATTAGTGCTGAAGTTCTGCTCCGTAGTGACACATCCGACCTGCAAATTTCGGGGAGAGACCCTTTGACCGGTGCATTGCGGGAGTTGAATGAATCACGAATGCGTGAATTTGGTGAATTTCTGTTCAGTGATTCAAAATCACGAGAACATATCGACGGTTTTTCTATCAGTCGTAAGAAGTCGATATCCGTCATCAATGAGGCTGCATCCTTGGCTGAACCGGATGCACATTGGTGGGCTAGCGATCCGACTTTGGATGGCGCAGGTGGTTGGAGTTCAATCGGAGGAGTCTCATATTCTCAATTAGCCCATGAGGAATCAGTCCTTGGTCGTTCGATTTTTATCATCAACGAGGTCCTAGCAGATGAGGTCGGAGCAGGGCCTGGAGATACATTACTCATCAGTTGGAGTAGTTATGATGAAGATTATGTGCGAACAGATTATTCTGAAAATGTAGAGATTTGGAAGGTTGTGCCGATGCAAGGTGCGGCTGCTATTCAAGGCTCAAAGGGTGGTGTCATCTTTTCCACTCTTGCATCTGCCCAAGCCTTACAGGATGCTCAATCCTTGGTCAATATAATTCGCATTTCTGCAACTGGGGGCATCGATGATAGCCTTGATGCTGAGAAACTTCTCTATCCGCATGTTAGCCGCATCTTGGATGAGGCACTAGTGGCGCAAGATGCGTGGCTATTCACCGAAGGAGACCTTGACCTTGGCATCATCTCTCTCGTTAAATCCAGTCCTGTTTCGCGTCTTTCAGGCGAGCAGGTTAATGATTTGCGCAATAATTCAGTCGAGATGCTTGGCGAAACAGAAATCACCGAATTATTGCAGGCGCCCTTATTCGGGCTACGCTCAGCCGCAGGGCAAATTTTGACAGGATTACTTAGTAAGGAAATCAATGCGATAATTCCGGACGGGTCTGCAACATGGTACATCCACCCAGAAGGCGTTAGCCGAGAATCAAACTTGGGAATATGGAATACTTGGCAGGTGCCGAATGGAACGCTATTACGCGATTACCAATTATTAGAGGACGGGTTAGCAGTTTACCATGACGATGGAGTCGTCTTACTCGATGAGAATGCAGAGGAATTAGAATGGGGCGAATGGGACGAAAGCGACGAAAGTGACGATAATGCCTCTCCCCTCAAACTTAATGTGGGCTTTAACGATTCATTATATTCTCTATTTTTGCTTGATTCCATGCCATCTGTCTCGGACGGTTTGCAGTTAATTTCCCCAGATGCATGGAATTATGAAGTTCAAAATGCAGCCTTGTACAATACCTCCGAGGGCTTGGTAACCCACCTTGAAGGACTCCTGAAAATTGAGACTTGGTTATTCGATGGAACTTGGCAATTACTCGCCGATGGCCCACAACATAAAATTGCAATAATCAACTCGCAGTTATTCATTGACGAAGGTCAAGGATATACCAACTTAGCAAATCAAACAACTACAGATTTAGGCCTACCAGAACTTGAGATTCTAAGTTTTAGCGGCTCTGACCTGATGCTCAGCGATTCAAGCATTTGGACCTTAAACAATAGTTTCACCAATACATCAATTGTATTAGACGATAAATGTGATGGGAATGCTTTTTTGAGGACAGAGGAATTGAGGTGTACTACCTCATTTGGGGTCATAGTTGTTGAGGATGGAGAGAGCAGCATTAGATTACCAACCACGACAGAGTTAGAGGGGCTTGGAAAGATTCCCCTTTTGGTTATCGCTTCAAATTCTAATGCTGATTTGCCGGCTGTAAATGAAACTGAAGTTCGTCTAAGTTCTTGGGCAAATGAAGCACTACAAGGCCAAGATGGCGTGACATTGGTTGGTGCATTTTCTGCCAGTCGCGGTAATACAACTGGAATTTTATTGGTTATCGGCGATGAAATACCTCTTATTCCTACTGTCCCAGGCCAGCCCGGAATCGCCGATGTTATCGTCGGCGTTGTCAACTTCAGTGTTGCAGAGCGATTGGCTTCAGCCGATGTTGATGAAAGAAATCTGCTAATGTTTAGTAGTTCAAATCTAAAACAACAATTTACCATGGATGCAGCCCTTGCCAACTTGCAGATTTGGATGGATGAAGAGGCTGACCAAGAAAGCGCGGGAATAATGGTTAACCGCGTTAAAAAAGAAGGTCTTGAGAATTCCAAAATGGCAAGTGGGAGCCTATCTGCTTTATTCATCGTATTCGGTTCTTTTACCATGTTAGCTGGAATGTTGCTAGTTGTCAACATCTTCGTGATGCTTGCTGAGGAACGCAAAGTGGAGATGGGAATGATTCGAGCCCTTGGCTTACAACGCCCTGACCTGCGGGCATTATTCGTTTTGGAAGGCTCTTTGGCTGCTGCTATCTCCAGCATCATCGGCTCGATTGTAGGATTATTCATCGGCTGGATTGTCGCAACCGGATTCGCCTGGGCCCTTTCCTCTCTTGATGGTGCATTCGTCTATGCATGGACATGGTCAAGCGTTATTGCTGGGGCAGCAGTTGGCTTCCTTGTCTCTTGGGCTTCACTCTGGGCAACTGCAATGCGCAATAGCCGCCTCAATGTTGTTGCCGCAATGAGGAACTTGCCGCCTACAAGAGAAGACGGTCCTGCATGGTGGTCATGGCTACTTCTAATCGGCCTAACTGGTTCCTCTTTGCTTTGTGTTGCTTGGTTTTTCCTCGGGGCAAGGGATTCGGCATTTGGGCATGGTCTTTGGAACCTTTCTGGTATTCTTGCATTACTCGGTGGAATTCCATTACTCCTCTATAATCTACCAAGCCTACTTTCCAATAAATTCACTCTTGCCGCAAAACTTCAGAGAAACTGTGCCCGAAACACCATGGCCGTTCTGGGTATTTCTCTAATTTTATGGGTCATGCTACCTGATTGGATTGACCCATTCCGCAAGGATTTGCTGCCAAATGAGTTCTCATTCATCGTGGTCGGCATCTCAAGTGTTGCTGCTGGTGTCATGCTCCTAACCTCAGTTGCACCCTTGTTGGCATCTGCAGTTGGACGTGCTGCAACTGTCACAAAGCGTATTGGCCCTGTTGTGCCAACTGCCCTCGCTTATCCTCTTGCAACTCCATTCCGAACCGCATTAACTCTTGGAATGTTTAGCCTAACGGTGTTCTCTGTTGTAGTACTGGCCGGATATAGCGCCCAATTTGAGTCTTATAGTGAATCATTTGTGGATGACGTTTCGGGAGACTTTGACCTCTTAGGAACAACTTCCTCTTGGGACCGACCTCTTCCATTGGAGGGAGGTTACGAAACGTGGGATTGGCCAGCAGATGTTCAAGCAGATGATTTCGACGGCATTGGAGTAGTTTCTCTAGGGGTTGTCAGATATGCCGATGCCGAGGATATCAATGCCGGTGAGACTGAACGAGTTCAACTGATTAGAGGAATAGATTCTGGTTTTGCTGAGCATGGGGGCTTACCACTCCACATCTGGGATCCCGCACTTGGGGATGATGAAAAGTCGGCTTGGCAAGCAGTTGCAAGCAATCCTAATTTAGCAATCCTCGACGCCTCTTTTGGCATGGAATTTCAAGGTGCAGTTGACGAATCATCACCATTTTATCAACTCACTTTTTCAATTGGAGATTCGATTTTAGCAATTGACCCCGAAAACCCATCAATAAGCAAAGAGTTCACTGTAGTAGGCTTCCTTGATGAGGGCTCATTATGGTCGGCTCCAGGCATCTGGGTCAACCACTTAAGCAGTGCTGAGGAATTTGGTGCAAGATACACAAGATTGTACCTTTCTGTACCGGAAGGAACTAGCATGCAAGAAAAGGAAGAACTCGTTGAAGCAATGGAAAGAGGTTTCATCGATGACGGCATGGAAGTAGAAATCATTGAAGTCAGCGTAAAGGAGTTCCAGAGCGTTTTATTTGGCATTTTCAATATCTTCCAATCTTATTTGATGCTTGGCCTAGTTGTAGGCATCGCTGGATTAGGAATAGTTACTATCCGTTCAGTCAGCGAACGTTCTCACCAAACGGGAATCTTACGGGCTATTGGATTCCAGCGAAGAATGGTAGTGGCAGGATACATTTTAGAATTAAGTTGGATCAGTTTGCTTGGAATTTTGAATGGTGTTGTTATCGGTATTGGATTCCATTGGTACCTCTATGACCGGTTTTGGCGCTCTGAAGGAGCTGAATTCACCATGCCTTGGCTTTCAATAGTTTCCATTATCCTTGCTGCATGGCTACTTGTATTGTTGGTTACAGCACTGCCTGTTCGACGTGCTGCGGCCATACGTCCGGCTGAAGCATTGCGTGAATTAACTTCTTAGTTCCTATCAAAACCTCATCAATACTCACAAATCATCACCCAAAATCATCAGAAAAGAAGTTGCAAAGCCGGGAAAATGTAATTTATCTTTCCCAAATATTACTAAAATCCGCCTATACTATAAATACGGCAGGGTCTGTGCACGAAGGCACCGACTAATAGGTTGGAGGACTGAATATGAAGAATATTGTGCCAATGACACTGATTCTGCTGATGTTTGCGAGTGTATTCGCGAACACAGCATGGATTGAAATGAATGAGAATGAAATGGACGGGGCTGCTGATGGACGTGCTGACGATGATGTCGGCATACTAGGCATCCTTGAGCCAAGAGCGACCAAGACCGATACAATGACCGGAGAACTTCGGAACACTGTAAAGGCCGGTGATGAAGTTAACTTCGTCGTTTCTGTGAAGAACCATGGAACCAACAATGTGACTGAGATGAATATCGAAGCCACCATCTATCTTGCAGATGGAACTGTTGCCACGGATTTTGCAGGAAATGACTTAACTTGGTTAGATGCAGTTATCTGTGATGATGCACAATCATGTCCAGTTCAGTCGTTGGCTGCTGGAGCATACCTTAACGGTGGTTCATACTCCGTTAGAGATGCATCAGGCGCTGCTATTGCATGGGCTGCACCACTTGGTGCTTACACAATCGCAATTGAACTCGATGTAATGAGTGGCGATGATGATATCACCAATGATGAATTCACTGTTGACATCACAGTTGTTAACTGGTATGACATTGCTATTGACCTTGAATGGAATCCTTCCGTCGAACAGGCTGAAGGCGCTGGGCCTCATGATTTCACACTGACTGTCTCCACAGATGGTTCTGAAGAATGGTCTGCTCGCAGTGTAGTCGTCGACTTGATGATAACTGGAGCCGCATTAGATACTGCAGTTGACGGTGATGGCAATGATATCAAAGGAACCACTACTCACGAAACCGGAACTTCTCAAATAGTGGACGTCTTCTTTAACGAGAGTGCTCCATGTGACGACCCAGGACCTGACAATATTACTGGTACTGCTGACGATGGACCTTGTGATGCACGCAACGGTAATGGTAGTAGATTAGTTATCGATTACCAAGACTCTTGGACCTACTCAGGAACAGTAACACCAGATGCTAATGCAAATGGTGGCTACCAAGTTGAGGCAGCTCTAGTTAACTACACACTGTACGGAGCCGCAGCAGAGTGTCAAGAATCTGGCGAGGTAACGATAGACAATGGGCCTGATGGAATTGAAGGAACTGAAGATGATATTAGAGAGATTAGAACATTCATGAATATTTGTGAAGTTCCAGTTGAAACCGATGACAATAACTCAAACAATGAAGATAAAATCACTGGATTCATCGGTTCTTACCACAACATTGGGGTATCTAGCCTCGTCATTGCACAAGGATACGATTCCACCGGTAATGGTGAAGCAACCTCGATGCGTGGGGACCAAGATGAAATTGATGTTGGATTTAGTCGATTACATGCAATGGTAGAACACCGTGGTTCATCTGGCACAGGTCCTTATGATTGGGAAGTTACCTTCGTAGTGACGGATGTATATGACAATAACTCTGTCGTTGCAACTTACACTGCTGATGAATGTCCTGCTGGAGTAGCACCTCCTTATACACACCTAGACCTCGGTGAGGGACTGACTGCACAACCTGCAGGATATGCATGTTCATCCCACGAATTCGATTCTGGAACCTACAAGATTACAGCAACAGTCGCAATGGTCAATCCAACCAACCCTGACGAGAGCAGCGTTGACGATTCACAAACTGCAACAGTTGAAGCACGTAATCACGACCCAGTCATCAGCCTATCATTGACTAGCGAGGGCGACATTGTAGTTGGAGACATTGTTTCCTTCGACGTCAGTGCTTTCGATGCTGAGGATATTACTGGAGAGAGTTTGACTTACTCATGGAGCCGCATTACCACAGACAGCATGAGCGTAGATATCGGTGAATGCAGTCCGAGTGATGATGGCGCTGGTGGATTAACCAAAGGAGAGCGCACTTGTGCAGTACCTGTTGATGGTTCATGGGCAACGACTCTACCAGTCACTGTCAAGGTCACCGACCCACATGGTGGAGAAGCATCCGATAAGGTCGATCTAAAAGTTTGGAACAGGCAGGTTGCAGAAGCAACAGCAGCAAGTGATGCAGTTAGCATTTCATATGACCTAACATACATGGCAGTTGCAGATTTCAGTATCACCGCTTCCGACTCTGCTGCGATCGAGGGAGTCCTACTTGGAAACTCCGAGGAAGGCGCAGATTCAGTCTACGTTATTGACTACGCACCTGTGACCAACTACGGCCCTGGAGATGTAGGCAGCAATGCTTTGTCAATCACCTTCCCTGGAAGCAGCACCGAAGATTACAGCCTATGGTATCAATATCCAGGCCAAGATTGGATTCTTCTTGATGGAGAGGCAGAGCAAGATGGTGCGACCAACATGAAGTTGGAATGGGTCAATCTTACCTCTGGAACGCTCAATAATGGTTTATTGGGAATCTTCAATGCAGCAGCTGGAACTGGCGCTGTACCAGCCAATGGAGTTAGCAATGCAATTGGTGTTAACATGGCAGGCGGTCTAATCGCTGTTCAGTGGACACTCGAGAATGGTGGCGTAGACCTTCTAAGCGGTGATAAGATTCAAATCTGTAGCGTTACTAATGCAAATGAGACTTGTACCAGTGTTGATAAGGATGCAACTCAGCACCTTCTAACTGGTACACACGGGCAGGTCTTCGATGTCACTGTGAGTGTAATCAATGTTAATGGAGCAAATGCAAATGTCAAAACTTTCACTACTACTGCTGATGCAGAAGTATCACCTGTACCGACTACTACATTCGGTTCCATTGCAAATGGAAGCACCGCTTGGACTTTCACCATAACCACCGCTGATGCTGGAAATGCAGTAAAGTTGTACGTTTGTTGGAAGGATTCTACATACGAGGCATCCCAGTTGACCCCTGATGATTTGAGTTGTCAGCCAATGGATATTGCAGATGCTAGTGTTGATATTACCAAGCCATCAGTCACCTCCGAGACCGTTTACCACTTCTCTATATTCGCAGAGGATAGTTCTGGAAACGTTGTAGCACTATCAGATAAAACTACCCAGATTCGCTATGGTGAACTCGACGATCCAGGCGCAGGCACTGATACTCTCGATGATGACAAGAGTGGAACAACAGGTGTTCCAACTTGGACATGGGGAGTTATCATCGGCATAGTCGTTGTAGCATTCGGAATTGGCGCATTCATCCTTAGCCGTGGTGGCGAGGGTGGAGAAGGCAAGGAATGGGATTATTGAATCCCAAGCCGACTCCAGCATGAATGAGTAATTTAACTGCATAGCAGTAATACGGCCAGCAGGGTCCTTGAGGGGGCCCTGCTGGCGACCTTTTTTTCTTAACATCAACAGCACAGCAGTGAGGATTACAATCCTTGGTTGTGTTAATTTCTTGAAATTTTATGTAGCCGCATTTTGTTGGCAAAAGAAAATTCCACTTGATTTTCAAATGATTATCAGCTCAGGCCATTGGATTATTATTAAAATTGGAAATAATATTCAATGTCAAGTAATTTCGTCCTCTGATAATACTCCTGTTCTGGCTTAATCCCCATGCCATTTTTCAAATCCTCTAGGCAATATCGCCAAATTAGTTGGAAAATGGCCTCCGGCCGCGCCTAGTGTATAAGGGTCATCCTACTTACAAACGGATTGTTCTGCCAAGTGCCGGAGAATTGTTACGGAAAAGGGCCTAATCCGCTCTAAGTCTATCGCTTTTTCAAATAAGATGTACCCCAACACTCATAAGGAAAACAATTACTCCAGCAGCCTGCATACAGTCCGTAAGGGGTTTGATGACATGATAAATGGAAGCAAGATGAAGAAGACAACAATCTGGGGTGGGCTCTTTAGCGCCCTCCTCCTTTGTGCACTGATGGCAATTATGCCATTCAGCAGCATGGTGGATAACCCGGTGAGCGAGACTGACTATACAGAGTCAGAAACGGCAGAACAGAAAGATGATCCTTTCCACCTGCCCGAAACGATTGAACAAGTAGAATGGGAGTATGCCCTCGAAGATGAACTTCAGGGTATGCGCGATGTAAACCAAAAAGCCTTCGTACACGATGGTGAAATTTCGGTGCTAACAAGCAGCGAACCTTTGCACTATCTTGAAGCAGGCGCTTGGGAAAATATCGATACCAACATAGTACCAACCGCATTCGGCTGGGAAGTCTCGAAGAACGTCTTCAAGACTACATTCTCGTCTGATGTTGGAGCTGGTGTAGCGGTTCAGATGGACCCTAATGTTGACCCAATTATCGTGGGAATTGCCCCACAGATTGTAACTCTCGATGAAGCAGGCGTGGCGCCGGAAATGCACCATGTTGCACCTTCACATGATGCAATCAGCGTTGGTGGAAATGTAATCCGCTACCCTGTTGCAGATGGTTATGATTTGGATTATGAGGTTTCATCCGTACAGATGAAGCAGAACCTTGTTATCCGTCAACAGCCAGTTCTCGATGAATCCGTTGCTTGGTTCGGTCTACGCGAAATTATTCGCTTACCAGCAGGCTATGCTCTATTCATCGGTGATGAAGTGGTTGGAGAAGAAATCGTCTCTACTCAAGAACTGATGACAATCCGTAGTCTTGAGACTGGAGAGGTATTAGCAGAAATTCCAGTACCAGTGGTATTGGAACCTGGAGCCGAAGAACAGTACACCGCTACTTTCTTCGTCAGTTTCACTAATGGACAAATCGTCTTGACTACAGCAATTGATACTGATTGGTTAATGGATGAGGACCGAGTTTTCCCTCTTTCTCTTGACCCAACAATCAAGCGCACGTCATCTACAGGAGGATACTGCTATCGCTACTACGCATATTGCTACAGTGGAAATAGCCGTTATTTCTACCGCTATAATGCACGCATCTACTATCTACCTTGGAGCAAGTACCAGTTTAGTAGCAGCAATGCTATGCCTAGTGGCTCAACAACCTCCTCAGTAAAGTGGAAGCAATATGTTGGCTACAGCAATACCTGGGGAAGTAGTTCCTATGATGCTGCAATAATGATGACTTGTGGGACTGCAAGTCGTTATTCTTACAGTATTGCCAGTGCATCCTGTTCCAGCACTTTGCTTGGAATGCCCTCAAGTTCCCAGTATGGGAATACGAAGGCCCGCAAGATGGTTAGTTCCATTTGGAACAGTCCAAGCGTTGGAACCTTTTCCACCGGAACCGGTTGGAAAACAGTTACTGTAAATAGTGCATATGAGGGTATCATTACAAATGCTGCCAATAATTCTGCATCAATCGGTATGACTCACATCAATACTAACAGTAATTATTACTACATGTATGCCCGCTATGGCGGTTCATACGACAGTTATTTGGAAATCACCTATACTGGTGGTTCCGATAGCACTCCACCATCTGCTGATTTCGTACCATACGAGGTAACATCGTACAAGGAGGGTGCCCGTACTTTCTTCACCACCCTCACCGATCCCGCTGGTATTGACACAACATCGTCTGGAAACCCACGCCTTTTCTACAAAATAGGCAGCGGTTCATGGACTGGCGTTAGTGCATCAAGTATTGGAACCTGTAGCAGCAGTGCTGCAAAGTGTAGATTCAAGGCAACTACCGCAAGCATCAGTGCTGGCGACTCAGTTGACTACTACTGGGCTTTCCAAGACTTGGCATATGCCGCAGGAATGGCACAGTCAAACAACTTCGCCACACTACCTGCTGGTGGAAGTGGTTCACCAAGTTCAAACACACCACCATCTACAGTCTTTAATTTCGATGTTGAAGACGTGGCTAACGCAGGAACAGCCAGGAAGATGACCATCCTAACTACTGATGTACACGCAGGAAACCGCTATACACCATCAAAGTGGTTCGACAGACAGGTCACCTATTACGACGACAATGATGAATATGTATTCGAGTTCGACACCTCAGATTGTGGAAGCGGCGCTAGTTCATGTTTCTATGCAACTAGCTATTATTTCTACAGTCAATGGCAGATGCAGTGGACTACTTCACCATCTTCAGGATATAATGGACTTGGTGGTACCAAGTCTGGTGATGCAAAATTCCACAAGGATGACTTCGGATACCTATCCATAACCACAAACAATGGGCCTGGAATGAATTTGATTTATGTTTATGACAGCACCTCAAATAAGTGGGCAATGGTCGGATTAGGAGATGCAAGCACTGGAATCGATGAGCCACTTTCTGGCGGAGACGTTGAGCCCTCTTACAGGTCATCCTATGGATATACTCAGGCATACAACATCAAGGTGCCAGGGGATATCACTGGAACATTCGGTAAGTTTGATTTCAATAATACTTACTCCTCGAGTAAGGCAAACTGGATGTGCGTTGGGACCAATGGATGGATTTACTTCTTCCGTTCTACCAGCAGTAATCCAATATGCACCTCTGGATATTACTACATCTACAGTACCTCCTACAGGTGGAGTGGATTCGCAATGGGTAGCGGCTATTACGGTCGCATGGCAAGTAGCGGAGAGGTTTCCTCCAAGGTTGGAAGGGTCGCACCAACTCCTGATATTTATGCCCCTGAAATTGTACATTCAGCACTGAAGGACAGTCACTCAAGAGACAGGACCTTCACCTTTGAAATTACAGATGCTGGGGACCCCCCATCCGGACTAAACACCTCGTCCGCTGCTGGCGTTGGGCCAACATTGTACTACACAATTACAGATCCTGATGGCACAGTTAATGCGCAACAATCAAAGGTACTATCACCAGATGATACCCGTGCAAACTGTATAGCATCTACATGTGTTTGGAGTGCTGAGTTGACCGACATAGAGCGTGGCGCATCCCTATCATACCATACCACAGCAAGAGACATATCGACTGTAAGCAGTGGAACAAATAGTGTAACTACTTCTGCTAACAGTTTCGAAGTTGGAGACCCAAATAAGGTCTTCATCATAGAGTGGCACGACATGGGCTACACCAATTCATACACCTGTACTTATCAGGTCAAATTGTATGATGTAACCAATGAAATAGAGTTCCACTATGATACTGGCTGCAGGGTCTATTACGACTATGCAACTGTCGGCTATCAAGACAGTACTCGTACAAAGGGTGCAACTCTACGCACAGAACAGGGCTACATGGCTGGTGGAAATCCACATACTAACAACTACCGTATCACAACAGATGCAAGTAGCCACAGTTCAGAAACTTTTACCGCAGGATTGACTGAGATTACCAATTACCAGACTGCAATTGCCGGTAATAGCAACGGTATGCCATACGGATACTATTGTGCTAGCTCCTACTACTGGAACTCTTACAAAAATGGCTGTGATGCTAACCTCGATATGCCTGATGGTTTCACTTTCGATTACTTCGGAAACACCTTCAATGGTAGTTCTTCTACAAGTCGTGTTATGATTTCAAGACAAGGTTCGATGTCATTGAAGAGTACATCCTCAACTCAACCTGAGCGCGCAATGACTACTTGGTACACGACAATGCCGAAACTACCATACTCTAGCAACACGTACTCAAGAGCAAACTTGATTGCACCATGGTGGGGATACTACACATCCTACTACTGCTATGATAACACTGCTCTCGATTGTGGCGTACGCTACCGCGTAATGCCATTCGAAGGCAAGGGAACAGATATTGATGCTGACATCACTCAAGATACATCTTGGGATCTTGTTGACAGCCCGATTCGTGTTAACCCAAGCGGTGATTACTTGTCCGTTAACGCTAACTTGAATATCGAGCCAGGCGTAGTGGTACAGGTTGCACAGGGCAAGGGAATTTCCTTTGACGGTGCTTGTGATACATTCACAGTATCTGGAAATGATACTGATGGTGACAATAATCACGTTCGCTTTGAAGGACAATACGGCCAGACTTGGACCGGTATTGCCTTTACTGACAGTTGTACAACAACTGATGGAACAAATGACCGCCACCAATTCTCATATGTAGACTTCGTAAATACTAGTGACTATGCAATTGCAGCAGGTAGCCGCCACGGCAGCAGCCCAAGCAGCAATGCAAATGTTGGAAACTTTACTATGGACCATGTAACCTTCAGTAATGTGAAGGGTGCCGTTTCACACGGTAGTGGACAAGGTACAGTATTCGATATCAGTGACTTCGAAGTCAACGATGCGAGCGAGAGTTGTTTCTTGTTCCCTGATGATGCAATTGTAACACTCACTGATGGAGAAATGGATGGTTGCAACAGCGACAATTCATACCAACATGGAGCAGTTACTGATGCAACCAGTGGCGCAAGTAGTTCCAGTACCGGTACTGCTTCTGGTTCACTCACTGTAGAGAACGTAGCAATCACTGATTCTGAAGCAAACTTAATCCGTTCATTTGCAGAAAACATTTACATTTCAAATGTTTCTGCTACATCTAGCGCAAATCAGGCAAGATATGCATTGAGGCTACTAGGTAGTGGAGGAAGCGGTACACACAGTGCTGTGATAAACAACTTTACTGCAACATCATATGGTTATGGTGTGAAAATTGGAGCAGAGGATTCCTACAGTTTAACTAATGTAGACATCGGAACTTCTACTTTAACGCTTAGCCCAGGAACATCGACGACCAGTGGACCTGTTGGAGATGATGCAGTTATCGATTCATTGGAAGCAGGTGGAATGGGCATTCAACGCACATTGCCAACAATGTCAAATATCGACCTCGGAACTGGTGAGTTATCTATTACTGGAAACAGCCCATCCTCAACGCAAACAAGCATCTCTGATCTTGATGCAGGCGGCATAGGAGTTTCTGGTTGTGGCTACAACCTATACTTCGGCAACGTGGATATCTCGGATACAAGCGATACTGGATACTTGAGCGGCAGTTGTTCAAGCAGTGCTGCACAAAACACCATCCTCGTTGAAGGCGGAACAATGGCAAGCAGCCAATCTTCTAACAACATCATCTATGCGCGCAACTCCAAGATAACTCTTGGTGGAGTGGCCATTACAGGTCAGACTGCAATGGGCAACTACGTTGCTAAGGCAAGCACCAACGGGCGCATCACCTTAATCGATGTCACCTTTGGAGGCAATGATTGTGCTGATGCAGGCGGCGATGCTGGTAATTGCTGGCTTGAGGTTTCCTCAAGCAGCGGTAGTATTTGGCTAGGTGGAATTGGAACAGCAACCACATTCAAGGAGAAGAATTCAGTTCGAACCCTGAAGCCTGGAACTACTGTAACATCATTCGTGATGGACAGTTCCGGTGCATCCTTGTTCATGATTGGAACTCAGGTCACCGACTCCAATGGTGAAGCAGATGTCTGGACAATCTCTGGAACCTGTGTTAGTGCAGGATGTAGCAGCCACGACCATGGTACCTATTTCGATGCATATGGCCCTGCTGGAATTCACAGCGCTGCCAACACATCATTTGGACTCGGAGATGACACCTTCCTAAGATTAACACAACCACCAATCACTCTATCGGATAGCGGAATGGATTGTGCTTACTTAGCAACAAACCAGTCGATGTCAGCCCTTGATACTGCTGGCGATGGCATTTATATCCTTGATGATGGTTCAATCCTATTGGATGCCGACCTAACACTAGATGGTTGTACAATACAGATGACTGAGTCAAAATTCATCATCCGTAGTGATGCAACCAATTCCCCAACTCTAACTATCAACAATGGTGGAGAGTTGGAGATGATTAAAGGATCAGGCGGCACATTTTCAGAATTGAAGGCAGCATCTGCAGCATATCCACTACACATCACTCTCGGTGATGGTGGAACTCTTGACTTGCAGGGTGTTTACGCCCGCAACTTTGCTCAGGACAGTACTCAACAGGGTGCTCTCATTATTGGCCCTGGAGCAACAGTCAGTTTGACTGACGGCACAGTAGTTTACGGGGATGCGGCAAGTAGCAAAGATATGGCGACCATCAAGGTAAACGGAGGAACACTTTCTGTTCTCGATGCAAGCGTAATCAACAATGGCGGTACAGGAACTGGAATTTGGTTTGAACAAACATCAAGCACACTTTCTGACATTACTGTTAGCAATGCAGAAGTTGGAATGAAGTCGCATAATGCAGCACCTATAGTCAATGGATTTACTCTTTCTAACAATGATGTTGGATTGGATTTCTATGGTGGCATGTCTCTTCCTACTATTTACCGCAGTACCTTATTGTCTGGTGAGAGCAACGGATGGACAACCTACGGCTTTGATTTAAGTTCGTTAATCGGTAAGCAATACGTACAACTTGGTTTTGAGTCAGTCTTCGCGGGCGGAAACGCCCACCCAAGATACAATTACTACACAAGCAAGTATTACAACATCTACGACCGCATGCAGTATGAGGTCACTCTTGATAACGGCGCAGTATTCAATTATTCAATCGATCAAGCCGGAAAGGACAGTGCAGGATATTGGGATGACCCAACATCCGATAGTTCAGACTATGGTGGCTGGGGTAATTACAGCTGTGGCCTATATGGCTATGTGCAGAACCCTGCTTACCGAGATTATGGTTATTATTACTATTTCCATAATTACGGACCCTACACTCAAAGCAGTAATGGCTACTATGGCGCAAACGCCGAACCAGATCAGTTCGGATTCCGCTGGGAAGCAGGAGAAACAAGCACCGCTAGTTCCTTGTATTACCCATACCATTACTGGGGATACTACTGGCCATCTTCCCAATTCGGAAGCAACTACCAAGGTGGAATCTATGAACCACCATCCGGTTTTGATGGCTTGTGGAGTAATTACAATGTCTGTATTGATTACGCATATACATACTACCAGAGCCCTGGAACCGGCGCTCGTTTGGCAATGCCAATTATCGACACACTGAATACAGGTACTAATTCCGGAACCTCTGGAAATATTGTAGGATTGAAATTATACATCGATGTTCTACACAAAGGTGCCGATTACTATCAGGACCGCTTGGACTTCGTTGGACGTTCATCGAATAATCACAATGATATGGGTGATTGGGCACGTGAATCTGGAAAGCCTACCTTCACTCAAGGAACAATCACTGGTGCAGATATAGGAATTGAGATTGGTGGAAACTTTGCAGCAGCAGTTGTTGAAAACGTTGAGATCACCAGCCCAACCACAACTGGTTTGAAGGTCTCTGGTTCAACAGCATCCTCATTCGACTACCTGAATGTTTCAGGTGGAAGTTATGGAGCGTACACAACATTGACCAGCCGAGGCAAACTCCATTTGAAGAATATTGACTTCGATAATCAAGGCGTTGCTGGTGTTTCTTATCTCAAGGACATAGCCGGTAGTATCTCTGGAAGTGTTACCAACAGCGCAGGTGCCGCAATTAGCTACGGTGTATTGACTACTGCCGAACGCAATTTAGGAATCGACCTTTCAGGAAATGCAATCGGAGTATTGACTGCAGGAAGTGGAGATATTAATTTGGAGGGCAACACCTTTGCTAATGCAAAGGACTTCGTAATAAGCGGGTCATCGACGGTGACATTTATTGATGGAACGGTAGATGAAAGTACGGTAGACGTGTCAGGCAATGGTGTCTTCAATAGAGCCCGAAGCCTTATCGCATCTATTACTGCTGATTCAAACGATGTTGTCGGCGCTGAGGTATACCTGATGGATAGCTCTGGGAAACCTACTGGTAACGGCGTTACTGATGCTAATGGTGATGCAGATGGAATCATATACTATACTGCAGTTGTTAACAAGGCAGGATTAACTAACCCTGTCCTAGCTGGATACAAGTTAGCAACGGTTGCACAGATTGGCGCATACAGTTCATCAACTGCAGATTTCCGCTACTACTATGATAGCGTAACTCTCGATGCGAACGCTGCAACAATTGCGGACGTTGCATTAACCAATAAGTTCGATGCAAGGGTTTGCTATAGTTTCACTAGTACTTCATACCATATGATTGCACCATGTGCCAGCTCTCTTTCAACAAATGGAAAGAGAACAATTGGTACCATGGTGGAGTATGGATATTATGGAGCAGTAGATTGGGATATGTCTGGAAAGACGATCATGGTCGACGCACCATACATGTACCTCAAAGGTAAGAGTGGAACCAATATCAACGATTGGAGCGATAGCACCATTATCAATACAGGTTCTTACGATTATTATGGTACGACTAATTATCGTTCCACATACCCATATAATGCGAAATTCCACGTAGAAAATAGTACTATGATTGCTCTTTCAGGAGTGGATGAAAACACTGGAGTGCCATTTGGTTTCGACCTCGGATATTATGCATGGTCAGATGTTAATCCATACTACAAGAACAGCACCTTTATTGGCCTGCAGACAATCGCAGCAGCAAATGAATATGGAAACGTAATGCCTGATAGATTCGTCGTTGAAGACAACATTATTGTCAGCAACACACCTGTTGTACCAGGCTCAACCAGTTTCTACTATGATGAGATGTGTGTTGTGAACGGAGCAGTAAATGGTGCATCAGTTGCAAGGAACCAATTCTCTGGTTGCGCAATTGGAGTTCGCAGCATGAATACTATCTACTCCTACTACTATGGGAGAAGCACATGGGGTGCTGATAACATGACCATCGAGGGTAATACCTTCGATGGCGGTGTACTCGATGTATGGTTCGCTCTTGGCAGTTATTCAGATGACAACGTGGTCAAAGATAACATCCACACGGGTGCTACTCAGACCGAATACGCAATTTATGCACAGGATAGAAACACTGTACGTCCGGTCATTGAAGGAAACACCATCTATAACTCGAAAGAACCAATCTACATGCGCGGTGCACTAGGCTGGGACATTAGCGAGAACACCATCTATGGTGATGGAAATTCCGGACACGCTGGAATTTACGTCAAGGATGGATACGGTTCTATTGATGGAAACATCCTTATCGATGCAGATGGTGGAATCCTCGTAGACGGTCTATCCTATGGCTACTCAGCCTCGGTGACCAACAACGAGATCTACCAATCCAATGGAAGAACTGCAGTTAGTGCAGTCGGAATTTGGGCAGAAGATTGTGGAACATCAACTCTCGAGACTGGTGGCAATGACATTACCATAATGGGCAATGCACTTGTCACTGATGGATGCGATATCGAAGATACAGGCAGCGTATTTACCGGAACCGGCGGAAGCGGCGGAATGGTCTACACTGTCAACATCATGGCAGGTTATTTCGCACCACAGAACTTGAGCATTAACGAAGGAGACACTGTCAAGTGGCGCCTACAGAATTACTCGAGTGGCACAAACTACCAACACGGTACCATCTCAAATGATACCGATGGAAGTGGCTCACCACTCTGGGATTCTGGTGCAATGAACTTGGGAGGTACCTTCACCCACCTCTTCACCACTGCTGGAACCTACAACTACTCTTGTACAAACCACCCTACCACTATGTGGGGAACAATCACTGTTGCCTCAGGTTCAACCTCATCTTTCACCAGCATCGGATTAGATGTTGTGGGAAGTAATGATGATGTTTCCTTGAATGGTACAGAAATCAGCGGCTTCACTACTGCTTACGAGCAATCTGGTGGAAGCCTCTTCCTGAATGGTGGAGCTGATTTGGAAGGTGGCGACTATGCAGTTGACATCGATGGAACTGATGTTTCATCAGATGGCGGAATGTTGTCAGCAACCTCTGCTACTGGAGTAGGTCTATACTTCACCGGTGGTGGTGCTCTTGCACTAGTCGATTTATCGACTGATGCACCTCAGGGTGTCTACATCGATGGAAGCACAGATGGATTGTTCGACTGGAATGGTGGAACTGTCTACAGTGGTACTGGTCTCTATGCGGTCGACAAGGCTGAAGGAGATATTCAGAACATGACTTGGACAGACGCAAGCACCCAAATCTATGCGGGTAGCGACACCAAGATTACCAGTGTTGGAAACACACTCGACGAGAACAAATTGGTAGTTGTCACCGGTGCAGAAGTTCATGAAGCAAACTTGCTTGACTTGAACGTTAACCACTTAGGTGCAGCATCAAGCAACGTTGGACTGTTGATTACTTCCGAGAGCGGCAACAAGGCAGCATACGTTAGCCCTGACATGCGCAATACCGGAGTATTGGCTGTTGGAACATCTGGTGACGCTGGAGACTTATCCGACTGGTTCGGTAATGTTGACAACCCATCTGATGACCTGATGCCTGGTGTTATGTCAAGCGATGGCGCTGGTGAAGACTTCATGGCTACATGGGATGAGACAAACTTGTTCCTCGCTCTAACTGGAGTCGACATGGATAATGGAGATCTAATGATCTTCCTAGACACTGCTGATGATGGAAGCACAGACGGCTGGGAGTGGGACGGTACAACACCATCCCTCGGCTACAGCGCAAACTATGCTTTCTGGGCAGAGGACGGTAGCGATTCGCCAAATGATGGAGATACAACTTACAGTTACTCCTTGAAGAAGTGGCGCGGTGACAAGTGGGATGACAGCCTAGGCTGCACCAACATGGCCGCTCACGTCGGATGGACGGATAACACCAACACAGAGTTGAAGATTCCGTGGGATTGTATCGGAAGCCCAAGCAACCGCTGGGTCCGCATGTCAGTAGTTGTTCTTGAGGAGACTGGTGGCGTAGTTGCCAGCAACCACCCAAGCACCGGCTACCTCAGCATGAACCTCGGCAAGGCTAACCTTGGCGATGGTACTCTATCTGATGAGCGCTTAAACTACCGCAGTTATATCGGTAGCAACTCGCCAAGCCCATCTGAGGATTACAACATCTTAGCAAAGGTAGCTGCAGATTGCGCAGAAGACTGGGGCAACATCGACGGACTAGATATGTCAGAAAACCGCGACGAGGACATCGACATTCTACGTGCATGTCCAATCATCACTGGTATTGAAGACGTTTCATACGATGAAGACAGTGGAGCCCAAACCATCTCCTTGACAGACAAGGCAGATGATGTACAGGATTCGGCAGCTTCTCTATCATGGACTCTTGAAAGCGATGTTGATGCTGATGGCGACTTGTTAACTGTAGTTCTAGTCGCTCACGACTTGACTATCACGCCTAAGGACAACGAGTTCGGCACCTACCTGATTTTACTAACTGTAGAAGACAGCAATGGTCTAAGCGCTTCCAAGTCGATGTTGATTACCGTCAACAACGTCAACGATGCACCAACAATCTGCAACACAGGACGCACCGATTGTATGCCAGTGTTCAGCGATGATGGATTCGATAACCTAAACGTTCTCGATGAAGGATTCGGTAGCCACAGCAAGCCACTCGGTTTGATTGCAAACAGCGCTGGTTCATACATCACCGATCAGGCCAACGAGCAAACACAGACTCTATCTAACTCAGAGAATGTACCTCAGGCTTACATCTTCGGTGCAAGCGTACCAGCTGAGTGTGGCGCATTCAGCGTTGCAGTTGCCAACAATGAGTTGAGCATCACAGAAGTAGCAGATAACGAACTTGGTGGAGTTTGTACAGTCACTCTAACATTGAGCGACGGTGCAAGCGTCAACGATGCAGCAACAAGTGTTGATGTTGACTTCACAGTCAACCCAGTCAACGATGTGCCAGTTATCCCAGAGTACGATGTCAATACCGATGCACACCTCACCACCGGTGAGGGGGTTGCAGTTGCAACACCATGGTCAGTATCAGTGACAGAGGACACAGGCTGCGTAAATGCAGTTTGTGCTAACACCGATGCTCTAACCTTCGACCTATCTGGCTTGAAGGCTGATAACGACCACAATGATGCAGACTTAACTTGGACTTGGGTAGAGACATCAAGTTGTGATGTTGACAATTACTTCGAGGATATTTCCTTTAACGGAAACGATTTGGAGTTCACCCTGATTCAGGATGCAGCAACCAACGTGCCATCTGAGGAAATTGATTTCTTGGATGACGGTGGAATACACCAGCAAGTGCCACTCAGTGGAGAATACTGTCCGATTAAGGTTGTACTGAGCGATTCGCCAAGTGCACCTTCGTACATCCCTAACTATGGTCTAACTACTGCAACATACAACCAAGAGACCACCTCCACAATCTTCAGCATACGTGTTGAGAATACCCGTGAGATGGTAGCAGACTACTTGTTAGATGTAGACACTGGCTTTGACTTTAACAGTGTCAACTTCATCATGCCAGGAACTAACATCCCAATTGATGTTGACATCCAGCACGAAGGAGATGAGGGACCATACAAGTACGACCAACTACTCAAGGTTCAGTTCTTGAGCAACGGTGCTGGCGGATTAGCCACCAGAGACACACAGTTCATCGTACCACCAGCATGGGGACAATCTGTCAGCCTTGGTAGCAAGGTACTGATTGATGAGTCAACCACCCGTGTCGGAGTGCGTGTTGACGTCTTGACTTGTAAGGCAGCTTCCTGTCCAAGCCCAAGTGCAGCAACACCAACTGACTTCATCACCAACAGCCCAGCAGCACACCGTGCAGCAGACACACCTAACTCCGCATGGAGCGAGCCAGGAGCAATCGGATACGATGCTACTACTGGTGTCTACTCACAACGCAGACCTGCACTAGAAGATGGCAACTGGTCAAACAATGCAATGTTCTCATCATTGATTGCATCTGACCCATCAGGTATTCTAGACAGCGGACAAGATCTACCAGTAATGGTCGACACAATGGCACCATCTGCGGTACCATCTTTCGCACCAGGTCTAGTGGCAATCAGCGCAGCAGGATTATTCGTTGCTGGTCTAATGTTGGCAAGTCAACGCCGCATCGATGATGATGAAGAGTTTGTACAATCAGCACTTGTTGATGACGAGCAGGCAGTCAGCCCAGTTATTGCTACCATCTTGATGGTCGCAATAACAGTGGTTTTGTCTGGTGTAGTATACGTATGGGCCAGTGATCTAGCTGACCAGCCAAGCAAGTCGGTTCCACGAATCGCCTTCAAGGTTGAGAAGACAGACCCAGGTACCAACGGATACTGGTCCATCATCGTGACCAGCGCAAAGGAGCCAATAGCAACACAGGCGACTGTAGTAATGGTCGAGTGGGTCAACGATACCGGAAGTCAAATCGAGTCATTCAAGTTGTCTGATTCTGAGGGCACATACGGTTTCGCCCCGGTCAATTCGGAAAGCTTCATCACATTCTCTGACAGTATCAAGTGTGAGGCTGCGGATGAGTGCACCTCAACATATGGAGATGGAGATGCAATCCACATCAGGATGAGCGACCCGAGTGGTTTCCTGTTAAAGGACAACGGAGTACGTGTTACACTGAAGTACGTCCCACAGGGAGTTGGAACTGCAAGCGTTCTGAAGACCTTCAACCTTGAAATTTGAGGCTGGAAAGAAGCGAGATAGGCTGGCACTCGTGCCAGTCTTTACGGCGGGAGTAATCCCTTCGCAGTCGCAAGGCTGCGAAGGGAACTTCCAATCGTATTCGTTCATTCAGAGCAGGATGTGTTAGCGATGATACGTTGTGTCGCATTCGATTGCGACGGGGTCTTAGCTGATGCAATTAGTTCCTGGAGAACTTTGCACGATCATTTCGGCACCGATACAGGAGAGATGCTGCGACGCTTCATCGCTAAGGAAATTAGCGATGAGGAATTCATGCGCTATGATATCCAATTGTGGAAATCCGTTCAAGCGGAGATTCACAGGGATGATTTGTTTCGAGCATATGCAGGCATCAAACTGATTACCGGTGCCCGTGAAGTGGTTGCAAGATTGCAAGAGGATGGAATACTGGTTGTTATTATCAGTGCAGGAATCGATATATTTGTTGGAGCAATCGCTGCAATGTTGAAAGTCGATGATTGGATTGCCAATGGCTTCGAATTCGATGATGATGGATTCCTTTTAGATGAAGGTATCGTGAGAGTTTCTGCCCACAAAAAGGCAAGTGCTGTTGCACGAGTAATAGAGATGCATGACCTTAGTGCTGAGGAAGTAGCCTGTATAGGTGATAGCGAGGTCGATTTGTCGATGCATGTGGAGGGTTCAACCTTCATTGGATTCAATCCAACGAGGAAGAGTTCCTTTGATGCGTTTGCAGAAGCGGGAGTTCCAATTGTTGAGAGTCGGGATTTGCGAGATATTTGGGTTCACCTGTTTGGTCAACCGTTTGAGGCGAAGGCATCAAGCCACTGAATGCCATGCGTAGGACATGGCGCCTGCCAAGTCATCGTTGAGTATCATACTCACGTTGCTAGTGTTAAGCGCTGGATGTTTGTCTGATTCGCTTGATGATAGCGGTGTAACTTCTACAGAGGAAGTCTCCGGAAACTTGGTAATTTGGTCAACCTACGAGTCTGATTCAAAGGAAGAAGAGGCATTTTTGGATTCAGTTTCAGCCTGGCAAAAAATACATCCTGAAGTGGAAGTAGAAGTCACATCAAAACCATTCTATCAGGCAGTTCAGGCTTACAAGATTGCAGCCCTTGGTGGAGAGGCACCTGATTTGATGCGCTTTTCTAATGACCAATTAGGTAGCATTGCACCAGTTAGAGATAGAGGCAACCCACTTTTGGAGGACTTACGCCCTTGGTTAACCCCTGCTCAGCGTTCAGTATGGGATCCTATTGCCCTAGAATCGATGCGTTATGATGACGCACTTATGGCAATCCCAGTCAGTCAAGATTGTGTGAGTCTATTCTTCAATCGCGCCCTCTTTGATGAAGCCGGAATCAATTATCCCGATGAAAACTGGACAACTGCTGACTTTTTATCTGCAGCTCAAGACATGACCTTTGGCGAGCAAGTTGGCTTGTCTATTCCTACCAAGGACCCTTTTCGTTGGTTCTCGCTCAATAGCGGCTATGGGGGGAGTTTGTTCACTGCCAATGGTGAGGCGAACCTCGATGGAAATGGCTCGGCAGATGCTCTGCGTTTCTGGTTAGACCTAGAATTAAAACACGAAATCGTTCCGACTGGAACAAACGTTGAGACCATGAAACAGCAATTCCTCAGTGGCAAGGCTGCGATGATTATTGATGGGCCTTGGCATTGGCCAACCTATACCGCCGCTCGCCTAGATGTTGGACAAGCCCTGCTTCCTATCGTTGAGGAGACTGGACTTCGAATGTCACCAATGGTCGGGTACAAGGGGTGGGCAGTCTCAAAACAAAGTCCAAACAAAGAATCTGCAATCTCTCTGGCGCTATATCTCTCATCTTCTGAGGTTGTCAAATACGCAGCCCTTGAAACTATGACTATGCCTGTACTCAGCAATCTTTACGATGACCCCGATATCCATTCTGATGTCGCACTAAGGGGTTTCATCGCTCAAGCAAGACTAGGTTTCCCTGCACCTACAAGCAAAGGGATGTCAGCAATTTACGATATTCTTCCAACCGCAATTGAAAATTCTTATGTCGGTGAGATGAGTACCCAAGCAGCATTAACTGCGGCCAATCAAGAATTAAAGGAGGAAATGCGATGAAGTATTTTTTCTGGATAATTTTGGCTGTTTTCCTATTACCGGTAGTTTCTGCTCAGTCTCTCGACGTCCAAAGCGATTCTTCTGCTGCAGGTTTCAAACGGGTGCGAGTTTCAGTAGAAATTGAATCCTTCTCGGGTAATGGGAGCCTTGAGTTTCACGTATCAGAGACCTTCCATTCTGCGGTTGTTATCATCCAAGGTCAAGCGGGAGAAATGACTCAACCACAAGTTGGAGAATGGTATGATGACTGCTGGACATCTAATAACTCGGGACTAAATTGGACCGAGATTCATCGCGATGAAAACGGTCAGGCCCACGCCTTCTATTCCTCCCCCCAAATTCTTTCAATTCGTTGTGATTTAACCGGCATATCTCAATCTAAAGAGGACAACCTTTCAGTGCGTCTTTTCGATGAAAACCAAGAATTGGATAGGATTGACACCGCTATTATAGCCTTGACAGCCGATGTCCTCCCCCCTCCTCCCGACTCCAGTCCGGTCCTCTTTGCCATCGGAAGTATTGCATTGACCATCATCGCCTTGTTTGGCTATCTGCGCTGGAAAGACCGCAAGAGCATGAATCGTCACGGATTGGCATTCGTACTACCAGCATTCTTAGCCCTGGTTCTGCTGAGTTTCTATCCCGTCGCATATGGAATGGTTTTGTCTTTTACCGATGCTCATGAAGAATCAATCGGCGATGAAGAATATAATGGTCTTGAAAATTACCTCGATGTTTTCACTTCAGGAGGTTTCCTTCGAGTCCTCTTCTTTACACTCGTCTGGACATTTACCAATGTAATCTTCCACGTTGGAATCGGCGGTGCCTTAGCGATGTTATTACAACAAAAAGTCAGAGGAAAACTCGCTTATCGAACTCTGCTTTTACTCCCTTGGGCTATTCCATCCTATATTTCGGTCCTCGTCTGGAAGGGGATGTTTCATCCTGAAGGCCTAGTCAACGTATTACTCGGTACGGAAACTGATTTCTTTTCTGGAGTGACAGAAGCCCAGACAATGGTCATCTTGGTTAATATCTGGTTAGGGGTGCCATTCATGATGATGAGTATCAGTGGAGCGCTCCAATCAATCCCCGAGGATTTGCATGAAGCAGCAAAGGTCGAAGGTGTTAGTGATTGGGCCCGCTTACGACATATCACAATCCCATTGCTGAAGCCAACCGTTGTTCCACTGGCTTTGATGGGATTCATCTGGACATTCAATATGTTCAACGTCATCTTCCTTCTGACGAATGGTGGGCCTCAACTTTGGTTTGGAGAGCCGGGAGGAACTGATATTTTGATCACCTATGTTTATGATGTGGCCTTCGTCAAAGGAGAACTTGGCTTGGCAGCGGCTTGGTCAGTTGTCATCTTCATCATGCTAATGGCCTTTAGTTGGGCATATACAAAGGGTAGTAAGGCAACGGAGGCGGCGGTATGAGCGAAGATTTGTCAAGTTCAGAATTGCCCCAAACGGACTTGGCTCGCCGTTGGTATATTCCATACGAGATGGAATTGATGCGCCGAGGTGCCATCCTCGTCATCCTAATCTGCCTCCCTATGTTCTGGATAGCAAGCCTACGAGGTGATGGCTGGCAAACTATCGCAATGGGGTTAGCAGGTGGACTACTCGCTGTATGGGCATTGCAGCAAAAAAACCGAGATATCATGTTAGTCTCGTCTGCTCTGATACTATTTTCTGGATTGATGCAGGCATTTTTTGCTTTGGAGGTCAAAGTTGCAGCCATCGATGTATGGTATTCTACAATCACAGTCGCATTAGGTGGCGGTGGGTTATGGGTTCTCAGCAGCCCCCACATGTCGCGCTGGCTTTCTTCAAGGTTGGAACTCGAAGAAGCAGAACGAGGTCTTGCTCGAAATAATAAATTATCACCCCGTTGGAAAGCAGCAACAACTCATGCAATCCTTCTTCACTTCGTAGTCATCGTTCTCGTGCCAATTATCTGGATAATAGACGTAGCATTCTCACCTGGCCAATCCGCATCTGGAGAATTGGGTATTTCAGACTGGACAATCACCCACTTTGATGCAGTTCTATCGGGCTCGGACTTCTGGACTTGGGGATTGAACTCCGTTATCGTCTCTATTGGCACAACCATGGTTGGTTTGATGTTAGCAATCCCAGCCGGCTATGCATTTTCTCGCTACAAATTCAGCGGTCATGGCATCATGATGTTCAGTCTTCTACTTGTCCAGATGTTCCCTGGAATAATCATCCTCGTTCCATATTTTATGGTCATGAAAACTCTTGGCCTGCTCAATACATCGCTAGGTCTAATCCTCGCTTATTCGGTAACGGCCCTGCCATTCTGCGTCTGGATGCTAAAGGGCTGGTTCGACACAATACCTCGTGAATTAGAAGAAGCCGCAGCCTTGGATGGATGCACAACTTTCTCCACCTTCTGGCGAATCATCCTTCCCCTCTCATTGCCAGCAATTGCGGTAACTGCCTTATTCTCATTTTTGGCAGCATGGAATGAATTCCTCTTGGCATTGGTCTTCAATACCGACTCCAGTATGTACACCTTACCGGTTGGCCTAGCCTCTTACATTTCTGAGGCAAGTGCAAGATGGGGGGACTTCGCTGCGATGTCGCTAATCGTCTCCTTGCCGGTAGTTTTGCTATTCATCTTCTTCCAGAAATCCCTAATTCAGGGACTGTCTTCAGGGAGCGTCAAAGGTTGAGGTGAGAATATGAGTGGAGTATCATTTGAAGGAATACGCAAAGTCTACGATGATGGAACAGTGGCGGTCAAAGGACTAGACCTTACGATAAAAGACGGCGAATTCCTAGTCTTAGTAGGGCCATCAGGTTGCGGTAAATCAACAACATTGAGAATGTTGGCAGGCCTAGAAGACCTAACAGAAGGCAGCATAAAAATCGGCGAAGCAACAGTGGACCACCTTCCAGCAAGAGCCCGTGGACTCGGCATGGTTTTCCAATCATACGCCCTATACCCGCACATGTCGGTCCAAGATAACTTGACTTTTGGACTACGAATGTTAGCCAAAACTGAGCGCCCCGACCCCCCAGAAATGAAGCGAATGGTTCAGGAAACTGCTAGCATGTTAGGCATCGATGATATCCTTGAAAAGCGACCGCGAGACCTCTCCGGAGGACAGCGACAAAGAGTAGCACTCGGTAGAGCCTTGATACGAAAACCAAAGGTCATTCTAATGGATGAGCCCCTCTCAAACTTAGATGCAAAACTACGTAATCAAATGCGCGTAGAATTGCGAAGACTGCACGATGAACTAGGTTTCACCACTGTCTATGTAACTCACGACCAAGTGGAAGCGATGACCTTAGCAGACCGAATCGCAGTCATGAAGGACGGAGAATTACAACAACATTGCCCTCCCTTAGAGGCCTATCACCAACCAGCCAATACATTCGTTGCCTCATTCTTGGGCACCCCTGCGATGAACTTAATCGAAGGCCAAGCAGAAGCTGGAGTATTCACCAGTAATGGGCTCTCATTCCCACTTCCAGATCACTTAAGTGATTGCACAGGAAAGGGAACCTTTGGCATCAGGCCAGAAAACGTGAAGGTGCTAAAATCCAACGCTATGGAAGCAGAAATACGCGGAGTCGAGCGACTTGGTTCAGAAAGCGTCTATCATCTAAATGTCGGAGGAACCGATATCAAAGCCCTCTGGCATCGTTCTGGTGAAGAGGCGTGGGATGCGGAGAAAGGTGGTTGGCCAGAAGAAAATATGTTCATTTCCTTCAATGACCCTTCAGCACTATGGTTTAGCGCATGAGGTGATAAGATGAGGAAAGCAGTGGTATTGGCATTCTTGCTATTATCCGTGTTACTGCCTATCTCAAATGCAGATTCAGACTTTCAAAGGCCGCGTTCTACAAGCACAGAGTTCAGTTATTCGGGGGATGCAGAAGATGTCGTCCTACGCGGTGAATGGAATTGGATTGAAGAAACTCCTCTAAGCCTCAATAACGGAGTATGGGGTGTTTCTCTTGAACTTCAAGAAGGGATGTACTGCTACAAGTTCGTGGTTGATGATGTTTGGATTTTGGACCCCCTAAACAGCGAAACAACTTGGTGTGATGGCTTTGAGAATTCTCTAATCAGAATTGATGATAAAACAAAACCCAAACTCTCAGTAGAATCTCTCTCAATTGATAATAACTCGTTTTCAGCCAGCATTCTCTATTCTGGTTCAACACCAGACCAAGTCATTGCCACCTTAGACAAGGGAAGCGGCGGCATCTCCAGCACTTGGAATCTAGCAGATTGGAGTCTTGATATCAGCGCCAATAATCTTCAAGACGGGAAATACCGAATCAGAGTATCAGCCAGCGATGGGGAGCAAAATCAGGCAGAGGACCTCCTCCTTCCCTTTTGGATTGAAGAACAAAAATTCCAGTGGGATGATGCAGTCATCTACATGATAATGACCGACCGCTACATCAATGCCAATACCTCGAATGACCCAGCACCACTTTCTGGTGCCGCCAATGGCGGTGATTGGCTTGGCGGGGACATCGAAGGCATAACATCAAACCTCGATAATCTGCAAGAACTTGGCATCAACACATTGTGGTTAAGCCCACTTAATCAAGGGCCAAGCCATTTGGAAATAGCAGGAGATGGAGAGCATCAAGTCGCAGGCTACCACGGCTATTGGCCGGTTCAACCTAGAACGATCGACAGCCGCCTTGGAGACGAAGCCCAACTAAACACTCTTGTCGATGCAGCACATAGTAGGGGCATCAGAGTGATGGCAGACATGGTTTTGAACCATGTTCACGAAGACCATCCTTACTATACAGATAATCCGCAATGGTTCAACCAAGGTTGCCTATGTGGAAGCAGTGATTGCGATTGGACAGAGCGCCGCCTTGACTGCTTATTCATGCCATACATGCCCGATATCGATTGGCGCAACCGCAATGCCAGCGAGCAATTCATCAGCGATGCAATTTGGTGGGCGGAGCAGTTTAATTTCGATGGCATGCGCCTTGATGCAGTCAAGCACGTTGATGATAACGCCATCAATAATATCGCAGCCCGAATATCTGAAAAATTTGAAGCAAGCGGACTGCGATTCTATCTCAAAGGTGAGACTGCAATGGGTTGGGTTGACGGCAGCGTAGCCGATAACCGAGAACAATATGATACCATCAATCGTTACATGGGCGAAGGGGGGTTAGATGGTCAAGCGGATTTTGTCCTATATCATGCGGTTGTGGATAATGTCCTTACAAGTGCTAACAAAGGGCTGATTCATCTCGATTATTGGACCAAGCAAAGCCAAGAAGAATTCACAGAAGGCTCCATCATGGTTCCTTACATCGGCAGTCATGATGTACCGCGATTCATTTCGCGAGCAGACCCTGATGCAAACGGCGTTTGGAATCAATGGCAAGATTTGCCAACCAACACAACCAACAACACAGCATTTCAACGCTGGGAAATGGCGATGGCTTGGCTCCTAACAATTCCAGGTGCACCACTAATCTATGCTGGAGATGAGCATGCTATGGTTGGGGGAGCCGACCCTGATAATCGTAGAATGTTTGATGAATCAGCAAGGGATTCAGACTGGGTACAATACTTTGCAAAAGCCAGAGCAGAACTTGAACCCTTGAGGAGAGGAGAATACGTTCAACTAACTGCCGAAGAGGATATCATGGCTTTTGCAAGACAAAGTGAGGAAGAGCATGTAGTAGTGGTGCTGAATCGCGGTGGCAATAGCATCAATCTATCCGCTCATCAATGGTTGGGCAATATGAGTAATTATCTCGGCGAGATAGAATGGAATGGCGGAGTTATCGAGATGGATGGAGTTTCAGCTGCAATCTTCGTTCAAACTAAGCAAGCACCTTGTCCGCCACTAACTCTACAAGTGGAAAATACAACTGGAGAATTAGCAGATGCCCTACCAAAGGAAATCGATGTTTTTGGAATAAAACTGCTCGCTACAAGTGGGGTTATGGACGATACATTATTGCATGCAGCGGGTATAATGGCAGGTTATCTCGACAATGATGGCGATGGTAAGCCAGATGACCAATCGGTGGTAGATGCAATGGTGGCAGCAAATGCCATGATGTTCATTCCCCGCAATGAAAATGAAATGGAGCAACTATTCGATATAATTCCAGAATCATTCCTCATCAAGGTGGATTCAGGAGAATACCAAGTCCAAGACTTGTTTGAAGATGAAATCAGGCCTGGTGGAAAGTCAGGTATGGGCTTTGATGCAAGCCTTGAGGAAGTGTTGCATCTCATCACCCACGTTGGATATGTCAATGCATACCCTGCTGTTTTCTCCGAGATGACGGGCAGTGAATTGACCAATGCGATGGACCTTGCCAGAGGTGGGCACTTTGAGGAAGACGATGCATCATCTTGCGAGGATGACGAAGGGCAATGTGCAATTCCTGTTCAAGGTTATCCACAAACAGCATGGTATCATTATGAGGACCCTACCTGTGATTATGCTTGTATGGCCACAGAATACCTCTACTGGGGATTAACAACATACATGGGAGTTCAAAGCGAGAGATGTGAATGGATATCAGAAGAATGGGAGGCGTGTACGCGCTATCAATTATCTGTGATGGATGAGGGGATGTTTTCATTGATTGAGCAGAGCACTTTGCCCAGAATAGCCCCTGATGGTGAAGTTTGTGATTCAATTGTAGGGGATAACCATACACTTCCTGAAGAGAATAATACCACTTCAGAAGAGAATAATACCAACCCTGAGGATAATACTACTGTGCCTGTTGACAATAATACAGGCAATGGGACTTCGGTTGAGGTTGAAAGTAAGTCAAGTGGCTTGATGGCGGAAAGTGCGAAATGGGTATTGTTAGGTTTGATTGGAATTGTTGTTGGGGCCTTAGTTTTCACTTCAAGACGAAGAGAATGAGCGGTAAATTCGAACATACTCATCCAACATCCTAGCAGCAGTAAAACGCGCACTGGTCGAAATAGCAGCCCTGCAAAATCCCCCCCATCTTTCATCCCCAGAATCCCACGCCGGTAGCACCTCATTTTCCAAAGAATCAAGCAAATCACGATTATCACGCTCGTCATCACGATCATCATCATTATTTCCTACAGCCCAACCATTTACCCCATGCTGACATCCTTCAGGCCACCAACCATCGAGAATAGAACAATTTGGAACCCCATTCATTACGGCCTTCATTCCACTAGTGCCACTCGCTTCCATCGGCCGCACGGGGTTATTCATCCAGACATCGACTCCACTGGTCATCGCTAAGCCTGTAGCCATTGAATAATCTTCAAGGAATACTACGGGAATGTCATCACCAAGTTTCTTTGCTGCAGCGTGGATATTACGAATCAGAGTCTTACCGCCCTCATCTTTTGGATGGGCCTTGCCGGCGAATACGAATTGCATTCTTCCTGTTCCTATCTGTCTTAATCTCTCAAGGTCATGGAATACCAAATCCGCTCGCTTGTAGGTGGCAAAGCGTCGAGCAAAGCCGATTGTCAATCTATCTTCGTGTAGTTCCACTCCACTCATCGATTGTACAATGTCGCGTAGGATGGCGCGCGATTTACTCCTTGCCACTACTAACTCAGGGGTTGGAATACGTCCAGCATGTGAGAGTAGTAAGGGGTCCTTTCGCCATCCTGCTATCTGTTCATCATAGAGTTCAGCCATCGGCCCTGAAGTCCATGTAATGTGATGGGCTCCATTTGTGATCGGTTGAATATGATGCTCAGGAAACATCCCACTGGCAACATGGGCGTTGAGATTTGATACTGCGTTTGCAGAGCCGCATAGGCTGATGGCGAGATGGCTCATCGATGCCCTATCAAGGCCTGCTAATTGTTGAGCATCGTCTGGTAGGAGTTTTCCAAGGACAACCTTCATCTCCTGCCAACTGAACCTATCGTGGCCGGCTGGAACAGGGGTATGAGTGGTGAATAGACTTCTATCCTTCAGTTCTTCTCTTGTCCATCCTTGGTCTAGCATTTCCAAGGCAGCAAAGGCACAATGTCCTTCGTTAAGATGGATTCCTTGTAGTGGCCAAACTCCCAATGCCTTGAGAGCCCTGATACCACCTACTCCGAGCAGGTATTCTTGGCGGATGCGTGTGGAGTCATCGCCACCATAGAGGCGTTGAGCAAGGGTGGCATGTTCGGGAGAGTTATCGGGATGTTGAGTGTCGAGGAATAGTACTTCTACGCTTTTTCCTGTAACTCCTGTTATGGTTTTCTTCCAGATTCTTGAATGCAGTTTTCGGCCATCAAGGTCAAGTGCCATGTCAATTCCAGTGTCGACCAAGAATTCCTTCGGCTCAAATTCGGGATAAGTTTCGCTCTGAATTCCATCTTCGTCTAAGTGCTGTCTTCCATAGCCTTGGCGATAGAGCAATGTGATGGCTATGAAGTCCAAACCGGCATCTGCTGCTGCCTTGACGTGGTCGCCTGCTAATACTCCTAATCCACCTGAATAGGTAGGAAGCCGCGACTCCAAACCAATCTCCGCCGAGAAGTAAGCAATAGTGGCCATGCCTTTGCCGCTCTCCCATTATGCCTATGATGATGACGACGGTGGACTCAGATTGAATGAAGGCAAGTCTTGCCATTGGAATTGCCATTTCCAGTTTCCAAATGTTGTTCCTGGGACATTCATTCTTGCGCTTGTGCCCAATTCCATGATGTCTTGGAGGGGAATTATTGCCATTCCTGAATTGCAGTTGAGTGCTATGTTGATTAGAGTCTGACAAACAGATTTACCTTCCATTATTGAGAATTCCTTTGGGGGAGAAATCCCCCAACTGGCGGTTGTATCATTATCGTGGGTGCCTGTATAGACCACTTGGTCTGCTTGGATATTATTTGGCCGGTTGGAGTTTTCGGGACTTCCTTCGAAGCCAAATTGCAGAACTGCCATGCCTTCGAGTTGGTGGCGCTTGCGTAATTCAATGACGGCAGGGGGGATTATTCCGAGGTCTTCAGCAATGATGCAGCGTGGACTTTTGGCAATATCGAGGAGTTGTTCTAACAATTCGTCTTTAGGGCCTTCTTGCCATTGGCCGTGCCTAGCGTTCTCGTCATCAGCCGGAATAGCCCATGCTGAATCAAACCCACGAAAGTGATCTATTCTGACGATATCGAATTGTCTCAGTAATCTTGCCATTCGTTGGCGCCACCATTGCCAGCCCTCGGCTCTATGGGCATCCCAATCATAGAGTACAGTCCCCCATTTTTGTCCCTCTTCGCTGAAGTAATCAGGTGGCACTCCAGCCACTACTGTTGGCATTCCATTTGCATCCAATTGGAATAATTCTCGGTGTGCCCAGACATCGGCTGAATCATGGGCGATGTAGAGGGGTAGGTCTCCAATCAGGCTGATTCCTTTGCTGGTCGCATATTGGCGTAGTTGATTCCATCGGTAGTTGAATTGTCTTTGGCAATCCGTGTTGATAATGACTTTGGAGAGTGTGGCTGGTTCACGTTCACGAAGTTCTGTCGGCCATTCGTACCATGGCGCCCCGCCCTGTTGCTTTTTGATGGCCTCATATAATGCCCAATCATCAAGCCAATATTCATCTTCATCTGAAGTATCTAGTTGGCAATCGGATTGATTCAATTCGCACCATGCGGCAAATGCGGAGGGCGAAGAATAGGGGGAATTATGCTCATCTGGCGGGGTAATGGGGAGCATTTGCCAAACTGTTGCTCCTGATTTTGCGAGGATGTCGATGAATTGTTCTGCATCGTCGAGGTTGCCTGATGGTAATGAGGTGAGGTGACAGAGCACTCCCGTATACTGCACCATGTTGCTGCGTGGCAGGCGAAAACCTTTGACATTGTGACAGCAGCGCATGTTTGATGCGTGGAGTTGCCCTGCTGATTTGCAGCATTCTAGTTTTGACTCCTTGGACCTCTTTAGTCGCCGCTGACAAGGATATTGACGGCTCATTAGATGATTGGGATGCTACAACCTTGATGGCAACAGATTCCAATGAAGTTTCCTTCTTTATGGATTGGAATGCAAGCCATCTTTCCTTTGCTTGGAATAATACAGATTGGTCAAATTTGTCTTCAGGTGCTGATTTATTCATCTATCTCAATACTACTGAAAATGGTGCTGCGATGTCTAAGGATTGGGGTTTTGCTCATGTACTTCCTTTTGCTGCTGATTATGCTTTTATTTTGGAAGACATGAATTATTTCAGGTTGATTCAATGGAATGGCACTGGATGGGAAGATGGCGAGCAAGGTGGAATCAACGCATATATTGCCAATGATGGCGAAAAGAAGAGTGAAATTAGCATTCCTCTCACTTCACTTTCTTCACCTAATGAATTTGGAGTATTATCATGGGCCCAAAATCAAGGCGAGGGGAAAGTATGGACTTCATTCCCTCCTCAAAACCCAGCCTTTCAAAACGCAGCAGAGACCTTTACCCATTATTACCAAGTCAACTTGAGTAATGCCACAAACCCTTCAGATTCACCCGTCTATGAAGATGAAAGGACAAGCGTAAAAGTGGATAATCCGCTTAATTTGGCCCTAGTTTTCCACCAGCATCAACCATATTACCGAAACATGCTGACTGGAATGTATGAGATGCCTTGGGTCAGAGTCCATTCGATGACCGAATACGTGGACAGTCCTGGGATTTTGGCAAAATATCCAGATACAAAAATCGTCTATAATTTAGTCCCTTCTTTGATGGAACAGATGATTGACTACAACCAAAATGAAACTCTTGATATTCATACCGATTGGGCGAGGAGGACTTGGCCTGTTGATGAAGATGGCATGGTTACTGGTTATCCTGAAATGACTGAATATGAAATGCACAATATGCAGTTCCAATCTTTTTGGAATAGTGGTTGGATTTACAATGTTAGCCAAGATGATGAGGAAAATGGTTGGCTATACCCTGCTTCGCTTGCCTACAAGGGATTCCAAGACAGAACTCTTCACAATCTAAAGCCGGCTACTATCATGAATGATGAACTGCTTCCTCCTCAAGATTTGTTGGACTTACAAGTTCTGTGGTTGCTTTTCCAGATTTCTCCTGATTATGTAAGGGGAGATTATGCAGATGTGGGAGACCCTGAAGCAGATGGACGCAGCCCTCATTTTAATCAGTCTATAATCGACCTCTTCATACAGGGAAGTGGCTTCAAACCAACAGACATCCTGATGGTGCTCGATTATCAACACGACCAGATGGGTAATGTTCTGCCGATGTATTCTGACTTAGCCGCCAGTGGTCAAGTTGAATTGACTACTACTCCGTATTACCATCCAATAATGCCACTATTGATGAAAGATGGTTGGACAATGGAAGATGGGATTACAGTTCGCAAAGAGGCTTGGCCTGATGATACTGCAAAGCAATTAACGCGGGGTATGGATTTATTTGAATCTCAAATGGGCTTTCGCCCCGTAGGGATGTGGCCCAGCGAGCAATCTACTTCGCCTGCAATGATTCAGCCTGTGGTCGATGTTGGAGTCGAATGGTTCGTTAGCGATGAGGAAAACCTCGGCCGCTCATTTTTGGCTGACGGTAGCCATCCCGATACCGATGATGCTTCTGTCCTTACTTCTCCTTGGAGAGTTACTGGTGCTGATGGTGGAGAAGTTTCGGCATTCTTCCGGGACCGAGTAATTTCAGATAGAATCGCCTTCCAATATGGTACAATGACGCCTGAGGCTGCGGTTACCGATTTCCTCTCCTATCTCGATGGTATTCGAGATGAACTTGTCGCTGCAGGCGAGGACCCAAGCGAACACATCATCACGGTTGCATTGGATGGTGAGAACTGGATGTTCATGTCGGAGTTTCAGCATCATGACAATGCAAGGCCATTCATGGAAGAATGGTATTCACGCCTTTCAAGCCATCCAACAATCCAGACCATGACGCCTGCAGAATTTTTGGATAACAACAATGTCTCTCGCGATATCGATGTCATCAATACCGGTTCATGGATTGATGGAACCCTCTCTACTTGGGCAGGCGAAGAAGAAGAATCCCTTGCTTGGATAAGGCTTGTTGAAGCCCGCAAAGCATTGGTGGAATTTGAAGCAGCAAATCCAGGTCATAGCGGCCTTGAATCCGCTTGGGAATCATTGTATATCTCTGAAGGCAGCGATTGGTATTGGTGGTATGGTCTTGACCAAGATAGCGGTTATGATGAGTTATGGGATACTCTCTTCAAAGTACACCTCTCCAATATCTATCGGGCAGTTGACCTTGATTTACCACCCTACCTTCTCGATTTGTGGACCAATCCGGCAACCCCTGAAGAATCTGCAAATGCTATTATCGAGCCGATGATCGACGGCATTGCCTTGGCTGGGGAATGGGATGGCGCAGCCATCTATGATGCTTCATCTATCGATGGCGGCGACCTTGACATCAGCAAATTCTACCTCGGTTATGATTCAAGTAATGTCCATATTAGAGTTGACCTTGCCAATGCTACTCCTGCCGAAATAGATACTTGGAGCGATAAAAACGTCGACCTCTCCATTTACTTCATGCAATCCAACGCCATTAATTTTAATGAGGTCGAGACTAATTTCAGAACATATTATGGCAATGAAATTCTTGGCTTCCCAGCCAAATACATGGTCTCATTTGATTTCTCTGAACTACGTGATGATGGGCGGGCCAAATGGAATCTATTCGAAGCCAAGGGCAAGGTCGGCGAAAAGGAAAAGTGGAATCTAATCGCCACTTCAAATCTTGGCGCTTGCGCCGCAAAAGATGTCTATGAATTCAGCATCCCTTGGTCGGAAATCGGCTTAGCGCCAAGATATACAACTCGCATCAAAGTTCTAACTTCATTCTACGAATCAACTGCCTACGGCGACGGCCAAGACCAAGAAATGGCACCCCCTGCCCCTGCAGAAATAATCCTTCCAGATTTGGAGGAATGGATAACTCTGCTCGATATCGACGATGCAATTGGAGACGATGATAGAGATGGAGCAATCCAAATGCCATTGGCAACGGACTTCGCAAGTGACGGTAGCCTATGGGATATCCAACACTTGAAGATTTCACAAAGTTCGTGGAATGCCCGCTTCGAAGTGGAGGTTGATGACATTACAAACATCTGGGGCATGAGCAATGGATTCAGCCATCAAATTCTCCAAATCTACGTCGACCAAGGCAATAGCAGCAGTGGAAAAACTGCCATGCTAGAAGGAGCAAATGCTGTCGTAGCAGATGACTGGGCTTGGGAAGTTGCACTCTCAGCAACTGGAGAGCCAGGGGCAGTCAAGGCAGTAATGGCAGAAAGTGGAGAGACCATTTCCAAAGGAATTGAAGTATCAGCAAATAGCGATACAGACACCATCACTCTAACCGTCAACAAAGATGTCATTGGCCAAGATGTTGCAAGCTATCGGTACATCATCGTCTTAGGAAGTCAAGATGGCTTTGGCGATGGCAAATGGCGAGGAATAGATGCCAGTGCTAAGACTTGGAGATTAGGGGGCGGTGCTGACCCAGCAAGCGATGATGGCATAGAATACGACCCCAATATTCTCGATATGATGACTCCAGAAGGTGTTGACCAGAATGCAATGTTGGCAGATTATTCAGCAACTACTCATAAATTTGCAGCACTTACAGGAATAGAGATACCTGAATTGGAACAACAAATATTCGGAGCAACTGTTGTAGGAGCAACAGCCAGCAGCGCTATCATAGGATTCCAAACTACTCAAGCAACAACCTCGACCGTCTCGTGTGGGCAAAATACGGCAGTTGGAGCCAATACCACATCACATACAGTAACGGTGAATGGATTAACAACAGCAACAAATTACAGTTGTATAATCTCCGTACCTGGTATTGACAATATCAGTATTGAAGTCCAGACTTCAGCAGTCGAGGATACAACCCTGCCTGAAATTCTCAACGTGGTAGTCGTGGTCTCAGAAGATGGAGTGGCAAGTATAACTTGGTATACTTCAGAAGCCGCAACCGAAGCAATAGTCCTAACAAAAGGAAATGAAGAAATCCACATTGATGGCAGCCAAATCGCAATCTCAAAGAATCACCACCTCAGCAGTAATACGCCATTGTCAAGAGGTCAATGGACGGTTGGTGTAACTGCAATTGATGCGTCTGGAAATAGCAATACTAGCCATAGCGAATTCAGCGTCGAGGAAACTACAGCAGCAACTCCAGAGGAGTCTGAAGAAAAAACAGAGACAACAAACTCGGGGAATATTTTTGCCGATACAAAGTTGCAAATTATGTTCTTAGTAGTCGTGCTATTGACAACCTTAGCAATGTTGCGCGGTAGAAGGAGCGACACCATCTAATCAGGCGAATGGAATAGATGCAGTTTTGTGAGTTCCCAAATTCACCACCGTCAATATACAGGGTTGTGGCTGGAAACCCAGCATTCTCTGGTAGGAAGTCTGGTCCTGCCAAGTCGAAGAACAAACTAAAGTAGTCCCTTTGTGATTGATACAGGAATGCCCATGCACGTGGCCAGTTACAAAAATATCCGGAATCGTCGAGATAACCAAATTATCTTGAGGCTCCGGCGAAAGAGGAGTCTTACCTCCCCATTGAGGCGCCAAATGCCTCTGCAGCATCATCTGCTTCATCGCATCAACTGGAGAGCCATAGGTGATTGTCCTCATGCCGGCAACGAAATCGTCGATACTCTTGCCATGATAGGACAGTAGGCGTACGCCATGCAGTGAAAACTCACAGGGATTGCCAACAAATTTTGTAGTATTGTAGTCTTGTTGAATATCTGGTTCCAAGGCTGGTTGAGGTTCTGCGGGTCTCACAGCATCGTGGTTTCCCGGCAATAGGATACATTCAACCCAATCAGGAAGCAACTCGATGAGGCGGGCAAAGTGAGAATATTGATGATACAAATCGGTTATTGCCAATTCCTTGTCTTGATTAGGATAAATACCAACTCCATCAACCACATCACCTGATAGAATCAGATACTTGATGGTGTGCCCAAGTGGGTCTTCTCGCATCCATTGTGCCATCTTATACCACTGATCTTCCAAGAAGGTCTTGGAGCCGACGTGGATATCAGAAAGAAAAGCAACGCTAACGCCTTGTTCAGCATTAACGCGTTGACGGTTGGGTAAGTCAGGCCAATGTAGGTCTGAGATGTAAAATAAATCACCATCTCGGCTGAACGAACCAGAAACGCCAATCACATTATCGGGAAGTATTCCAGAAGTAACTACTGGATTTGGGTCCTCATCATCCTTGCGCAATAAGCAGGTCATGGCGCCCGTATGGTCCTCCAAATCGAAGATTAGATGGCCATTTTTCGTGCTTCGCGGTTCGTTAACCAGACCTATAGCACAAGCGATATTTTCGTAGCCAGTGAAGCGAATACGCTCGGATTGTAGGCGAGCAATATCGCTGCAACGAGTAGGCAATCCGGCTTTGACTATCATTTGTTTGATTTTTTTCAAGCGGTCATTGAAGCAAGAGCGAATATCATCCATACGCCCTTCAGTAACGCTATTTCCGGTAATCTCCCAATGCACTTCAATGTCCGAAGAGGCATCTGTCGCTTTCATTGGAAAATCATCCATGTTATAATCCGCCAAGCCATGAATCTTGAACACCGGCACGGGCGCGGTTTCAACCAAAGGCGCAATTACACGCGCTAAGTCGGCAGGGCTTTCATCGAGCACCTTCACAGGTGCCCCGAAATCCTCAAGTTTGAGAAATCCAGGCTCTGCTTTTTCTACGATAGACATCGGGTTATCCATCTCAAGCAATTTTTCTTTGACACCGCGTTTGATGAGGATACCATTGGCCATGCAATATTGGAGGATATCCTGCCAATCCGCCTGCGCCATAGCCACAACCCTGTTGAGGGGCTCTTCAAGGCTTTCGATGTCGAACAGTCAAAATCCTTAACAGAATCAAAGGGCTATTTTTCCCATTCGACATCTCCACCAATGTCGCGGTCAGCCTTTACGGGTCGGTCCCATACTTGTTCTTGCCAAGGTGCAGAGGCCTTTGCTTTTGCTTCTGCAATCAGTCGCTTGAGGCGCTTTTCTTCTTCGATAACACGAGTAGCTTCACGCTTTTGAACATCCTCTGCTTCCATTTTCGCATCTTTATCTCGCATTAAATCCCATTGTCGGATTGCGAATTGCAAAGCAAAGGCTACGAATGATTCTTTGTTTTCTTGGCGTGAACCGCCAAATCGGGCTTGTTTTGTGCGCTCACCTTCTTCTGTTGAAACGCCAACATAAACGATGCCTATCGGTTTATTAGTTTCATCAGCCTTTGGCCCTGCGATTCCAGTTATTGAAATGGCGAAAGTTGTACCTGCTCTTTCACGGGCTCCTTTGGCCATAGCCATCGCTACATCCGAAGAGACTGCACCATGTTCTGCTAACATTTCAACTCCGACGCCTAAATGTCGATGCTTAGCCTCGTTGGTATAGGTAATCCATGATTGGCGGTACCAAGCACTCGCCCCAGATAAATCGGTTAAAGTGCTAGAAAGCAGACCGCCTGTGCATGACTCTGCGCATGAAATGGTTCCCTCGACACCTTTCAGCCGGCGCCCTAATCGAGCAGCCAAGGCACTAACAGCCTCATCCATATATTGTTTGTAGAGCCATCTTATTCATCAAGGTTGGCTTGCCGACGATTTGAAGGGGGATAGGTGCAGCCCAAGGCTTGTAGGGCCCGTGGTCTAGTGGTTATGACAACGCCCTTACAAGGCGTGGATCACCGGTTCAAATCCGGTCGGGCCCACTAAAAGTTGCTAACAGCCTCGGCAATGAAGGGATTTGCACTCAACTGAGCAATTCATGGGAAGAACCCTCAAGGGTGGATGTCTACAAAACCTTTGAATGGCAGTTCTAGCCACCGTATAGGGTGCAGTCGCGCTGGTACCTCACCCTGCTAGGAATCTTCATTCTCATTTGCAATATTTCAGGAGTATTGGCTGTTGATACAGATGGCGATGGTGTTGATGATGAATTAGATTCATTCCCTTTCGATTCAAGTCAGCAATTAGATAGTGATTTTGATGGCTTTGGAGATAGTCCAGTTGGCAATAATTCAGACGATTGCCCTTCGGAATATGGTACAAGTCTGACTGAAAATCTTGGTTGTGTTGACGATGATGGAGATGGGATACGAAATAGCGATGATCAATTCCCTTTTGATGACCAACAATGGCTTGACCGCGATGGTGATGGTTTTGGAGATAATTTGGTGGGAGAATATGGAGATGCATGTCCTGATGAAGCCAATAAAGGCAATCATGGATGTGCTGAAAGGCAGCAAGCGAAGGCTGAAAAAATCCAAGGTGAGGCCGGAACTCCAATCTTTAACCTCTCAATTTTAATCTCGATTGTAGTGGGAGTTATTGTTGGAATAAAACTTCCAAAAATTTCAGATGCAGAAAATATGTGGCAGCAAGAGAATGATAAACCATTACTCAGTATTTTATTTGGAGTTCTTCTTCTTACATCATTAATTCCTGCATTTGCTCTACTTACAGACGTAGCAGCTGATGGGACAGGGGTGGATGGGGTAGAAATTTGGTTTGATGATAATCACACCTATCTGGCATGGTGGGGAGATGAAGAAGGTAACACGGAAGGGTTTTGGGTTTATTATGAGGTAGAAACAAATGAAACGGATGATGTTGAGTTGCGCGTTCAGGCAAACATTACAATTCAGGCTGAGCCTGAGCATTCGATTAATGAGAGAACAGAAATTATATTTTACCATACTAATATTTCTAATTCAACTCCTGATGCAGAGGTTCCAATTCCGATAACCCCTTGGGCGGTTGGAAGCTATACTGCTGAGTTATGGGTTCAAAGAATTATAGATGGTATTCCGTCGGGTGATGAACTGACTGACTATTTTGATAACCAAACAATATATGTGGAACAAATGGATCACTACCCCACTATGGAAGCAGTAGTCGAGGGAGAACTATTGGATGGACTTCCATGTTCTTTTCAGGTGGAAATAAATGATAAGGTTGGAGAGGATTGGGATAAGGAAGGGAGTTGGGATGTGATTTCATTTGCTGGAATACCAATCGAAGGATCAGATCCTCCAAGGTATGATTGCCAAAATGCTGGTGATGGGGTACATGACTTTGAATTTACATACACTTCATATTTTGGTGATATCACGACTGTTTTATTCAGCATCAACATTATTTTACAATCCGAGGATGATGGCTATTGCGACAATGGAGAAGAGCGCGACGAAATGGGGTATTGTCCTGGTGAGCGTGTTAGCAGTCTACTAATTTTTGACACGGACCCTCTTTCAGAGTCCTTCCTAAACCTTACCGCCGAGATACAAAGTTCAAATTTGGTAATAGGAGATTCATATGACGTAGATTACTACTTGTGGCATTCAGGAGTTGATTCAGAAGCCCCGCTCGATACGGGTTATTACGCGTTTCCCGCCCTCTCAGAAGAATACGAAGAATGGGATGAATGGACCTTAAGTGACCCTGAAAGCGCGACTGGTATTATTGATAGAGGCGAAACATATTGTCTTAGAGTGGAGTTGTGGGAGGTTATGGATGAGGGACACCCTAATGACCCACTTGCATTGGATAATTCTTCTTGTGTAACTATACCTTATTTTGAAGCGGAAAGCAATAGCACTGGAGAGGAAAACAATAGCATTGGAGGGAGTGAAGACCCATTGAAAACACCTCCTTTAATTCCGGTTGATGTGTCGCTTTCATCAGAAATATTTACTCTTTTTGAGGCAAATGAATGTTGGCTTAACCTAAGCGTAAATGAATGGACAAATACTAGCAGTATTGTTATCAAAGGAAGCCCTATTGCTGGTATTAAGAACTCTAATAATCTGACTATTGACTGTTCAAACTGGCCGGTTGGTGTCCACCATTTAAGCCTCAATTCTAGTGCCACTAATGGCCAATATCAAGTGTCTATGGTTTCTTTAATCATCGAAGATGAAGAGTTAGTTGCATTGTCAAATACTGCACAACTCGTCGATGAATTGGAATCAACATCCATTGGAAAGGTACTTGGAACTCTGATAGGACTTTGCGTTGGAATAATGGCTGCTGTTGCGATTGTAGTTGGAGTAATTTATTCTCGAATGAATAGAATAGTCAGCATAGATATTGAAGAAGGTGCTGGAGTCATGATGAACTTTCAGCATAACTCCAAACTAAGGGAATAATCTGAAATCTATTCAGAGAATAGGGCTTGTTGTTCTATATCATCCATAGACCCTAAAGCACCACCAATACCAACCGCATCCATGCCAATTCCAAACATCTTCTCAACATCTTCAGCCATAACACCACCAACCGGAATCAACACAACCTCAGGCATTAATTCCCTAATCTTCACCATTTCCACTATTCTCCAATCATTTTTCGAATGGAAGAGTTTCAAGCAAACAGCCCCTTGGGAGACTGCCGCTTCTGCTTCCTCGATACTAGAAACTCCCGGAATTGCCAATGAATTGAACATCTTACATTCCTCGATAAATCCTTTAGGGTTATTTGGAGAAAGGAAGAATCTGGCCCCTCTCCTATATGACTTCAATACTACTTCGGTAGGTATCTGTACGGTGCCGACTCCCTTCAGTATTTCCTTTTCTCTGATGCTACCTAGGAGCCGGATACAATCGGGAGTATCGAGTGAAATTTCGATGCACTGTGCTCCATTATCGAGAACCCTTCTCGCTTCTTTTTCCGCTATTTCCCTTGAAGATGAACGGATAATTGGGATGATTCCAGCATTGACAATTCCGCTTATTGTTTCAAATTCAGCGCTTTGGCAATCGACATTATTTGAAAGGAAAAAGTCACCGAATGTAGATTGTTGAATGACCGCAATCACATCAGCATTCTTCTCATTTTGAATAACCCCTGCTACCCATGCATCGCCCGAACCGAGATGTTCAATGGGTCTGTGAAGGATTTTATTCTCTCTCGATGATTCTACTTCCGAAGGAGTTGCAACTATCGACCAGCGCTTTTGCCAGCCCTGTAGCCTCCCAGTTTGAGTTTCTTTGAAAGTACATCCAACTCTATTGATGAGCCACTTACGGGCAATTTGTTTGCAAATTTCTTCTTCGCTCCCCGACATGCCTTCTTTGGAGGCGATCCAATGGAGGTCTTGTTCTGACATCGATAGGAGGTGGACTTTGCGAAGATGTGGCTCAATAACATCCCACAGTTCATCTCGACTACAAAGGGCTGGTCGATGATTGATGTCGAGGCTCAATTTTATGTCGTCAAGTTCAGAAAATATCATCACTCTATTCCAGAGTGCTCTTGGACCCTGCCCAAGAAATGGCGTGATACCAGTTAGGTGCACCCATTCATGCCCTTGCATGAAAGTTCGAATATTGATATCGTCTGGGTCCATCAATGCGAAGGCAGAACCTTCTCTCTGGTATTGCACTCTTTGCTCATCCTCAATTACAGTGTATTTGCCAACCTCTCCATCATTTCTAATTATCACTGATTCGACACCAGTCCGAGATATAGCAGCAATCATTCCTTCATCATTTTCGGGCAGCACACTAAGCCAAGTGGTTTTCCAACCAAGGGAACTAAGGGCAACTGCGACGTTTAGTTCGGCTCCGCCAATACTTTGTTTTCCAGTCTTTGACATGTAGCGCTTCATCGCTTCACCGATGCAGATGATTCTTGCCATCTTAGCAACTCACATTTTGAAGCGTAATAAAGCCACGGCTCCACCAAAGCCGAGTAATTGTTGTCCGGCATCGTGCTCGGTTGAGCATTGTTGGACCGTGGCATTGATGTCGGCCAAATCATCTACCCATTTGCTCCAACTTTCGCCATTAATTTTATCTTCTGAACGAAGTAAATCAGCACTGATGAGTAGAGTTTCCACGGCACCTTCTTCGAGGGCTTTTTGCAATTGCTCCTTGCCATAAGCAACTGGGCCATCGACTGCTAGGCGCCGCCAGCATTCCTCAAGTAATCCGATTTCTTTGACCAAACCATGTTCTTCGAGTAATTCCCCTGCCAACCCTTCTGCCAATACTTCGTTGACTCCTGAGCGTCCGCCAATTGAAGTCCCCACCGTTTTCAGAGTTCTTCCAGTATGTTTCATTTCAGAGAGTAATGCCTCTCTTGCAAGGCCAGGGCCGGCTAATAATAGCGCTACCTTTTCGGGTAATTGTAGGTGCAAATCCTTGGCGACTTTTGCTCTAAATGAATCTTGGACTTCTTGACTGGCTCGTATCCCTCCGCTGTATTTTCCTCCACCGCGCATGGTGAATTGAGCAACTTCTCTGATTCCGTGTAATGCTAATTCGTAGAGCGTAATTTCATCGTGTTCGACAATTGCAATTGCCAATCTTGATTCTCCGCTGGCTTTGCTGGCTTTTTCCAAAAGGTCCCAGTCTACTTGGGGGAATGATTCGGCTGTTATTTCCACCTCATCCCCAACTGCAATCATGTGGGTGTGGTGACTACCCTTGTCGATTTGTGCTTTTTCGATAATCCCGTGCACTCTCAGAGTTTCGCTAAAGGCTTGGACTTCATGTGACTCAACTCGTAGAACAATCCACATTCTTTTTCGCTCGGCGACTTTCGCTCTCCCGCCTTCTTGACCAGCGGTAGTTTGGTCTCGTCGCTCTCCAAGCATCCCGAGTAATCTGCCCTTTCTGCAAAGGTGAGCAAGGCTCCACAAATCATCTTCGCTTCGAACCCTGATTCTCATCAATTCTTCAGAGCGTTTGATAATTTGCATCGCATCACCAAATCAACTAAATATTCCGGTCAAGTTTCCGTTTTCATCCATGTCCATATCAGCCGCAGCAGGGCGCTTTGGTAGTCCAGGCATGGTCATGATATCACCAAGAACTGCTACTACGAATCCGGCACCGGCATTTAGTCTGAATTCTTTGATTGGTACTTCGAAGCCGCTTGGTGCTCCCAGTAAATGGGGGTCATGAGAGAATGAGTATTGGCTCTTAGCCATACAAATGGGGAGGTTTCCGTACCCCCACTTATTGATTTGAGTTAATTGGCGGTGGGCTTTGGAGTGGATATTGATTCCCGCTCCACCGTAAATATGAGTTACCACTTTGAGGGCTTTTTCTGCTAGTGGAGCATCTTTCTCAAAGAGAGGAGTGAATGGTCTGCCGGCTGCGATGTGCTCCTCGCTGGCTCCAATCACTGCCTTTGCTAATTCTAAGCCGCCAATCCCGCCGCGTGCATGGCCATCGAAGACGATTGCATCTTTGGCTCCTGATTCTAATGCTACCAAACGCAAAACATCTATTTCGGCTTGAGTATCGCTGTGGAATTTGTTTATGCTAACAATAACTGGTACACCGAATTGCAACATGTTTCTAACATGGCGGTCGAGGTTGGTCTTGGCTCCTGCTTTTACGGCCTCCACATTTTCTTGGGACATCTCTTCTAAAGTTTGTCTGCGACCGCCAATATCTCCAAAGGCTCCACCGTGTAACTTCATCGAACGAATAGTCACATTCATGACTACACAATCTGGGGCTCTACCACTTGTTGCTACCTTGATATGCATGAATTTCTCGGCTCCCATGTCAGAACCAAATCCTGCTTCAGTGACTACGTAATCAGCGCATGATAACGCTAATCTATCGGCAATGATACTAGAGTTTCCGTGGGCAATATTTGCGAATGGGCCGCCATGAATGAAGGCAGGGTCCTTTTCCAAAGTCTGAACCAAATTAGGTAGGAATGCTTGTCTTAGAAGTAGAGCCATTGAACCTGGTGCTTCCAATTGCTCGGCACGTACAGGGTTTCCTGCAGTATCTTGCCCTACTACGATGTCGCCTAGTCGATTTCTCAAGTCTTTGTAATCTGAAGCAAGTACGAGAATAGCCATCACTTCACTTGCTGCTGTAATGTCGAAGCGGTCTTCCCGAACATAACCATTAGCAGCCCCACCTTTGCCAACTGTCACATTTCTTAGGGCTCGGTCATTGAGGTCGATAACGCGTGGCCAAGTCAACCTTAGAGGGTCTATTTGGAGGTCATTCCCATGTTTGATATGATTATCAAGCAAAGTCGATAATAAGTTGTGAGCGGATGTGACAGCGTGCAAATCACCTGTGAAATGAAGGTTGATTTCTTCCATCGGCAAAACTTGAGAGAATCCACCTCCGGCTGCCCCTCCCTTAATTCCGAATACTGGTCCCATACTTGGTTCACGAATTGCACAAACGGCCTTGGCACCATAGCGGTTGAGGGCTTGGGAAAGGCCGATGGTGGTGACTGTTTTACCTTCTCCAAATGGCGTTGGGTTAACAGATGTGACCAGTATCAAATTTCCTTGTGGCTTGCTGAGGCGGGCTTTTATTGCCGACCATTTGACCTTTGCAATGCCACTGCCAAAATGCATGATGTCTTCAATGGGTATAGATAACTTCCAAGCAATCTCCTCAATTGGCTCGATGGTTGCAGCTCTTGCGATATCTAGGTCACTGTCCATGTCTGTCGGGCTTTGCCTCGCCTCTTCAAGCGTTTCCCATTCTAAGGTCCTAAGGGCCTTGTTCAGTTCTCAGCATCTTCTGCCATGCTGCCTAGATAAGAAGGCAGGTCAACCCCAGCCATCTTTGCAACATCATGTAGTGGTGGTAAGGTATTGATTAGGTTTGAGACGAAGTTGGATGTACTCGAGCCTTCACCTGCATTACCCCCTGAATCCCAGACGGTTATCTTGTCAATCTTCAAGTTGGAGATTGCTTCGACCTGACTGGCGACAATGCTCTCAATCTTCTCTACCATCAATAAGGTGGCTGCTGCTTTTGGATCTCCTCCGCTGGCTGCTACCAACTTCTCATATCCTGCTGCCTTGGCATTCAGGACCTCAGCAATTCCTTCCGCTTCTGCTCTGCGCAGTGAAAGTATTGCATCTGCTTCTCCCTGTGCGACTCTGCGAGTTCGCTCTGCTTCTGCTTCTGCTGCTATTTCCACTTGAGTTTTGGCGATTTCTTCACGCACGATTTCCTCGGCCTTTAGGCGCTCTTGTTCGAGTTTATACTGGGCCTTTTGGATTTCAGTTTCAGCACCCCTACGGGCAACTTCTGCCCTCTGCAATGCCTCTGCTTCTTTTTCCGCAAGGCCTGCGTTATAGCCAGCGATTTCTGCCTTTGATTTGTTTTCTCCATCAATTCCTATGGATTCTTGTTCTTGAACGTAAACACGTTGATTGACAAATGCTGCTTTCTTTCCTTTTTCTGCTTCTGCATGATTTTCAGCAACTGCAACCTCTTTCTCTCGGTCTGCTTCTGCTTGTCCTACAGCACCATCTCTTTCTGCTTCTGCAACATCTACCTTGGCCTTGTTGACCGCTTCTGATGCAGCCTTCTTTCCAATGCTCTCGATATAATCTGCTTCATCGGTGATATCTGTTATGTTGACGTTGATGAGGAATAGTCCCACTTTGCTCAATTCGGGCTCAACATTGGTGCGAATTAATTCCAGAAAAGACTCCCTGTCCTGATTGATTTGCTCGATTGTCAGGGTAGCAACGGTCAGTCTCAACTGTCCGAAGATGATTTCTTTTGCCATTTCTTCAATGTTGGCGGGTTGTAATCCGAGCAATCTCTCTGCAGCATTCTGCATGATGTGCTTGACGGTGCTAACTCCGATGGTAAAGGTACTTGGTACGTTGATGCGGATATTTTGCTGGGAGAGAGCATTCTGTAGGTCGATGTTTATCGTCATCGGTTTGAGGTCTAAGAAGGCATAATCTTGGAATAATGGCCAAACGAATTTTCCTCCTCCGTGGTGAGTTTGAGCGAATTCTCCTTCGCCGGTTTTTCCATATATAACCAGAATCTTATCTGATGGGCAGCGCTTAAATCTCGATGCATAAAGCACAACCGACATAAATAATAAGCCAATAAAGGCTAATATTGCAATCGTCATTATTCCTGTTCCGTCATCTGCCATTCTTATTCCTCCTCTATTTTATTTGCGTCATATGGTATGACGACCATCCTACCAGCCACGATTTTCTCAACGGTGACGGTTGCTCCAGTCTTCAAGTATAGACTACTATCTGAAGCGATGGCATCTAGTGTCCTCAACGCTCCTTGAATTGTTACCTGTATCTGTCCCACTGCTCCGGGCTTGATTCGCATGTAGACAGTGCCATCCTGTCCAACTGCATTTTGAATATCCATATTGCCACTGCTTTGAACATTGTGGAATGCTTGGAACATTTTACCCATCGACCACATCGAAGCACCACCTGCTACTGTTCCTGCAAATAATGCCATCATATCTCCTTGGTCGGAGCGGGAAAGGGCAAGTCCAACTAATCCAAACATCAGAATAAAGGCAATAATTCCCTGAAAAGTGAAGGCTTTGAATGAAAGGTCAGCACCCATGTCAACGTCAAGCCCGACGCCATCAAGAATGCCTCCGGCCAAGCCTCCCACCATCAGTAGGAAGAACCAGGCGATGAACAGAATACCACCTATCAGGGCAGCAGAGGCGAATAATAGGTCAAGACCGGTTACGTCACCAAGTCCTACCATCTCAAACAGATTAACCATCATTTCCCCCCTGTGCTCAGACCTTCTTCGCCTTGCCACTGGTGGTGGAGGCTTTACTGCTTTCGCCCGTTGCCTTATGTGCCCAAGCTACGAATTTATTTTCTAAGGTGATTAAAGGGCCTAAACTTCCACCCACAATGATGGCTACCCAAATCTTATGAATCCCCAGTGCAATCCCTCCGAAGATCATCAATAATGGTACTCCAACCCATAGAATCCGCCTAATGAAAATCCAATATCCACCGATTAAATTTTCATGCGTTTCATCACCGATTAGGCGATTCAGGCTACTGCTCATTAGGAACCCTCAGAACAACCACTTTGAGACTGCGAAAGCGATTGCGAACCAGATTATCGTTATTGTAAAACCGGAACTATCACGGCCCTTGATTGGTTCATTGATTAATCCCCCGTCTGCACCGCGAACCACCGCGCTGCGCTCATGTTTATCGTAGCCTTGAAGTTCAGAAAGGGACTCATTTCGCTTTTCCTGAATCCAGAAATATCCGGCCAAAACAATCATTGCTGCACCACTTGAACCGAATAATGTAGTCATCGGTCCTTCGAGTTCTTCCCACATTGACCACATCAGGAATATTTGTGATGCACCGAGCAACATCCACAGTAGAGAGCCGTTATTCTTCATATGCCTCGTGTACCGGAGAGTAGGGGTGCCATAAGAGGTTGATGCAGGACGATAGCGCAAACTTTGTACTATATCCATCGATGCCAATGCATGGTCGCAGTTCGCTACGGTAGCGCCGGCGACCCAATCGCTCATTCTTTATCTCCAGTTTTGTCCCGCCTTGTAGTCTCCCATTTAGCGGGTGAAGGAGAGGGGAAACAGTCTGCAGATATTCAGATGAAACGAGTGATGATAATCCCTGCTCGTAAAGTTGAAGATGCACTTGCATGGGCATATGTTGATGCCTTACCACATTCAGTAAATTGGTCATTAACCGACTTGCCACTCGAGAAATTCGCTTCTTACCATCGTCTAGAGAAGGCGGTTGCTGCAGCAACAAATGCGGTGAAGGATTGCCCTCCTTCATTATTACAAAAAGGTGATTTTCCACATCTACCGATTGGCCCAGATAGAATCCCGGGTTCACATGAAGAAGTGTGGTTATCTTTGACTAGTCCATTAAAACATCAACTTGGCGCAGCATCATTGCGCTATGTGGATGAATCAAAGGGTATTGAAAGCATCAATTGTTTACGTTGGAATAACCGAGAGTGGTGGGCTGCATCAACCGATGGTCCAGGAATGGTTTTTGTTGCTGAATATCTTGGAATCGGGATGGATGATTCTCCCGTTCTTGATATGCGTGGAGGCGGTGGTGCTGCTCGTTCTACTGCTTGGGCTTGGTCATGCGAAGGTGGAAAATTGCGTTGGTTGGGTGGGCGGCGAGAATTGCGGGAAGATGGCCCATGGGAAGCCGCGATTGTTGATTCAAAAACACCTGCCCAACTTACTGTGGATTTCGAAGGTAATGACCATGACGAAGTCGAGGGTTTCTTCATGAATGCAGCCTACAAACCCATGATAGGTGATTATTTAGAGAGAATAGAGATTCTTTCAGATGTCGATAAGGCAGTTGATGGACGTTGGTTATTAGCCGCTCAACATCTCATTTCATGGTCTACTCTTTGGCGACCCGATTTAGCCCTTCAACTGCCTGAACTTGGATTATTGCTCGCAAGACTTGCCCATGTAGAAGCCAACATCCTGTGAAGAGTGGATGCGTATCATTGAAGACCGTCAGGCGTGCAGAGTAATACATGCGCAAGCGCATTGGAGTTATTGCATGGCTACTTTTGTCGGCTTTTTTTGCTCCAGTATTCGCTGAAGAAAACAGTAACTTCAGTCAGGTATTTGATTCACAAACTTTCAATGCCGGAAAGTTAAATCTAAACATCAACAAAAGTGTTGGAATAAACGAAAAATGGCAGGGAATAATGACCTATCCGGCTGAAAATCAAAGCGGTCAAGCAGTAGATTTCAATATCAGCGGAGCGCCATTTCCAGTCCTAGTTTATTGGGTGGATGACGGTGAGGAATTGGATAATTATGAGTGGATTACAGAACTTGCAAATTCGGGATATGTAGTCATCGTTGCACCAACTTGGGATAATATGGAGGAAGAAGAATTGCTTGCAGATATGGCGATATTGATTTCTCAGTTGGCGGAATACAATACCAATGGCAGCACTTCCGTAAACAATCTCATCGGGGCTTTAGACTTAGAACACTGGGGTGTTGCAGGTCACGGTACGGGTGCTATGAGTGCAGCACTGGTCAATGCCTTATGGCAATCTCAAAATTCAACAGTTAATCTACCACCACCCAGAGCATTATTTGCTCTTGGGATCGATATTAGTGATTCACGAGTTCAAAACCTCGCAGGTGGCACACCTGCAGAACCTTCGATGGCTCTCTTCCTTACAGGAACAGCAGATGATTTAGCACCAGCCGCAGACAACCTCGACAAGGTCATCGAGAATTGGAATGGCGGTTGGCATCGAATGTCCCCGCATGGGGCGAATCATTTGCAATATGAAGATGAGAACGATTGGTGGGAGTTTGGAGATGGCTCAGGAGATATGGACAAAGAAGAACAACAGACTCATGCGATGGACCATATCCAACCTTATCTTGACCTTATCTTGAAGGGCGACCACACAAAGTGGGAAAATGCCAGCAATCGAGATATCGACCCTCAAACGATTTCAGATTCCGATGCTTATGTCGATGAAAACCTCAATAATTCTCGATTGCTGAAGATTACCGGTACAACTTCTCCGGATGAAGAATTACAACTTGGTCAATCCGCTAATTTGAGCATCAATCTCTCGCACCGCGATGGCTCAATCTTGGGTGCATCCTCCTCTTCTGCTTGGTGCCGCCATTGGAACGGCTCTCTAATTGCAGGTGGATTTGATGATGGAAACGACTCTGCTCACTGTACAATCGAAGGGGATATGTTAGTCCCAGGAGGACAAGTCATCACATTATTCGCAGAATGGCATGGTATGATGGCATCGTATGATTTCACCCTAACCCGCGGGAATACTCCTTTGCAAGAAGTTCTCCCAACTCCACAAGTTTCCTTTGACCAGCACACCTCAATAACTCTGCAACCCAGCCTATTTGCTACAGACCCAGACGGCCAAGACATCATTTTCATGCAAGCCAACCTCAGTGGTAATGGCAGCGAAAACATTTCAATTTACAATAATGGAAGTGAAATCACCTTGACCCATGTTGGAGAGCCAGAATGGCAGGGTAGTTTGGCCCTAGATATTTGGTTAAGTGAAGTCTCATCAAATCCAGACTCCCTCAATCTCAGTACAGTAGTAACCTTGCTACCTGTAGATGATGCGGTAATCCAGTTGGCAGATATTCCCCAGCAATCTTTCGAGGAAGATAGCGATGGGTTGCAACTTAATCTTTCACAATGGTTTGAGGACCCTGAAGGTCAAGACCTTGTGGTTGTTGGAAGTAGTAATGATGCTAACATCAGCCTCGACTGGCAAGACAACTTACTACACATTGATGCAGCAGAAAACTGGTCTGGTGCTGCCATTCTCAATATCAGTGTGAGCGACGGCGCTACAGCAGCCATTTGGGAGGCCTTCCCACTGAGAGTAAACTCCCTCCCTGACCCGCCTGTCTTCATTTTGACTAATTTTAGTTTTGAAGAAGATTCCAGTATTCAAATTCCACTTTCAAGCATTGCATATGATTCCGATAGTGGCAACCTGCAATATTCACTCTCTGATGAAGAATGTTCAGAACCACCTTTGACTGTAGCAATCAGCGGGGATTTCCTCGTCTTGAGTAGTCGCGCAAATTGGTTCGGAATAGAGGATTGTTGGCAAATCTCCGTAAATGATGGAAGTACCAATATCACTTCTTCATTCACTGTTAATGTCTCTTCTGTTGATGATGCACCTTCCGTAGCATGGCATTCTCCCGAAGTCCGAGAAGATGGAAACATCAGTCTTGGTTTCACATTCTTCGATGATGATCAACCGATTACACACCAAGTCAGAATTGCATGGAGAGAAGGTGATTGGGTTGATATCAACGGTGCTGCATGCTTGGAATGGAGTGATGGCGCATTGGCTTGCACACTTCTACTCGAACCACTTTTCTTTAGCCTTGGAGAGCATTCAATTTGGGCAGAAATAGAATCACAAGGTGCAAGTACCGGAGTTCAAAAATTAAGTTATTCAATTTCTGAAGGTGAAGAACAAGCCAATGCTGCCGAAGTCGAGGAGGTAGTATCAATGTTTGATGATATTAAATTAAGAATAGCCGCTGGAGCAATTTTTGTATTACTCATTGTGGCCTTCCTCGGCAATATGCGTAAGTCAACCACCACCACCGTAGTCGAACAAACGATAATCGGGCATCAACAACCCAAGGCAGTAATAGAAATCGTTGAGGATGTGATAGAAGTCTTCGAGGATGAAAAACCAGCAACTGGGCTACTTGACCTTGCCAATCGGAGAAAGTGATTCACTCGACAGGCGGGGGAGTATATTCCTTGACGATAACCTTCCAAGTATAGGAACGGCTGTTGTGCCAAGGGTCGCCATCTTCCTCAAAAGTCACTTCAATTGTATGCACACCAATACCAAGTCCTTCTGTACTCAAGCGAATAGCAGTTCCAACATCTTCAGTATGAGGAAGCATTGTTGGCCAAGATAAATTGGCATCATTATCCTTCATTGACCCTCCCCATTCACTCAAATTAGCAAAATGAGATGAATTAGTACTCAAATTATGAACGCTCCCGTCAAACAATGTTATTGTTCCAGAAACCGTTGCCTTCGATGTATCCATGTTATCTCTCAATCCGAATAAAAGCCAAACATCTCCGTTCAAGGATGATTGACCCTCAGGAAGATGAAATTCCATCTCATCGCCGCCGTCGAGGTCATCGTGAGTCATAACCAAGTCTTCTCCATCAACAACCACAACTGTCCATGCCGCAGCAGCCTCAGGAGCCCCAATATCCCCAAAAGGTGGATTTGACAAGAGGAAAGTAATCGCCAACCAACCGAAAACAAGTAGGAAAGATGCCTTGAACCAGGTCCCCTTTCCATAGTGCTCAAGCAACTCTTCTGACATTACGAGGCGGTGAAGGGAAGGAATAAGGAAAACTAAAGACATTGGAAGTACCCAAAGCAAGTCGCCATCTGAATCTTCGAATGCAGGCATGACAGCATAGCGCATCATTAAGCCGACGACGATAGCAAAAAGGATAACCAGCCACATCGAGAGCATATCTGCACGTTCTTTGGAAACGTGCTTAACAGGGTCAAAAGCCTCTATTCCGTGGTTCCTACCACTACGGCTTTTTTTATCCCCGTCCTTTTTCTTCTGGCGTTCAGCACGTTCAGCTCTAGCAGCGGCCATCGCAGTTCCAATGTCCACCATGCGCCACGCCACCCGAGCCCCGCCTTTTTATTCTCCGACTCAAAAAGCAGCCACAATCATGCAGTTCTAACATAATATGCTGAGACCTGAGCATTGCGCAGCAACAAGAATGGGCAATGTTTGCTGAGCACCAAGAATCCCGTACATCAAGAAGCAAGATGGCTGCGCATGCGAAAGGCATTTTTTTACGACAAATAATCAAAAACATAGCGTCGTGAATAATGCCAGGAGGGGGGGGTGAGTGAATCGCTTTCGATTCACGAAGAACATCAAAAAACAATATTCCGGCCTCTCGGCACTGAATCAACAATAAATCATCAAACATCGTTGATTCAGTGCCGGGAGTGGGGCTTGAACCCACGACCTTCGGATGTCTCAGACACCACGGAGATTGACTTCAGCGCGAACATATGCCATTTCTGGCTGCCCTATGAGTCCGACGCGCCACCAACTACGCCACCCCGGCGACGAGCCCGCCGACTCGCCGCCCCGTCTTCAAGGGTGCGGCCGTAGCGACTGTCCGACGCGCAGCGTTGATGTGCCCCCAATTACCCGACTGTCCATGGCGGATGTTGTTATGCCCTTGCTGGGAAGCCGCATAAGGATGGAAGTTTCCACATTTGCAGGAAAAACCGTGCATGAAGGAATGGTATTGCCTTCTGCAGGAGAAGGCCATGTCACTCTAAAATTGGTTAATGGCTACAATGTTAGCCATCCGCTAACAGAGGTCTCTTCACTTGAGGAATTATCGCCACCAGTTGAATCTTCAAGCACCAGTACTCCTGAAGTTGAATTAGATCAATCATTGCCTTTGGTGAGGATTATCCATACAGGAGGTACAATCGCTAGTAAGGTGGACTATGCAACGGGGGCGGTCGTAGCCCGTTTTGAGCCTGAGGAGATGCTCGCCGCTTTTCCTGAAATGGCAAGTATCGCTAGGATTGAGGCTGTAAAACTTGGAAATATGTGGTCGGATGACATGCGCCCTCAACATTGGAATCAGATTTCCTCTGCGATTGTTGATGCTTTTGCAGATGGTGCTACTGGGGTAGTGATTACCCAAGGTACTGATACAATGCACTTTACTTCAGCCGCTCTTTCCTATATGTGGGCTGGAAATGGGCAGCGGCCACCCGGAAGAATTGTCCTAACAGGGTCGCAACGTTCCAGTGACAGAGGTTCAACAGATGCCGCTGAAAATATCATGGCTGCAGTTTATTGGGCGGCACATGGACCTTTGCCCGATGGTGGACTTGGAGATACTGCGGTTATTGTCATGCATTCGAGTAGTGATGATGGGAGTTCTGTAGTTTTACCTGGATGTGCAGTAAGGAAGAGCCATTCAAGTAGAAGAGATGCCTTCCGTTGCGTTAATTCTCAACCAATAGCATATGTTTCAAATTCCCATGGCGAAATGAGCCATCAAATAATGGGGCATTACAAGCCTTCTTATTCAAGAGATATAACGAATTCTCCTACTTCGATAAATGAGAATCTTAGAATCTGCCAACTGCTTGCAGGTCCTCACTTACATGCTGATATCATCAGTGCCTTATCAGGACTTGATTACGATGCATTATTGATTCATGGAACTGGTCTTGGGCATCTACCGATTGAGGATGCAATGGGCGATACACCAGAAAACATTGCACTTCACAAAGCCATCGGAGAGTGGTGCTCTTCAGGAAGAATCGCAGTAGTCTCCACTCAGTGTATCCATGGACCGGTTAATTTAGCCGTTTATTCAAAGGGTCGTATTCAACAAGAATTGGGGATGATTGGCCATGATAGTAATACAGGACCTGATTCTGCCTTGATTAAACTGCATTACTTACTCTCAACCCATGGCAGGGATTTCGAGCAAATCAAAGGTGCTTGGAATGATAATTTAATGGGTGAAAACCCTCCCAACTTGCAGAGTTGATAGTGTGCTTATACAACCGCGTTGGTCAAGAACTTGATTGCTATGGGAGTGGTTGGATGAGCAGTCAAGATCACGTCGAGGATTTGCGCTCCTACCGTCAATCTGCCTTAGCGGGTGGCGGTATGAAGCGGCTCGAATCTATCCGCAATAGTGGCCGTAGGACTGCACGCGACAGAATCAGAGCCTTGCTTGATGAGGATAGTTTCCATGAGATTGACAGTTTTGTATCTCATCGTTCCACTGATGATAATTTGCATTTATTGAATCATCTTGGAGATGGAGTTGTTACTGGCCATGGGACTATTGATGGACGCCGAATCTACTGTTTCGCTCAGGACTTTTCAGTTCATGGAGGTAGTATGGGTGAGATGCACGCTCAGAAAATCAGCAAACTTGTTGAAATGGCAGAGAGAGCCCGTGTGCCCATTATTTGCATTTGGGATGGCGGGGGTCAACGCGCTCAGGATGGAGTAACTGCCCTTGCTGGAACCGGTGTATTACTCGATAGATTGGTCCAATGCAGTGGTCGTATTCCGATGATTAGTTTGGTCCTTGGCCCTGTAGTGGGTGTTTCTGCTCTGTCTGCAAGTCTTTCCGACTTTACAATCCTTGGTCGTGAGCATGGCCAATTATTCATGTCTAGCCCACTCGAGACTCCAGAAGTAATCTCTGGAGAAGTAGATTCAGCCGGACTTGGAGGAGCGGATTTGCACTCAAGTCGTTCGGGAATTGCCTGTCTCGTTGCTGAAGATGAAGATGATGCGATAGATATCGTTGCGATGTTGCTTTCGTACCTACCAGACCACAATATGGCAGAACCGCCTCACCTTCCTACGCCTGACCCCTTTGATAGAATATCTGAAGACCTGAAGGATATCGTGCCGGATAATCCAAATCGCCCATATGATATGGTCAAGGTCATCAAGGAAGTTGTTGATGAAGAAGAATTTTTGGAATTATTCCCCAGTTATGCCGAGAACATCGTCATTGGATTTGCTCGCTTAGATGGATATCCCGTTGGTGTAATTGCCAACCAACCAAAAGTATTGGCAGGTTGTCTTGATATTGACGCCTCAATCAAGGCTGCTCGTTTTATTCGCACATGTGATGCCTTTTCGATTCCCCTTCTTACCTTCGAGGATGTCCCCGGATTCCTTCCAGGAGTGGTTCAAGAATGGGGTGGAATCATTCGGCATGGCGCAAAATTACTGTTTGCATATGCTGAAGCAACTGTGCCGAAAATGACGGTGGTTGTACGCAAGGCCTACGGTGGAGCATATTTGGCGATGTCCTGCAAACATTTGCAATCCGACTATAATATTGCTTGGCCAACTGCAGAATTAGCAGTCATGGGTGCTGAAGGTGCAGTAAATATCATTCATCGAAGAGAAATTGCTGCAGCAAGTGTCGAAGAGCGTGAAAATGTTAGAACTTCCCTGATAGATGAGTACAAGGCAAAATTCGGCGACCCATATGTGGCAGCGAGAAATGGTTGGCTGGATGATGTCATCGAGCCACAAGAAACACGTCTCCGGTTAATTCGCGCCTTGCGTTTGTTGAAGTCTAAGCGTGAGTGGACACCACCTAAGAAACACGGCAATATTCCCTTGTAGTCACAGGCTCAAGATAACAGGAAATTCGTGGAGTAATTTTTGGCAAATTTTACGTATTCTTTTACGCCCTTTATTGTCTTTTATTTCGCTTCTTCTTTGTGCTCTGATTAAGCCTGCAAAAGGTGTCCAACATAATTTGTCTAACCATTGATCTCGTCGTCTCATCATTTCATCCCAACATTAGCATCAGGCTGAGGGGTATGTGATTTTCCAAGGGGGTTATTTAGGAAAACTGAAAGTAAAGTTCTTTAATTGAGAAAAGTGATTTTTCAATTGGACAGAGATTGGCAAATTCTAGCGGTTAAGGCATCGAGTTGTAGGTCTTCGCCTCCACCTTCGACAAGGCGAAAATCAATCTCTGCCATCAATTCGGTTAAGTCTAATTTAGCCCCTTCACTGAGGAAATCAGAATTGTATAATTCTCTATGTAATTGATTGACTAAATCCGTTCCTGCAAGACCAAATTCATCAAGCAAAGTTCGCAGCCTTCTTCGGGCTGCATGGAAGCCATCTTCTCGACAAGCTAAAAGGTAGCCTTGCAAGGCTTCTGGAGGAGCAGTTGCAGTAGTTTCGTAAATCATTGAACGAGTGATATGTGGGTCAAGGGCGGCTGCAACTTGCAAGGCTGTAATCGCTTTGCGCAAGTCACCTCTGCTGATCAGAACTATCGCTTCAGCAGCGTCAGCATCTAATTCAACTCCTTCAATTTCTGAGACAGACATAATCTGGGATGTTACATCATCATTTGGCAGCGGCCTAAAGCGAAATACTGCACAGCGCGACTGAATAGGCTCAATTACCTTAGAGGAGTAATTACAGGATAGAATAAATCTACAAGTTTGGGCATATTGCTCCATTATTCTTCGCAAAGCACCTTGAGCATCATTGGTCAATGCATCTGCCTCGTCGAGAAAAATAATCTTGAAAGCGGCACCATGTAGGGGTGCAGTTCTGGCAAACTGCTTGACTTTTGTGCGTATACTTTCCAGTTTTCTCTCATCGCTGGCATTCATTTCGAGGAGGTTATCGCGAAATTTCTCCCCATATACATCTCTTGCTAAGGCCATTGCAGCAGTGGTCTTTCCGGTCCCTGGTGGGCCAGCGAAAAGCAAGTGTGGAAATTCCTTTTTTACAGCGTAAACTTTCAGCCGTTTAACTGCGCTGCTTTGTCCACGAATCTCCGTGACCGTCTTCGGTCGATGCTTCTCGACCCATAGTTCGCTCATGCAATAAATGGGCTGATGGCGACGCCCATTGAACCTTGTCTTTGGAGCCTTTCTCATGGCCGCCCTACGGGCGGCCGAGGCGAAGCCTGATAACAAAGTCAGATTGTCCACTGCAACATGGGCATGCTACAGACCACCACTTCACCAAAAAATAGTACCCGCGCATTGATTCTAGTGATTCTTTTTCTCTTTGCTGACTTGATGGTTCCACAATTATATCCCGCAACAACTTTGCAGGAAGATGGCAATCCTTCTCGAGTTTCTACAACATGGGATTTCAATGTTAGTATTGATACAATGATTGAATCCAGCTCGCCACTGGCAAATCATGGTTCTGATGGTGCCGCATCGGTAGGAATTGATGGAATGTCAGAGAGCCGAATGTTGTTAGATTTTGTTTTGAATCTTAGTTCGGTGCAGGTCCATTCTGCTACATTGAATTTGGAATGCTCCCAAGGTGATGGCGAATCAGCGTTTTTCCAAATTTCAAACTTGACTCATGGGTTTAACGAAAGCAATGCCAATTGGGGAAACTCCAACACTTCGGTGAGTTGGAGTGAAATGGGAGCAGAATCCCTCCTCGACCGTTCAGCATGGGAACCCTCATTGGCAGTTTCAACCAATGGTACAGTGAACTTGAATGTGACTCGACTTGTGCAACAACGTGTTCTCAATGCATGGACTTCAATGCGATTTATCGTGGCTGGTACAGATTCACAATATGAGTGCTATACCAGCGATGACAGTAATACCTCCTTACACCCTACTTTGAGTATTGAATTCAGTAACAACACAGCATCCTCACTTGGCAGTATCCTTCCAAATTGGATTGAAGATGGCGCATCATTGATGACTGGAGATTTCATTTTGGCTGCAGATACCACACCAACTATGACTTGGACCAACCTATCTGGAGATGCAGTATTGGTTCAGGTATCAGGTTCTGATAAGTTTAGGATGGAATCAGACTTTGGAAGTCATTGGAATTCCATTGACGACCCTTCGATGTTCACTCTTGCAGGCAATGGAAGTATGAGCATTGGCTCCTCAAATGCCCTTAGTAATGGTTCAACTATTTACTATCGAATGCGGGCTATGAATGGCGACCAAATTGGTGAATGGCAAAGTGGCTGGTTTAATTTGCCGGGTCATGACATAACAGACAATGGTGATGGAACAGCCAGCCTTGACATTGATGCAGATGACCTTGGATTAGCGAGCAATACGATTTGGGATACAGAATTAGATGATTCCCAATCAACAACAGCAATGGGTTCGGAAGCTACGATGACAACTGGAACCGATACCGGACCAGACCAAGAGTCTAGGATTTTAGTCAGGCTCAATTTACAACAATTAGGACTTCCTGTGAATGCAACAATTCTTTCTTCAGAAGTTGTGTTTACTCGCAGTGCTTACAATGGTGCAGAACCTGTTGCCATGCATCATGCGACAAATTATGTCGATTGGGATGAAGGTACTGCAACTTGGGATAGTCCACTTGGAAATAATGCTGAGTGGGACCTTGAACTTGGGTCGGTAATGGACCGTATCGTGATGGATAATAGCAGTAGTACATTCCGTTTCAATACAAGTATAGACTTGCAATCTCAAATCTCCAATGGATTTACCAAACCCTTCGACATGTTGTTGAATGGAAGGGCTGCAGATGGAACATATGCTTCCTCAACCGATATCACATTCTACAGCACAGAGGACTCAACCACTAGCAACCAACCTCATTTTGTCTTGACTTATGAATGGGGTACAAATGCTGCGAGTAGCGAGGTGGAAATGCTTGCACCTTTGGCCGGAGAAGCAGTTTGGGATATCAACGGCTACAACCTTTCGGGAAACACCACACCTGAACTAACTTGGAATGGAAGCGCCTCCTCAAGTAATGAAATCCTCTATCAATTATCCGATGACCAATACTTCAACAACCTGCTCAAAGATATCGATACTAGCACAGATAATGATTTCCAACCCTCTGATGGTTCAATAAACATCACTTCTGGAGATGGCTTATCCAGCGGTGCAATGTACTGGTGGAGAATGGCACAAATCGGTTCTAATGGCAGATGGAGCTCTTGGAATGAGCAGTCATTTTTCATTACAGATTTGACTTCTACTTGGCTAGGTGGCGATGAATATCAATTCAGGTTGAGTGATGGAAATGCTTCGACAGATGGCAAGCACCCAGATTGCAAGGACACCTATATCGACAGTGGTATGCCCGATACATCTTATGATGATGAAGAGGAAATGCAGGTTTCTTACAGTCAATGGGGCTCGACGAGTATCCTCTTTGGCTGCCAACTATTGACACATTTATTGCCTTCTGGATTCGCAGTTACCGAGGCAACTTTACGATTCAAGCAGTCTTACAATAGCGGCAATCCATATATCGGTGCTTTCGAGAGCAATCAACATAATTGGACAGAAGAAGGAGCAACTTGGAATAGTTACGACGGCCGTAATTCTTGGGGAACTGCGGGCGCCAAGGGTTGGGAGCGTGGCCAACTATTGTCCTCTACCACTGTCACCAGTAGTAGTGCAACTTGGATTGAATGGAACGTTACATTGGGGGTTCAGAATTCAATGCGCAATGGAATAAACTTCGATGTTATTTTGGCGATTTTAGGGTCTGGTTCCGGTTCTGATAGAGAGGCATTATTTTATGGAAATACAAATTCTGCGGTTTCACGGGCTGAATTAACCTTCACCTATGTCCCAGGTTCTTCAGCCATTCCAGAGGAACCAGTTCTTTTGAGTCCAACCAATGGAAGTTGGTCAGTTGAAGATGGAATTGAGCCGAAGCCAATTCAGAACCCCTTGTTGAATTGGATGTATCAAAGCAATGTTAATGCCTCTGCTTTCGCCATCGATATCGATAGCAATACTTCTTTCGAAAGTGCAGACTTGCTTTCCTATAGTTCTTGGACTAGTAGTGGTTTTGATTTGGCAAATATGACATTTCAGGTTCCAGTTGATTTGGATACCGCCACCACATGGTATTGGCGAGTTCGAGGAGTTTCAAATACAAATCAAATCGGAGATTGGAGTCAGTACAATTATTTCCACATTCCCGATTTAACCACTTGGTCTATCGACAATGATACCGCAGCAGTTGAATTACATCATCACGAAGGTATGCCTTCGCTACAATTACCGCATTTCGTCGATACTTGGGTTGCAGATTCTGGTAGCGATTTGAATAGCAGCCATGGTAGTGCAAATTCATTGGAAATTGGTGAGCGTACCGATGGCTCAATTGCTACAGCCTTGATGAAGATACCAATTGCAGATTTCCCCATGCCCCAAAATGCAACTTTGAAGGCTGCAACCCTCAACCTATATCCAGAGTGGGGTAGTTCTTCTGATCAGAGGATATCAATCCATGCTCTAAATGGTACATGGAATGAAAACGCTACCGGCATGACTCGTGATGGTTCGGTTAATTGGAGCGCTGCCGGTGCATCGGGAGCCCTTGATGCCAACCAGAACTTTGTCGATGTTCAAGATGTCAATCCAACAAATTGGATGACATTTGATATTACAGAAATCGCCCAAAGTGTTCATGCTTCAGGCTCGGGATACATACAATTACTAATCGTCGGAGATGATGATACAGGCTTAGTTGAGATTACATCCGTTGATGATAGCAATGACCAACCATGGTTGAATTTAACTTGGACTACCGGTGTTCAAAATACTCCGGAATCCGCTGCCAGTGCTCTTTCGCCGCTGAATGGGGCGATTTTGTGGAATAACACTGGAGTCGCATTATTGCCATCAGGTTCTCCGACCTTTGAGTGGACACATGCAAACTCTTCTTCGATAGATGCTTGGAGACTATTCATTTCTGAGGATTACAATGATGCTAGGGGAGGCTGGGTAATCTATGATTCACGAGATGTGCTAGGATTTAGTCTCAATGCTTCAGAGTTCACCCCTACATCTAGCCTCTCCAATGGCGACTCATATCGCTGGTTTGTGCAAGCAATTGTTGATGATGTATATGGGGAAAGAGGCATTGTTAACTCCTTCCATTTACCACTCCAAACTGGAGCCTCCCTAAATTCAACAGATGCGTATGCTGTCTTCCAAGATGGAGTCTTTATTCCTGCTGCTTCTTACCCTGATGTCTTCAAGGATACATGGCTTGACCAATATAATTCCAATGCAAATCATGGTGGCAATGGATCATTAGTTGTAGGAGATAGCCCCCATAGCCCCTCAAGTTCAGCAAATACTCTAATCGAAATAAATCTCTCTTCAATACCTATCAGAAATCCATATGAGGTGGTTAATGCAACCCTTTCCCTTTACAAAATGGGTGGTGGCGGTTCAGAAGCAGTTAAAATCTCAATATCGCCATTGCTTCCAATATGGAGTGAATCAACAGCCTCTTGGAATTCTCGTAACTCAACCGCTAATTGGCAAACTGGAGGAGCCAGAGGAAGTCTTGATTCATCATTCCCAGCCGATATGTTAACCACATCTGATAATGGGTGGTACACTTGGGATATCAGCCATGCCATGCAAGTTGCCCATGTTATCGGCTTGGATACTGTGAAATTTGTTTTACAAGGTGAAGGATTAGTCATCGATTGGCATGAGTTTGCTAGCAGCGAATTTACTGGTGATATTTCCTATCGTCCAGCATTAAATGTTACATGGAGAAATGGAAATGCCTGGTTACCAAGTGATGCAAGCGGACAGAATCCAGCTCATCAACAAACGTTGTGGGATTATACTGCTCAAAGGCCAAGCCCTGCAAACCCATCTTTGCTTAACTGGAGTAGTGGTGATGGAAATCTAAGTGAATGGCAATTACAGGTATCAAACGACCAGAGATTCTTCAGTTCTGATGTTTGGACTTATTCAAGTGCAGATCTCTCTTCCCATAATGGTACTTTTGACATCGCCAATTTGAGTTATTCTTTCCCTCAAACCCTTGACTTGGAAGATGAGTGGACTTGGTGGAGGGTGCGTTCACTTCAGGGTACTAGAATTGGTAATTGGACCACGCCGATAGCCTTCCGTTTGCCGGATGCTCAGGGTTCAGATGATGGAAATGGCAACCATTCAATAACACTCTATCGTGATAGCATATTCCGGTATACTGGTAGTCTGCCTTCGGTCCCTGATGGCTGGATAGATTCCTCTTCTCAATCTACTCAACATGGGTCCTCAAGCAATCTAACACTAGGATTATCGCATGGGGGAACTGGTCAATCGAGCATTCTCATCGAGTATGACCTCAATGAAATGCCCTTCCCAGCGAACATGACGCCGACTCAGGTTTTGCTTCGATTATATCGAACAAATATCGTTGGGGGCTCAGCCGTTACTATCAGTGCACATGCATGTGATTCTTTTTCACAAGGCAGTCTTAGTTACAACAACTCGCCTACTTGTAATAGCACTGAGATAACACGTTCCACCCTTGGCATTTTACCGCCCGATGGTTGGATGGAATGGGATATCACCTCTTTGGCTCAATCAAATGTGGCATTGGGTAATCGAACTCTATCAGTCATGTTATCTCCAGTTGGAACTCCTGCAACGACTATGGTCTTCCATTCTTCGGAATATTACAATCTTTCATTGAGGCCTCAATTAATCCTAGATTATGTCGATAATTCGGCTGGAATCATCCCTCCTGCTCAACCAACCCTTGTTGCTCCAAGTGATGGATTAGTTCTCTATCAAGAGGATAACTGGATGCTATCATCCGATAGGAATCCGCAATTTGATTGGAATGATGTAGCCGATGCAACTGGCTATGTATTTACAATTTCAAGTGATTCTGGACAAACCAAGTACAGGAGTTGGGAGGATTCAGGATTTATCGGCTCATCATTTTCTTTGAGTGATTACCTCGATGCAGGCTCAAGTCACCAATGGTGGGTGCAAGCGATTAACGGTAGTATTCCTGGCCCTTCTAGTAGCCGTTGGGCATTTGCGGTTGGAGATCCAGTTAATCATACGAATAACAGTGACTTAACTTGGACTTACCAAGTTCGTCATGGTCAAGAAGTATCCCAAATAGGGCATCCGGATATTATCGACGGATGGATAGGAAATGCCAGCCCAACTGCAAGTCATTCCGAAGAAGATATTTTGGTTGGCTCATCTTGTGGCCAAGGTTCAGCAACTTACCATCAGTGTAGGGGAATGTTCAGCATAGATGTTAGTGATTTACCATTGCCTGCAAATGCATCTGCCCATTCTGCCAGTGTTCAATTCAAGGTCATGTTTGTCGATGTCATGAATGGTGCAACCAGCATGAGTCTCTCGGTTCATCCATTATTGAATTCACCATTCAATTCACAAGGAAGCAACTGGAATGACTCTTCTTCAGGTGTTCCTTGGGCAAGTCCAGGATTATTGGCAGGAGTAGATTACGGACCTGCAACTGATAATATCCAGATAACCCTTTCAGATATTGGTAGCAGCTTTTGGTTGGATTTAACTCATTCAGGATTATCTATGACATCAGCAAATCATTTCATACTTATTGGAAGCACTAATACCGGTCAGATGAATATGGAAATTCATTCAAGTGAATCAATCATTGAAAGCATTCGCCCATTAATTCTCTTTAACTACACCAGTGTCGATAGCGTGTCAATAACATCCGGAACCGGAATCATTACTGATGCAGATACAAATATTGATTTCAATTCCATCCTATATGACACTCAGGGAGGAGTATTGAACCAATCAGTTGAATGGTATGCAGAGAATGGCAGCATAGATTCCACAGGTCTATTCAAACCACATTTGGTTGGCACTTGGGTAATCTCAGCCTGCTTTGGAGCAGTTTGCCAAAGCCTCCAAGTCACTGTTAACCCTGGAGCAGCAGTTGTACACATAGTAAGTCCGACTACTGCAACCATAACAGCAGATGAATCACTAGATATTGAGGTGAAAGTTCTCGACCAATATGGAAACTTAGTCACTCAACAAAATATTCAATGGCAGAATTCCAATGGTAGTTTATCCACCACCACTCCATCTTCAGGCTGGAATGAAGCACAACGATTCTTTGCATGGACAGCGGGCCAACAAACAGTCAATGTGACTTGGAATAGCATAATTATTGAAGTTGAGATAACCGTCACCACTGGCGCACCATCTCACTTCGAGATGAGCCCATGCTCAGAAAATGTTGCAGCAGGAGAGGATTGTCAATTCACATTCATCTTGAGAGATGCAAAGATGAACGAACTTCAGTTGAGTGAGGCCGGCAACATTAGTTGGCAAGTTGATGATGGAAATATGACCACTGCAGGATTGTATAGTGCAGATAAGGTTGGAACATGGAATGTTAACCTTAGCAGTGCAAGCGGAGCAAGTGCAAGTTCGATGATTACAGTTGGGCATGGATTAATCGACCACTTGAGAGTAGATGTCAGCAATGAATCAGTTAGCGCTGATGACATAGTTTGGCTCAATACAACTCGAGTAGATATCAGAGGCAATGAACTACCAATAGAACTTCCAGCCAATGCTTGGGAAATTCAAAGTGGAACATTGACAAACGGTACAACTGCACAATGGGACCCTGCGGAAGTAGGAAACCGTTGGATAAAGGCAAGCCTCGAATCAAAGACTACTACCGTTTACATCAATGTTGCACATGGTGTAATTGTTGAAATGACGGTTGAAAGAACTCAAGATAGAGATGGTTCAGATGTTGCGATGACAAATGATTCGATGACAACAGATGATGTTGACCGAGTTGTCTTGAGGGCATGGGGTGCTGATTTTGACGGCAATAGATGGACCATAGAGGCGACATGGAGCCTATCTGTTTCAGGAGTATTTGCTCAGATTTGCGAAACTACAACCGCACCATCTTGTTCATTTGAGGCCGATGTCGCAAGAACGATACCATATGAAATGAGGGCAACCTATACTCATGTTGATAGTTCAGAATTCTTTACTACATTGTTATATTTTAATGTCAGTCATGGAGTTTTGGCCAGCCTAGAATTTACCAGTGTCCAAGAGCAAGATGTTGCGATAACGGTTGATGATGAGATTGAATTTGAAGTCATTCTTCGTGATGGAGACGGCAACGAAATCCCCAATAACGGCCTCGCTTATACCCTATCTTCAGGAAGTGATTGGGAAACCGGATTGGATAGCGGAATTAGTGATACTGGAATTATATTTACCCCAGGCATGAGCAATATTGGAATTCTAGGTCAACAAGATATGTATGCCTCAGATGTGGTTGGAGAATATATTCTCACAGTTTCAATAGATGGCCTTGAAGAGTCAGCGATAATCAATGTCTTACATGGTGATGTAGTTAGATTTGAGATTACTGATAAACAAGACATCTATCAGATTATTGCTGGTCAAATAGTTGAAGTTTCACTTGTTGCTTTTGACAAGGCAGGAAATGCCTTCATTACAGGAGTGGACTGGAATGGAGTCTACGATGGTCAATCCACTTGGAATTATGAGGGAATTGGTTCGATTAAGGAAGTGGATGAAGCAAGTTATCAGATCACATTAACGAAAACAACAGGCATGTCAATTTCAGAAGCCAGCGCCTCCTCTCATAAATTCTCATTCACCCACCCTATGGTAAGTAGTAACGGCCAATTGAATATCTCTGTATTGCCTGCGGAATTAGATCGCTTGGAATTAGTCATGTTATCTGATACGGTTGACCAATTAGCATCCGTTGAATTGACAATTAAGGCCTTTGATAAACAAGGTAATGAGATGCTAGTACCAACTTCAATTTCTGTATCTGCAAGCGGTAGAGGTACAACTTCGATGGTCGATGGAAACTTCTCTCATTGGAGCATTGAGACTCTTGATGAAGGTAAGCAAACTGTGACCATCGAAGCAGTGAATAAATTTTCTACCACAATTGAGGATAGTGGTACATATAGCGTAGAAGGAAATATTGGTGGCTTCTTTGAGTCTGGAGGCACCACTTACTACATTGGTGCTGGACTGGGTGTCTTTGTTCTAATTGCCATGATTGGCGTAGTTGTCATATTAGTTCGTAGGTCTGGCTCTGAATATGATGAATATGATGACGATGGAGACGATGGAGTCGATGAATACTCAGAACCTGAAGGTCCAATCACTGGTCCAACCAGCGGACCTACGAGTGGACCAACTGAAGGTCCAACTCAGGCTCCGAGTGACTCATATCATCAACCTGCATATCAAGAACAGTCCTACCAAGAAACACCTCAGGACGATTCATATAACGTTGATGAAAACGGTACAGAATGGTGGGAAGATGAAGTAGGAACTTGGTGGTTCAAGGCCCCAGGTGATGCAGAGTGGAGCGAATGGAGAGACTAAGTAGAAGGTGAGTATTGATGGGCAGCAGAATTTTCATCACTATCATGATGAGTCTACTTTTCATTTTCAACCTCTCAACTCCAGTTCTAGATAATCTCTCGACCAGCAATGTTGAGGGAAGGGAGGCGGTTGTCAGGATGGATATTTCGCCATCACCTCCAATAAGTGTCGATGCTGACTCTCAATTGCAATTCAGTGCCACAATGTATGATTCAAATGACCAACAAGTGTTGGGCTCACCAAATTGGTGGACTAGTTCAGGTAGCATTGATTCAGGAGGAATGTTCACTCCATCTATTACTGGATTAGTTACTCTGAGTGCAAGCAAAGATGGAGTCAATGAGACTTTTAATTTCACAGTCGAGGCAGGCTGGCCAGAGAGTATCGATATTTATTCAAATTCGAGTAGCGTAATGCTTGGAAACAACATAGATGTACAAGCGGATTTGAAAGACAGCAAGGGAAATCTGATATCAGATAAGACAATCTCATGGATATCTGATTGTGGCATCGTAAGCGAGCAAGGAGTTTGGACTCCGGATGCAATTGGAACTTGTATCATAACTGCTTATTGGAATGAATTATCTAATTCGATTCATCTAAATGCAACAGCAGGCATACCTGCAAAAATCGTTTTTGGAGATAATTTCATAGTTAAAAGTGGACAATCTATTGAATTACAGCCACAATTACAAGATGAGTGGGGAAATCAACTAGATTTATCCAATGCTGGAACTTTAAGTTGGCAAATGGAATCCGGAACAGTCACTTCTGGCTGGATTTACATAGGAGATATCCCCGGTATTTGGAACATCTCAGTATCTTCTACCAGTGGCGCTACAGGCTATGTCAACATTACAGTGAAGCCTGCCTCAATAGAAACTTTAGAATTGCAACAGCCTTCATCAGTAATTTTGGCAGGTGAAGAAATTGAGTTGCAAGTTATCCGCACCGATATTTTTGGGCACCAAACTAATTCAACTCCACCATTAGCCAATTGGACTCTCGATGATGGCTCCCTACGACAACAAAATGGAAAGATAATTTGGTCTCCTAATCAAGTTGGAAATTGGACGATCTCTGTTTCTGATGAAGGTTATCAAGACAGCATCCAAGTTGAGGTCATCCACGGTTATGCAACAAGTTTGGTGCTTGCAACCGACAATGACCGGATGACTGCAGATGAGGCTGCGATTATTTGGATGCAGGTTAGCGATAATAGAAGCAATCGTTGGATTGTCAATGGCTCTTGGGAAATGCAATCTATCGAAGCCATCCCATGGCTTGAGGACCACTCATCATGGGCCCGTTTTGAAGCGGTAAAGGTTGGTAATTGGAGCGTTGATGGAGAGTGGTTTGATGTTGAAAGGCAAATATTATTGAAAGGCAACTTAACCTTGGAAGTTATCTCTGGAGTAATCTCAAATATCAATCTCTTAGGAGAGGGGGTGGAAGTATCAACCGATTATTCACTTGACCTTGCACCAACCCTTTTTGATTCAGATGGCAACCAAATTGGCTTTGCTCTATTGAACTGGACCCTTATCAGGGAAGGCGTGGAGAGCGATATAACTGTGGACCTAAGACTGAGTAAGGGTGTCTTTCACCCAGAAACTATTGGCAGCCATGAGATTCGAGCCCGAAGTGGCTCTGCTCACACTTCTGTGCGTTTCCATGTTGGTCATGGTATGGCTAGAACCCTGAGTGTTGACATAAGCGATAGTTTCCAAGTAGTTTCAGGCATAGAAGGTGCAATACAACTAAGCATTTCAGCCAGCGATTTATCCGGTTCTACTTTTGCTGTTGATGAACTACAATGGCAGATGGATGAGGCTGCGGGTAATTTTTCTGCCGACACACTTGGGGTTGGAAAGTGGATATTTGAGGGCTACCAAGTAGGAGAATGGCAAGTCACTTTGCTTTCTGGTCATGCCTCTTATACTCTAACGGTCACAGTACTTCCAGGCCCTGCTCATCGACTTGAGGCTGACCTTTCTGCAATTTTTGTCGAACAAGGTTCCGATATATTGCTAACCGTCAAAGCCTATGATGAGCATAATAACAGCCTCGCTCTTGATTCCAGTGATACATCTGTACATTCAACTTCAGGTGATGCAACTTCCTTAGGTGGTGGAATTTGGCGGATTGAGACTGCTGAAGGTGGTGCAAATCATGGGGTGACTATCCGCCATGGGGAATTGACTCAACAACGCTTCTTTGATGTTGATGAAGCATTATTGGGTGGGGCATTTGGCTCTTCAAACGGAGCCTTGGTTGTCGGAAGTAGTTTGATTGTTATTGTCCTCATAGTTTTGCTAGTTATTCGTACTAAAGCACGAAAGGCAACGCCTGATGATGAAAATTACTACGACGAATCCGAATATGTCCTCCATCAAGCAGCACCTGTGGCGGCAGTTGCTCCACAACAAATGACATACGCAGCACCCATAGCACCCGTAGCAGCAGTAGCAGCAGTAGTTCCTCAACAAACTGTGGCTCAAGCAGCAGCAGAAAAAGCCCGCCAAACCGGAGTAATGGTTGCTGCTCAAGGTACAGTACAGGGACAAACAGGGTGGTATTACGATACCACAGGTGAACTAACTTGTTGGAATGTAGATGCCGCAGGCGGCTGGTCGAGGATTCAGTGAGGTCGATATTATGCGCACCCATATCCTCCTCAGCCTACTTCTATTAGTCGGCATCATTCCAATTCCAAGTGCCTATGCTGATATTTCCCAACTCGATTGTGGAAGTGATATGGGGGTGGAAAGCCTTGAGATACAATCCTCTGGTTCAGGCAGTGTGCCGGCAGATAAATCATTACAGATGATTGGAATTGCTAGAAATTCAGATGGCGACCAGATGGGGGCAACTATCGTTTGGTATGCTAATAATGGCAGTATAGATTGGGATGGAAAGTTCAGTCCTTGGTCAAAAGGTGAAATAACCATAACCGCTTGTTCTGGGAATGCTTGGGCAAATAAGAGCATATCAGTCCTTCAAGGTGATAATGTAGGTGTCCAACTTCTTGTTTCCTCCCAAAATCTCACTGCTGATGAGGAAATTACTCTCGACCCAAGACGTCTTGATTCAAAGGGAAATAGCGCCCCTGCATTTGTTCCGAGTAGTAATTGGACTATTCCAGAAGGCAGTCAGGTGAAGGAAGGCTTGCAGACTACATGGATCCCCAATAGCAATGGAAATCACAGTCTCAAGATGAATGCTTACGGTTTTGAATCTGAAGTGCAAATCAATGTTAGTCATGGTCAGGCAGATTCATTGCAAATTCACGGAGCGGCTGAAATCAATGTTGATGATAGCTTTGAATATACTCTAAATGCCTGCGACTTAAAACTGAATTGCTGGAATGTTTCCGCAAATTGGTCTTCTGATTTACTCGCATCAGATGTGGCTGGTCATAGTGTCGAAATCTTCCCCTCCAGTATTGGTGCCCATTATTTGAATGGCAGTTATAATGGCCTTTCAACTTCCTTTAGTATTGAGGTAAAGCCTGGAGAAGCGGTTGGTACAACAGTAGTATTTAGTTCACAATTTAGCGAGCAACAGGAGGTCTCAAGTTCAGTCATACAATTACAAGCAGGAGTTGAATGGCAGATGCAAGTTATTCTTTCAGATGCCGTTGGCACAACTTGGCAAGCAGATAATGTTGAATGGCGCTTAAATCAAAGCGAAGGCATGGCAGAACTTGAGCATGGTTCAAATTATATTTTTTTGCAAAATAAGACTGGAATTTGGGATTTAACCATCTCTCCAGAAGGTGGAGTTCCATCGAGATATACCGTGGAGGTAGAGCCTGGGCCAGCCGTTTCATGGCAGGTTAGTCCTAGTTTGGTTTCAACAATGAGGGTTGCTTCTGGAAATGCTATCGACTTGTTAGTAGTGGCAAGTGACGTTGGTGGGAATTCCTTCACAACCGATGTAGAGTGGAACTTCGAATCTGGCATTGGTAGCATAAAAAACGGCAGTAGTGGTAATGGTTCATACATCTTCACGCCCTCTAAATCCGCAATATTAGGGACAATCCCAATTGCTTTCAACACAAGTTATGGAGTACAATTTATTTCGATTGAATTGGTTGCAGGACCTGCTGCTCAAATTCAAATCGTCTTCAATGACGAATCTGAAGGTTCCCAAGGTCAGAGTTTGTATTTTGAAATAATCGCTCAGGACAATAATGGTAATCCAGTGGATTTTGAATTCTCTGAAGCCGTTGTATCTTGCACTTGTGGTGAAGTTACTTCTTTGGATGCCGGAGAATATCGAGTTGAGTTAGAGTTCGAAGGAACAAGGCATAGTCTATCTGTACGCCAAGATGGCCTTCCAGTATCTGTTGTTTATGTCGATGTTTCCGCCACCATGTTTGGAGGCATGTTAGGAAATAATAAACAGGTTATCAGTATCGCAATATTTGCTTTAGGAGGTGTTCTTCTTTTCATTGCATTAACAATTTTCAAGCGTTCTAAAAAAGTAGAAGAAGATGAATTTGAAGAGATTCCGGCGATTCCGAGGGCTGCACCTCCACTCTCTGCATTTACTCAACCTCCCCCCCTCGCAACAATTCAACCTGTACCAGTTGCTGTAGTTTCACCTCTTGCTGTTCAGGCAACTGCACCACCCGTAGTTGCAACTTTGAGCAATGCAATGGATTTGCTTTCACCAACCGTCGATTCAACACCTATAATTGAAACTGAGCCCGCATCATTGAGCAATGCAATGGACTTGCTGGGCGGGGCTGATGAGGCTGTATTGGAACCAATAATAGAAGAAGAAAGCGAAGAAGAAAGCGAAGAAGAAATCCAAGAAAAAATCGAAGAGGAAATCGAAGAGGAAATCGAAGAGGAAATCGAAGAAGTGGAATTGATTGCGTCCAAAAGCGGTCCAATGACTACCTCAGGTGTTGTACTCAAGGCATTACCAGGAACTGTGGTAGGAGAGGATGGTTGGTATCACGGTATAGACGGCAAGCCATTGCACTGGGAAAAACCTCAGTAGCACTCATCTTGATTGGGGAAATCCCCACTACGCACATCTTGGATATATTCTCCAACAGCATTAGAGATATCCTCGTAGAGATTCATGTAGCGACGTAGGAATCTAGGGTTGAATTCATGGGTTATTCCCAATAGGTCGTGAAGTACCAATACTTGTCCATCAACACCTGCCCCAGCACCAATTCCAATGGTTGGAATGGTGATAGATTCACTGGCCTGCTTTGCTAATTCAGCGGGGATTTTTTCAAAGACGATTGAGAAACAATC
>DUDM01000043.1:80645-82182 GCA_012959275.1 Candidatus Poseidoniales archaeon
CTTTCATTATACGAATTGCGGATTCGAGGGCTAATTTTGAATTCCCTTGGTAGGAACCAAAGGGCATATCGACTACAATTAGAGCCCTATCAACTGCTCTAACAACACATTGGGCATGGTAAATCATGTGCTCAAGTGTGATTGGAACTGTAGTTTCATTTCCAGCCATAACATTTGATGCTGAGTCTCCCACTAGAATGACGTCTATGCCGGAGCGGTCGACAATCCTTGCAAGGCTAAAGTCATAGGCTGTGAGCATGGAAATGGGCTCTTTTGCCAGTTTCATTTCCAATAATGTATGAGTGGTTATTTTACGAGCCTTTCCTGCAACCGACATATTCACTCACCAACTGCATTCAAGCCGAGTTGGCCTCTCGGCTTAAAGTGGCTCAAGGTCTTCAGAGGAGTGTTCTCCTTCTAATACAGCAACGAATTCATCGATGTCAATCGTTCCTCTCCCATCCTTATCGAAATGGGTGAACATTGCTTTCAATTCCTTAGTGGTATAATCTACGTTGAAATTATCGAGGGCTTTGAGTAACTTTTTCAAAGCAAGATTTCCAACCTCCTCAATATCTTCTTGTTCTGTTTCATCCCTCATTAAGAATGAGAACAATAGTGGAGAAAGGGTTACTGTGATGACTGCTACTAAGATAATCGCAGAATTCGTTGCTTCTTCGATGATGTCTAATCTGTAGGCAATCAATGAGGCTGCAATTATTAGGGAGAGTCTGGCAGAAAGAAGAGAACCTGCTGCGAAAGCTTCTTTCCAACTAAAGGCGAATTTGAAGATTAAAGTAGGTAGGAATTTGACAATCAATGCAACCGCTAATAAGACCGGTACAAGGAGCATTGCTTCTGGAGATTTAACTAATTCCTTTAGGTTGAAACCCACCCCCACGAGGACGAAGAAGATGGGAATGAAAAATGAGAAACCAAATGCCTCCAAGTCTTTTTCGACTCTTCTATCTTGGTCAGTTGTCAATAATGAAACTATGATGCCAGCGATAAATGCACCAAGAATCATTTCGGAATTCAATACTCCTGCCAGCACGATAAATCCAACCATTAAGGCAAGACTGGCTCGCAATTTAATTTGAGCAGTGGCATGAGATAATTCATCAATCAATTTATTTATCCAAGGAATGCGGCCCAAAATAAGCCCAGTTCTGTGAAGGAAAGCAAAGGCAATGAAGAGAATAAAGACCAACATCATCTCGATGCTTAGGCTATTTTTCTCGTAATAGGTTGCATAGATAGAGATCAAGAACATGGTGATGAAATCAGCTAGTAATGCAGTCAAGAGAATGGTCTGGCCAAAACTAGTATTATTCAGTTTCTTCTCCTTTAGTACAGGTAGCACTACTCCCAGAGAAGTAGTTGATAGAATTAAGGCCATCATCATCCAACCGCTCTTGATAAATCCTAATCTGAGTAGGGCAAGTGATAACAATGCAGAGAGGATTAAAGTGAAAACAAAAGAAAGAGGGCCAATGAAAACTGGATTATGAAATAACCCTTCATCTTCCTTTTTGGC
>DUDM01000044.1 GCA_012959275.1 Candidatus Poseidoniales archaeon
GCAGAGGAATGCAAACCTGACATTATCCACGCTCACACTCCTTACCGCGTCGGAGCCCCTGCTCTAATCGCGGCTCGCAAACTCAGCATTCCATTTGTCTATGAGATGCGCGGTGCTTGGGAAGAGACTGCTGTTGCAAATGGTCGCTGGAAGAGTGGTGGCTTGGCCCATCGCCGCTTCAAAAGAAAAGAGACTGAAGTATTGCGTGCGGCAGATGCTGTAGTTTGCATAGGTGATTCACTCAAGGAAGATGCAGTAAGTCGTGGAATAAATAAAAACAAGATAACAGTTGTACCAAATGGGGCATCAGAAGAAACTATGCTCAATCCCATACAAGATGAACAAATAGCAGCACATAGGAAGCAACTGCATTCCATTGATGGGGAAACCACAGTTGGATATATTGGTAGTATCCAAGCCTTGGAGGGTTTGGAATATCTTGTTGATGCTTTATCGATTCTAAAAGAGAAGGGAGAACTTCATCGCTTATTGATTGTCAGTGCTTCAGATAAAACTGGGTTGGTGGATTATATCGAAGCAAAGGGACTTACTTCTCAAGCGATGGTAATTGGACCCATTGAAAGAGATAGGATTTCTAATTATTATTCAATGATTGACATTTTCTGTGTACCTCGGCCCCGTATTCGTGTTGCTGAGTTGGTGACTCCTCTGAAGCCGATGGAATCTATGATGGCTGGTTGTGCTACTATTGTTTCTGATTTGCCAGCACTCAAAGAATTAGTCAGCGATGGCAATACTGGGAGAATATTTGAAGCAGAAAACTCTCTGCACCTTTCACAAATAATCAATGAACTAAGTGAAGATGACGAAAAAAGGAAAGAACTAGGCATTAATGCAAAAGAATGGATCCAAGAAAACCGCCTTTGGCCTTCAATCGTGCAACGATATGTCCCTATTTATGAGTCCTTGAAGAAGCCCTGATGAAGGGAATCATTCTAAACCCACGGCGTCAGTCAAGGTGCCGAGGAAGATGCGAATAGCAGTATCCGGCAACGACGGCTTCATCGCCCCACATCTCTTAGAGATGCTTGGAGATGTTGCTTCAGAGATACCTTCAGAGGCTCTTGATAATCCAAGATTACTCGATGGTGCCTTGGCATCATGTACTTGTTTGATTCATTTTAACGGCCATCCACCTAATTCTGAGATTGAGCGAAATGATCCAGATGCACCTCGGTTGATGAAAGAATGGGCACGGGGGATTCTTGATGCCAAGAAGCGCCATCAGGGCTTACACTTGATTTTAGTTGGCTCTTTGCGCGTACACCCTGAATATGTTGATGAACGCTTCAGTGGTGAAACTACTCTTTCACCGCGCGATGCAACTGCAGAAGGCCAACTATGGGTCGAAGAAAGAGCCTTGGAGAATGCAACCGAGGATAGCCCCGTTTCCATTTTACGAGTAAGTAATGTTCACGGCTTGCCCGTTGGTGGTGGAAAAGGTCGCGGCTACTTGCATTCCTTTGCTGGAGAAGCACTAACTGGCTGGATTGGTGTGCCTGGTGATGGTCAAGGGATGAAGGAAATAATTCATGTCGCAGATGTTTGTAGCATTATTGCTGAAGTTGCTCACTCACCGCCCCCTACTCGAGAAGCTCTCGCCATGGGCAATGGTTGGGCTACGCCAATTTCTGAACTTGCTGAGGCAATGGCTTCCAAAATGGGCGCTGACGTCCAAATGTGGGCACCTGAAAAAGATGAATTATGGGGTGTTGTTGAAGTCGGTTATCTAAAAGAGAGACTCGAGTATGAACCGATGGTCGGGATGGAAGATATTATTCAAGAAGCGATGGCAAATGCCTCGTTTTGATTGCTTACTGGTATTGTGTCCAAGAACCATCTTCTGACTGATACCAATTGGCCCCATTGGCTTCACGGTACCAATTTGTTCCATTTTCGTCGACTGGGAGGTATTCTCCCCCGCCTGGTAAATTTTCCCATGATGACACAGTTTTGGGTCCTTCTTCGATTGCATTTTCTTCTACTGCCTCTTCGACTGCTGCTTCTTCATTGAGTGTCGGTCTTCGATTCTTTGGCTCAGGTTTCTTCATCAGAATAACTACTGCTACGATTAATCCTATAGCCACCAATGCTGCTATTCCTCCGGCAACGTAGAGAAGGGTACTTCCGCCACCTTTGTTGCTTTCCTGAATCATTGATTGATTGTCTTCTTCCTCTGGGATGTCGATGCCAATCATTCCTTCAGGGCATCCCTGATGTTGACCCGCAAATCCTTCATGCACTGGGCATTCATCGACTTTTTTGGCATCCTTGACCCACATTCCGGGCCATTCCTTGTTGCGAGAATCATTCCACAATACATTGGCCCAGTTATCACCGTATCCATCCAAGTCGCTATCGTTCCATTGGCTGGGAATACTAGGGAAGTTATCGGCACCATTTTCAATACCCCATGATAATCCGCCAAAACTTCCTGAGTCGCTATAACCATCCCCATCGCTATCTGGACAACCCATTCTATCAGCATGGGAGAACCCCTTGTAACCTGGGCACAGATCTCCTTGGAAACCAAATGGGTCATCCCCATATCCATCTTTATCACCATCTATCCATTGACTGGGCTCATCTGGAAGAGCATCCGCTCCATCATCGACTGTCCATCCAGCATCTGGGTCGGAATAAGTATCTTCATCACTATCTATGCAACCAAGTCTATCGGAGGTTGAATTTCCAGCGACTAGTGGGCAATCATCTGCATTGCTACCCGTTGGGTTGTCTCCGTAGCCATCTTGGTCTCCATCTTCCCATTGTGATGAATCCTGAGGGAATGCATCTGCTGTATCTCCCCAACCATCTTCATCAAAGTCAGGACAACCTCGTAATCCTCCAAGGTAAGCAGTACCTTCGACTGTAGGACAATCATCCTCGATATCCATGTAGAAATCGTTGTCATCATTTGGGTCTTCAGTAGCATCTCTGCAGCCATCACTATCTTGGTCAGAACTACCATCTCTAATCCAATTTAATTCCCCATTAGGACAAGTATCGAATTCATTCAGAACTCCGTCATTATCGTTGTCGGAATCTTCGCCGTCGTTCTGGCAGCCATCGGCATCATGGTCTAAGGTCGGGCCTGCTGTCCAGCCAGTTACTCCTGAAGGGCATTGGTCAACATCATCTAGCATGCCATCATTATCGTCATCATCATCCTCGATATCGTCCTTACAACCATCGCCATCATTATCGCTTTGGGAATTGGACGTCCAACCTGTTTCATTCATCGGACAATCATCGACATCATCATTGACAGAATCACCATCATCATCAAAGTCGCATTTATCTCCAAAGTTATCGCCATCCCAATTCTCCTGTTGAGGATTATAATCAGTTGGGCAATTATCCACATCATCGTCAACCAAGTCTTGGTCATCATCCAAGTCCTCATCCAAGTCTCTGCAACCATCATTGTCAATATCAGTCTGGTTGTCAGATATCCAAGAAGTCATACCTTTTGGACAATCATCATCAATGTCAAGAATACCGTCACCGTCATCGTCCAAATCTTCACTATCGTCGCGGCACCCATCCGAATCATAATCTAATGCAGTGTCAGAACTATTCCACCCTATTTCCCCATATTGACAATTATCGATGGCGTCGTGTTTGCCATCATTATCATCATCAGTTTCGCAAGCATCTCCCTCGACGTCTCCATCGTGATTAGATTGATTGAGATTGGTAATCTTAACGCAATTATCAGTAAAATCATGAACTCCGTCATCATCTGTATCCCAACGGAATTTCCAAATCCAGATATCTTCATCTGTAGCAGAGCGAGGAATGCCGTCAAAATCGATAACCCCTGAAAAAGATCCTCCAGCCACGTATGTGCCATCAGATAAGACGTGCAATGCGTGGGTAGTATCATCGCCTGAACCACCCATTTTATGGGCCCAATCCCATTGTCCATTTGCATATAATTGAGCCATGAAAAAATCTGTGTCTCCACTAATATTGCTTAGGATTGTACTTCCAAATTGGCTTGAACCACCTAGCCAACCCCCGACTACTGGTCGGTCATCTGGATTGACTGCCAAGGCTTGAACTCGGTCATCACCACCACTTCCCGTCATCGAATACCAATCGTGGATTCCATCGGCTTGCCAGCGGCTAACAACAATATCCCAATTACCCAATCCAGTGTAGGATTTTCCGGCATAAGTAACATCTCCGAGTTGATTTCCTCCAACCACTACTCTTTGTTGACTATCGATAACTACGTTATTGAAATAAACTCCACAATTTGTGCCAAAACAGCCTGATGCCGCACCAATCGCCCTTCCCCACTGGAAACTACCACTGCTGGAATATTTCACTAAAAAGCCGTTATATGTCCCACTGGTACTTGATGTGAAATTGTTATTCCAAGTTACGCTACCTGTATTGTAGCCAACTATGTAAACATTTTCGGAGGCATCTAAAACCAACTGGAAACCTACTGAAAGTGCATCTCCAATGGCTGTGAATGCCCATTCCCAATCAGGTGTACTATGATTGTATTTAGCAATAAAAAATCTATAATCATCCGAAGGTGTTCCCCCGTTCAGGTTATGGATTCCAAATGAAGAAAAGTTTTGGTAATAGCCGGTTACATAGACATTTTCAGCTGAGTCAACAACAATATCCCATCCTACATCAACATCGAATCCGCCGTATTTAATGGCATATTCCCAATTTCCATTAGTGCCATTTAATTTGGCAATATAGCCATCGAATTTATCTGAAACAAGTTGAGTACTGCCAAAGGTGACTGTGCCATTTAGATAACCTGTTATGTAGATATCATCATCATCATCCAAAGCAACTCCACGCGCCTCATCATATGCAATCGCTGTACCAGCAGATTTTGCCCATAACCAATTTCCATCAGGATCTAACTTTGCAACGATAATATCTCCAAGTCCTTCTGTATGAACTACAACACTTCCTAACCAACAATCGACGTAAACACTGCCTGCGATGATAATATTTCCACCTGAATCTTCAACTATTTCATAAATGAAATCTCTGCCTTCAGAACCCCCAGATGCCGACCAATTAGCAGTTGCCCCACGGCCAAAGCCTGTGTCTGCTAAGGCAGTTTCCTGAGCCTCATTCAATTCAAAGGCAGGAATAAATGGTTCCTCGAGTGTGGCATTTGATTGTTCAGATGATGGAGTGAAGATGAGGACAGACCCCAGCATCAGCAGGCTGAGGAAGATGCAGATGCCCCGCGTGCGCATGATGTTCCCTATGACCGCTTATTCATCAACTAATCGCATTGCTTGCTCACACAAATGGAGGTCTGAAAATGATTGCTTGCACTGATTTTCGAGGGCTTGCGATGACTACAACTGTGTCCCCCTCCTCAACTTCTTTGAGATAAGCCATGCCAATTCCAAGATTTCCGAGACTTGGGCTAGGGCCGCCTGATGTTAAGTAGCCAATAACATCTCCTTCAGCCTTGCATGCAATGGCTTTTCCTGGTCTTGGCATCGGTCCGCGTTCGGTGTATTTTATCCCCCACCATTTGTACTCATTGTCTTGGTTTTGCATTGCTTCCTTACCGACGAATTGATGTTCCAAATCTAGGCCAAATGGAACGTTGGTCTCGATACTGTTTCTGCTAAGAAATCCTGTTGGCAAATTACTGTCGCTATCTGATAAGTTAGTAGTTAGGAAATCTTGACCTGATAGTAAATATCCTTTTTCAAGCCTCAAAGTATCTCTTGCACCTAAGCCAACTGGAACTAGTCCATGTGACTCTCCTTTTTCAAGTAATGTTCGCCACAGAAGGGAGGCTTGTTGATTATTAATGAAAATTTCAAATCCTCTTTCACCGGTATAACCCGTACCTTGAATCCAGCCTTCAAAGCCATTAGCATCATCGAATCGTTGCCACTTAAAGCGACCTGGAACATTCGATTGGCCAAAAACTTCAGCACATATGCTTGGAGAGTTAGGGCCTTGAAGGGCAAGAATTGAGGTGTTTGGAGAAAGGTCTTCAAGCAGCACAGAGCCATCATCAGGTAATAAATCAGTGAACCACTGCCACATAATTGGAATCATACTGGCATTGGGAACTCCGAGCACTTCAGATTCAGAAACTACTGCAAAAATCATGTCATCAATGATATGTCCTTGATGGTCAAGGAAATGGGTATATGCACAACGACCAACTGGAGTTTGACTTACTTTTTGAGTAGAAATACTTTCTAACCATTGCAGAACATTTGGACCAGAAAAACGAAAAGAACCCATGTGGGATACATCAAATAAGCCTGCAGTTGTACGAGTTGCAAGATGTTCTTCGGCTATACTTGAATACCAAATCGGTAACTCAAAGCCATGGAAATCAACTATCTTCCCCCCACAAACAAGATGCTCATCAAAACAAGCGGTTCGCACTGGCTGTCCAGTCATGAGGCGGCCTGATGGGTTCAGGGTTTCAACCCTACTTTAGATAGCCCAGCGTAGTATACTCTGCTTTATTCAGCCCGCTAATTTGCTTTTTTTCCATTGTAGCCTTAATCCATTTATCCGTAAATGTTCCATCCATCCAATCACTCAAAATAGTTGGATGAATGTAGGATGAGCGACAGACTGCAGGGGTATTTCCCAAGTGTGTTGCTACAGCACCGACTACTCCTTGCTCCATTTTTTTGCGCTCCTTGATTGTACCAGGGTCATCGAATACTGCAAATCCTTGTGCAGCCATCCAAGTAGCAGTCCATGTCCTGAAATCTTTGGCCGTGAAGGAGGTTCCACTAACTCGATTTAGATATTCGTTGATGTGTTCAGCCTTGATATCTCTTGCCTTGCCATTATCATCTTCGTACATGAATAGGTCCTGAGAGTCGTCGTCTTCTCCGCCGATTTTTTTTGAGGCAATTATCAGACGGCAAATATCATCATCTTCTATTGTTCTCTTCCACTCTTTTCCTGATTTTCCAATGAACTTAATCTTAATATCAAGGTCTCCATCAGCTTCACTGCCAGTTACTTTGGTCATATGGCCTTCTGTTAGGGTTGACAAACCGTAGGTCTCGTTTTGTCTCGCATATTCATCGCTTCCAACCCGTATACAATATAGGTTCATCAACCAAACGATGCAGGCTACGACTTTATCCTTGGGCATTCCATCTAAATTAATATCACGATTGTAGGCTTTTCTAATTAGGGGTAATGCTTCAGCAAATTCTAGAATTGCATCGAATTTTAAGCGCGAAACTGTGGCTATCCAATCGTTGTGATAGCGATACTGTTTCCTACCTTTACTATCGAGGCCATGTGCTTGTAATGTACCTTTTTTATCAGGGCTAATCCAAACTTTTGTCCACGCTGGAGGTATAGCGAGGGAGTTAATTCTCTGAAGTTCATCCTCTTCTATTATTTGTTCACCAGCAATATCAAAATAGTTCCAGTTTATTTTCTTTGAACGCTTTTTTTTTCGCGTTATTCCTTCCCCATCTGTAGGGGATATCACAAGTCCGGCCAGTTTAGCAACAGCAGCACTATCCAACTTCATGACCACTCATGGGCCGGTTCACTGAATGAGCATTTCGCCGTCTTGAACAATTTTTAGGCAAGTCAGACATTCTTCAATGAAGCCCTGCAAAGATTTCTTTGAAACCGAGGAGTTGGCGATAACTGGCCTCAGAATTACTTGACCATCTATCAATGCTTTGCTGGTCATCCATTTGCCCCGTTTCATTATTTTATCTCTAATTTGGGTATTCAGAACATTAAGGTCAATATTTGCTGACTTAATTCGGAAACAAACATTAGTCCATTTGCGCGTTGACATCATTTCCATCTCTGGTTGCTGCTCAATTAAAGATTGGAAATAGTCTGCCAATACAATGAATTCTTCGCATCTTCTAGCCCACCCTGCATCGCCTATTTCCCTCCAAGCCAACCAAAGTTTGAAGGCATCATTTCTACGTCCACATTGGAGAGAGAGTCTTCCCAAATCAAGTCCCTCACTTTGGTTGTGTAATAAATACGGGGCATCCGAAGTATGGGTGCATACGGCCTTCAAAATATTTGCATTTTTAATCAAAAAGGCTGAGCAAATTAGCGGTGCGCCCATCATTTTGTGGGCATCCCAACAAACTGAATCTGCCAACTCAACTCCATCCATTAGATTCGCATGTTTGGCGCTAAACAGGCATGACCCACCCCAAGCAGCATCCACATGCAGCCAGATGTCATTGGAATGGGCAATTGTAGCAATTTCTCTTAACGGATCAAATGCGCCACGAACCGTTGTTCCTGAAGTTGCGATGATACAAATAACATCCAAATTACTTCGCTTAGCAATTTCAATTTCTTCTTGTAGGGAATCAGTCCGTAAGCAACCATTTTCATCACATCTAACTTTTATTACATTAGAGATTCCAAGCCCCAATACATTTGCTGCCATTGATACTGAATAGTGAGATTCTTCTGATACCATCACCACTTTATTTCTACCATCAAATCCCATTTGAACTGAAAGGGGGTCAAAGTTGTGCCTTGCGCATAGAAGACCCAGAAGGTTTCCATTTGAGCCTCCCGTGGTCAATACTCCATTTCCATCTGCAAATCCTACTAACTCCGACATCCTCTTGATGATAGCCTGTTCCACCATTGAAGCAAAAGGTGCAGTCTCAAATGTGTACATCGAAGTTTGAGCCAAAGCTGTTAGGACCTCTCCTGCAAAAGCACTTGCATTGAAACCACCCCAAAGCGAATTCATGAATCCAGCGTGGTGTGTTTTGACACTATGCTTTAGAAAATCATCCATTCCTTCTAAGACCCCTTCAATTCCTTCACCTTCTAATGGTGGGGTCAGGCGACTTCTGCGGCGAATTTCTTCAGAGGTTGGAGATGAAGTAGTAAATTCTGAATCTGCATCAGCCAACCACACTCTAATATGCTGAACTAAAGCATCGAGGATACGCTCTACTCGCTCACCCTCCATATTCCTATCCGGATGAAGAGAGTACAACAACCCTTTGTTGATTTTTATAAGAAAAAGGAATGATGCAAGTTGAATTGTTATTGAGTAATGTTGAATAACTACTTTGCAGTCGCCCATCCATGTTAGGGGAAAGTGGAGATAGATGGTTGTTGCGATTGCACATGCAATTGGCCCGAGACCTCAATGGTGCAGGTTGGAGCCAGAACCAAATTGCTAGGATTTTGGGCTCAACACAGAGTACTGTATCTCGGCAATTAAGCAGAACTTTACCCAACTTGGCGAGTGCCGATGTAGACACCATAGATGCATGGTCGGCTGACCTTTCGAAGCACTTGATAGTGTTTGGACCCACTACGAAAGTACTCCGTCAACGGATGATTATGGAAATCCAATTTGAAGGCGGTCAAACTTTCCAATCAAATCGAACATTAACGGGTATTGAACTTGAAGGAGGTGCTGTGATGGCAAGCCTACTACGTCAATTGGAATGGTCTTGTTCGCGCTTGAGCGTTGAAAGAATGAGCAATTGGGCATCTGCAGTTGGTATGAACTTGGCAGCATGTTTACCCGAGGCGGAATCCAGCGAAGAAGTAGCAGCATTCCCTGGCCGCCTCTCCATTCTTGGTGGACGTATCCGGCACCATGAAAAAGCAAGTCTTGGGGCCAGTTCAAGCCTCTCAAAAATATTACTTCAAGCAAAGAAAATCGACCAAAATAAATGCTCAATCATCAACATCAAAGCCCCTATGAAGAGTAACCGTATAGATGAAACTAAAATCACTCAATGCTGTCAAAAGATGGGCTGGAAAATATCGAGCAGTGTGAAAGGGAAAATATCCTCCACTGTCGGAGAAATTGATATCATCATTGAGAACGGCGAAATTGGCTGGGAACCTCATATTTTCATTCTTGGCGATAATCCTGGAGAGGTTGTCACGAAGACACATGCTTTCATTGATGCATTCGATGGAGTAGCGGTATGAATGAGTAAAAATCTACTAATGATAATCCTCATGAGTAGTGCAATAACTCTGCCTGGTTGCTTAGGAACAGTTGAAATAGAAGCGGATAGAAGTAAAATTAGAATCCTCACTTACGATATTTATGCCCTCTCTGATAGCGTGATTTCTGATTTTGAAAAAGAAACTGGGTACGAAGTTATTTTCATCAAACAAGAAGATGGAGGTGCAGTTCTAGAAACAGCACTTCAGACAATTGATTCACCAATTGCGGACCTAATAATCGGCATTGACAATAGTTTTCTTCAAATCGCCCTCGACCATGAATTATATCAAGAATCAGGGATTACATTACCCTCGATTCATCCTCAAGCGAGTGCTCCATATTCGGGTGATTTGGCAATCCCTTATGATTGGGGGAAAGTATGCTTCAACATAGATAGTGGATATGCAGATGAAGAAAATGTCCCGATGCCAACCGACCTTTGGGACTTAACAGGCGAGGATTGGAAAGGAAAAGTTGCCGTGCAGAACCCTAGAACAAGCACCCCAGGAAGGGCCTTCCTCGCTGCCACTGTGGATTATTTTGAAAACGATGCAGACAATTCAACAGATTATTCAGATTGGTGGAGTGCGATGAATGATAATGATATCATCATCACAAATGGCTGGTCCGAGTCCTACCTACAATACTACGAAGCAGGCTATGGGGTATGGGATGATTCCTTCATTGGTGGCGCTCATGCTACGGTGTCATACTGTCATTCTCCAGGGGCAGAGGCCTACTGGGGGAGTGGGGCAACAAATAGCGTCGCCCTAAATATCAGTGGCGCATCTTTCCTGCAGGTGGAATATGCTGGAATCGCTTCAGGCCCTGGTGTCAATATTGAGGGAGCAAAAGTATTCCTCGAATTGCTTCTAAGCAATTCCATTCAGAGTACGATCCCTGATACCAATGTCATGTATCCAGTGCTATCGCACCTAAGCATTCCAGAAGGTGCATACTCGGATCACACTGCTGAACCAGTTGATGCAAGTATTAGCATGCAAAGAATCGCTACAGAAATGCATGGATGGTTGACTGAATGGGATTTGGTAATGGCCTAAGAATCAGAGGTCTTTGGCAGGGAATCCCTGCCTTACTTCTAATCATTATTATGGTTGTACCCATCCTGTTGGCATGGCAGCGCTTAGCAGATACCAGCGAACTCAGTTTTTGGCAATCATTATTCAACCTTGATTCCCGCAGACAAACAAAAAATGCTGTATCATTTTCTATCCTCATAGGTTTAGTTTCTGCCCTAGCGACTGCTTTGATTGGACTTCCACTTTCGTTCATGCTCGGTCGATGGAAGTGGAGAGGGCATCCACTTCTCAAACTCCTTGCGACCCTCCCCTTCATTGTACCGAGTATCGTTGCTACCTTGGGTTTTCTTGAATTATTGCGAAATGGAGGGATATTTCACACCCTAAGCGGGCTTGATTTGATATCTGAAAAAGGGGTTATTTCTGATGTAGGGGAAATCCTCGGAATCCAACACTTGGGGTGGTTGATTGCAATTCTTATGGCTCATATTTGGTTCAATATTGCCCTATTTGTAAGATTGGTTGAACCAGTCATTTCGAGATTGGATGAAAAAATGCTAGAACAAGCAATGGTCTTACCCGCTGGACGAAGTAGATTGGGGAGAATTCGTATTCTATGGTTGCCTTTGACTTGGGCTCATGCTGCTTCTGCGATGGTTTTGACCTTCGTTTTCTGTGCCACCTCTTTCGCTATTATTCTCCACTTCGGAGGATTTGAATTTTACACAATGGAGAGGGCTATGGCAGAACTTGGTGGCTCTGCTGGCATCTGCGCAAAAGGGGCAAGCAGGTGCTATGGCGCAGATGCCAGCGCGGTGGTTATGGCTCTCTCTTCGATTCAACTTCTCATAATTCTCTCTGCACTTTGGCTTCAATCATTTCTGGCAAGAAAAAAACAAGTGCCATGGCCGATATCTCAAAACAAGAAAAAACAGGCCCCGAAAGTATTGTGGGTACCAATGGCCTTGCTGATGATATTCTTGGCTGCTCCATTAATTTCAATTTTTGTTGCCAGCTTCAAAGTGAAGGGTGATTTTTCTTTACGTGCATGGTCTGCTTCCTTTGAAGGTGAAATGTTTTCACACTTAGAGAACTCATTATTCTATGCGGGCATGACGGCATTAATCATCATCCCATTCTCCATCCTATGTTGTGAAATATGTATTCTTGCTGAAAAAAGAGCAAGTAGGGGGATTAATCCCCGACTCAATCAATTCTGGTCTGCTTTCAATGAAAATCTTGCATTAACTCCATTGGCACTTTCAAGTGTGATGATTGGATTAGGAGTTCTTATTGGCATCATACGGATTTCACCGAGCCTCATTCAAGAATGGTGGATTCCGCTTATTGGGCATTGTATGGTTGCCCTACCTTTTGCAATAAAATGTATTTTACAGGCGATGAGAAATCTTCAGCCAGAGCACCAAGAAATCGCTGCAACCCTTGGCTTAACGCCGTTTGAAAATTGGCTCAAAATACGATTGAGATTATTGAAGTCGCCAATAATTGTGGCCTCCTCATTAGTCATTGCGATTTCATTAGGTGAATTTGGTGCCAGTTGGGTCGTCATTAGAGCCACCAGTCATGCAACCTTGCCGATGTTCATAGATTCAGCAATCAGCCGACCATTTGATTCTCTAGCCAGACCGAGTGCAATGGTTGCTTCAACTATACTTCTTACATGCTGTGCAATCCTACATCTTGCCGCAGAAAGATTCAGGGGCTCAAGTCAAGGGAGTGGCTTCTAATGGCAACTGCACTGCAAGTCCGTGGCCTATCGGTTTCTTTTGATGGGGAAACATTCCTTGAGGACATTAATTTCGCAGTTGAAGAAAATGAAATCATTGCCCTAGTGGGAGGAAATGGGTCAGGAAAGACGACCTTACTTCGCGCAATTTGTGGTTTACAAGACATCAGTAAAGGAAGTATCCTACTCAATGACAAAGAAATTTCAGGGCAATCAGTTTACAAAAGAGGGATTGGACTTGTCTTTCAGCAAACTTTGCTGATGCCCCAACTTGATGTAGCCGGCAATCTTGCCATCGGCATACCTCGAAGCATAACCAAAAAAGAAATTCCGCCAATCATAGAAAAGGCATTGGAGGACATCGGCCTTTCTGGATTCCAAAGGAGGAAAGTATCGACTCTTTCTGGTGGGGAAGCCCAGAGGATATCTTTGATGAGAGCATTATTAGCAGAACCTAAATTCTTGCTCATGGATGAGCCATTGGTAAACCAAGATATTCACAATAAGAAGAAATTAGGCGAGGAAATCAGAGACCTGCTCAAACAACGCGGAGTTGCTGCACTGATAGTTACCCACCAACCATCAGTGGCAGAAAGTATCTGCGATAGAGTTCTCTACATCGATTCCCTCAAAGGAGGTGAAGAAGGATGAAGGATATCCACTCAATTCTGAAACCATGGCCGATGTGGAAGAGTCATTGGCAAAAAAGGCAACAACAAAATGGTAGAAGGCTGCAATACATTGCCTTTTTCTCTACGATATTCTTACTCGCAATACCCTATGGAATAATCAACCAAATTATTAGTTGGATGGACATTTCAAGGCTTGACCCAGTCACGCCATTGGATGATGCAATTCCATTCATCGCGTGGTCATTTATTCCCTATGTCAGTTTGTACTTCTACTACCCTGCGGGTGCGTTGATGTCTCCAAAAGACGATATAAGTAGAATCCAAATGCTGATGTTGCATCAAGTTTTATTCCTTAGTTCATGGGCAATAAGCATCATTTTTATTCTCATTCCAACCAAGATTCACATCCGCAATCATATTCCAGAGGACATCAGGGCTGGAGAAGGTTTCTGGGGTTTCTTCTATGGTGATATCATGCACAATACAGACCAGCCATGGAATGCTTGGCCAAGTTTACATATCGTACAAAGTCTGCTCATCGTACTGATGCTAGGCCATTGGCTGAAGCCACAACAAAGGAAAAAAACAATTCTTGCATTATGGTTTGGCTGGGTGATGTTGGCAATATCTGTCCTAACAACCAAACAACACTTCGCCTTTGACCTAGTTACAGGAATAATTGTCGCATTATTATGCTGGCAATGGCTACTAAAGCCAGCGGTAAAATGGAGCGAGTCTGAAGCCGCTACTGATTTTACATTCGAGGAATAGGGTCTCCGCCCTCGTAAGGAAGACCCTTGACATTGATACTCATCGACCCCAAGTCTAAATCAACTGCCAGACGCACACCTGCTTTTTCTGCCCTAACTTTGATTCCAAGAATTGTCTCATCGATGCTAACCCGAGGACGAAGTAAGAAAGTCTGAGAAAAATAATCTCCTGGTAAAAGATGGTGAAGTTTCGCCTTGTCAGAATCCTTTGATGCCAAATCGCTTTTGTTATATCGCGCCTTTAATCTCAATGCCTCTAATGGCACCTCTCCATCATTACTTACTTTCACATCAAGGCGAATTAGTCCCCTTTCGTGCATTGCACTTCCGCTTACTTTCATCGCTAGCTCACTCATCTTTGCTGTTAATACCATGATACCCTCCGGCACCTTATGAGGTGAGGCGGTAAATCAAACTTTGCCGAATATAGACTAAAAGCATCAAAATTGAAGGCCTGCTGCCGACAAATAATAGATCAAACCAAGTCCTGCGAATGTCATCATCCATGCTCCAACCATCTTGATAATACCAGTTGCACGGCGTAAGAAATCAATAAACATTGTACGCCCCAAGCCAACCATCATCGTTACGGCAGTCATCAAAAATACTACAGATAACATCAATCCAGCCAAACCAGCAATAGTTGCGCCATCTCCGGCAACTGTAGTGTATGCAATGAACGGCAGAACGGCAGCAGCAGTACAATCGATTGAAGCAGCAGCATAACCAATTCCATAGAGATACATATTGCGGCGTGGGGTGAATTTCTCATCTGCTTCAGTAGTTGACCAACGGTCGACTAAACGCTGAACAAAACTCATCAACTTTGCAGTACCACCCATCAACATGAAAGCCCCTAAAACAGTCAATAAAACTGCAATAAAGTAAGCGATGTAAAGGAAGATAGAAGCAAAATTAATGAATTGATTCAAAGTTACTACTGCCACTCCAATTACTAAGAAAAAAGTTAGCATGCCAGCTCCAGCCAATAAACCAATAGACATACTACTAGGCATTGAACCCTTCAACTTACCAGATTCTTTCATCTCTTCTTCACGTAATCCAAGATTGAGGTAATAGGAGATGTACGAGGGTAATACTGGGAATGCGCATGGTGAGAAGTAAACTAACAAACCAACAAAAAGTCCCAACACGAAAACCGGCCAAAAGCCAACCTGAAGAGCCTCAATTCCAAACCTATCATCATCTGCTTCACCCTTGATTGCTCTCTCAACCTTTTCGTCAAAATCAGACCAATCCTTAGCAGAAGAACCACCAACTTCCTTTGCAACAGGATAGCCTTCATGGTCGATAACATAGACAACAGGAGGTGCAGTTACTGAATAGTGTTTCATCAAGTCTTCACGTGTACCATTAAGTGAATCATTTTCGTCTAAAATAGCAGCATCGACAGCGCCGGTTGCTATAGTCCAAGGGGTATAATGACAAGAACCGGCTTCTCCATCTGTATCGTTATCGCCAAAACAATCATCTAAATCTTCAATACTTTCGATATAACTTCCTGAATAGTATACCCCAATACTAACAACAACTACATCGTATCCATCCATG
>DUDM01000045.1 GCA_012959275.1 Candidatus Poseidoniales archaeon
TGTGGATTCATGTCTAATAACTGGTCGTCTAACCAACGCGCTTGCCAGCCGTTTGGTACCGCTCTGCCACCGTTTGACATTGGCATGCTAGTGCCGTTGCCAGAACCATTACCGCTTCCATTGCCAGAACCATTACCGCTACCATTCCCTGAACCGTTGCCACTTCCATTACCGCTTCCATTACTTGGAGGTGCGGCTATGCAGTCATCTCCGCTATGTAAGCAAATGACGATTGACATCGAGGCTATTAACGAGGAATTCCAACTTAAATTAGCATTAAGAGTTATGTTTCCTAAATCACTGGCGTTCCAATTCTCATTGACCGTGGCTGAATTATTCGATTGATTGACTACAGAACTTGCGGACCAAACTTGTGAACCGTTTTCAGGATAGGATGCAACCATGGAGAAATCATAGCCAAGGTCAGCGGTCAAATTATCCAAGTCCACATTGATACTAAGATTGCCATCTGAAATATTATGGTATGAATCATTTGCTGGTGTGGTAATCAAGACTGACTCATTGCCACTTGGTTGTGGTAATTGGGCAGCTGCCCAGTCAGCCCACCATTGAGATATATCGGGTTCTTCCTCAACAGCGAGCAGAATTGAATCAATAACATTGCCCTGATTTGTGACCGATATGTTGAGGTCAAGAGTACTTCCTGGCGCCATGGAAACCATTCCCATATCGCCCATTGCCGCAGCATCAATGCTGGCTCCGTGCTGTGGGAGCACGCTCAATTGAACAGTAATCATCGATGAAGAACTTCCATCACTTTCATTGACATAAATCGCCATATTCCCACTATCAGAAATCTGCGCATCGGTGCCGAGTCGAACCACTATTGTGGTATCTGCAGAGAAGGTTGGAAGCACATCTTCCACCACATCCTCGGCTGCCAAAACTGTCCATGAGGAATCCAAGCCGGAGGAATAAATTGAGACGTTGAAGTCCTCAATGCTGGAACCATTATTGTCGATTGTCAAGGTGATATTACTCGAATGCCCAGGTGATAATTGAACATGCAGAACATCTACTGAAAGCAGAATACTATCGGCAGCCGAAGCAGGGATTGTCATTATTGGAGAGATAGATGCAACGATTAGTAAGGCCACCCATAGGGTGGCCCTTCTAGCATCAGATTGTGCTTGAGACACACTTCTCCGACAAAGAGGGTGCGTATAAGCGGAATGGCTCATTCAGTTTCTTTTATGCTGAGTCTGGTAGGGAATGCCAGATGCCTCAAAGCAATGTAAATTATGATTCCAAATGATGCGGCATTAGTAATCCATGCAAGACGATGATGCCAATCAAATATTTCAATCAAGACGACTTCGGAAATTGTCGACAGAATGAGGGTGCACCCATAGACTCCAACTGCCATTGGTAAACTATGTTCGATTGGCACACTTGAATTGAAGGTGACCAAACGATGGGTGCTGTGAGCGATGATTGAGCCCAGTGAATATGCCAAAACCCAACTCATCGCTGCACGATGCTCAAGGCCACTTGAAAGAAAATACAAGCCCTCGTAAAGGCCGTAAAAAATAGCAGTATTCAGCGCTCCAATCATAACGAAACGCTTGAATTCATCCTTTTCCATAAAGAGTTGAGAATTACTCAAAAATCTCACCCAGTTATTTCTTTAAGCCTTTCTTTGATATCCTTGGGTATCGGCTCGCCCATCATCATATGCATGGCCGCAACTTGGGATAAATGGAGTACTTCTTCATCCTCATCTTTCTCTAAATGGGCAGCATCAGCCAGACCCCAATGGGCAACGATTAGGCCAATATCATCCTTCATTCCTCGAGCCAATTCAAGGCTTTGGTCTAATAGTAACTTGGCCTCCTCAAGTTCATTCTTTTTCAATAAAAGATGAGCAAGGTCGGCTAAAGCAGTCATCTCATTACTTTCATTATTAGTAGTTTGAGCCATCATCAAAACTCGGCGTTGGGATTTGATAGTTGCTTCATCCATATTTACTGCCTCAGATTGAGCGCATTCTTCCGCCATCAACTGCTAGGCTAACGCCGCGGATTCCACCGCTATGTGGCAGGCATAGAAAAACCACGGCGTTTGCAGTTTCTTCAGGATTAATCAAGCGACCAATCGGCACTTGAGATAGCCAAGTTGAATGGATATCTTCCTTGCTACGGCCCGTTTTGCTTTCAATCGAAGCGGCTAGAGATTCTAATCTATCTGTGTTTGTGAAGCCCGGTAAAATATTGTTGATCGTTATACATTCAGGCAATTCACGAGAAAGAGACTTGGACCATGAAGCCATGGCCCCACGAAGAGTATTGGAAAGTCCAATATTGAGGATTGGTTCTCGAACTGAAGTTGAAATAATGTTGACTATTCTACCCATGCCAGATTCAACCATGCCTGGTACAAGCAACTTGGTTATGGTATGAGCAGCATGTAGGTGGCGCTTGAATGGTGCTTCAAATTCCTCAACTTCATTATCCAGCAATGGTCCCCCTGGGGGTCCTGCTGAATTATTGACTAGAACTTGGATTGGCTCATCTTCAACAAGAGCAGAAATGGCAACCTTGACGGCCGCAGTGTTTTCCAAATCAAGACTAAGAATAGAATGCCCCGGACCTGGTAATGAAGCGCATAAGCCAGCGAGTTCTTCTTCATCTCGACTACACAAGATAACCTTGCAACCTGCTTCTGCAAAAGCCTTGGCCGTTGCTCGTCCAATTCCCTTTGAGGCTCCACAAACTAAGGCTCTCATTCCTTCCATCGCGGTGCGTGTAAATGGCGAATCACTATCTAACATTCTCTTCATTCCTCCAATTGCAATTTCAATTCTTCCAATATAATTTATTCAGTCACAATAATGTCCATATGTTTGTTCAGCCAACTTCTGATAAACTACTTCTAAAACTTCATCAGGAGCATTTCGGAAAGTCGGATGTTCAGCCTCTCCTTGGGGTCTACGCATCGCATTCCATTCTCCTGCTTCATATGCCATTAGGGCTTCCTTCATCAATACACCTGCTAAAACTAAAGTCTCGTAGCACAGGTCTTCGTAAGTCATTCCTCGCTTAACAGGAACTTCACGACGCATCAATAGTTCTCCAGTATCAATTCCATTATCGCAGAAATGAGTCGATGAGCCAATTGGTATATCGTGATAAACAGACCAAGCAGGGCTAGCACTACCTCGGCATTCAGGCAATAAACCAGGATGAGAGTTGATGACACCATCTTTCGGATGATCAAGGATTTCACCGCGAATAATTCGAGTTCCACCAAATACGATGAGGTCCAACTCTAGTTCACGCAGATGAGGCATAACCTGTTCAGAATTATGAATCGAAACTTCCACTTGTGGAATCTCTAATCCTGACATTTGTTCAACAATAGTATCTGCAATGGGATTGCCTTCGATGCGATTGAGGAATTTTTCTCGCTCTTCATCGGCGATTGCTGAGTCCTCGGTAATGATGATACTTGGAATAAATCCCTCGGACATAATTTGCTTCAACATCTCCCTCCCATATGGGTGTTCTTTGAGGAGTAAATAGGCAAATGCTAGTTTGGCCATGCCTCTGCGAGGCGGGCTTAGACCCCGTACCTTTCGGTCTTGGCATCAGGGAGTGCATCGCTTTCTGTCGCGCGGGAATAATACTGTTTCACGGACATTACGACTACCTGTCAAAGCCATTGTTAGGCGAGCAACCCCCAGCCCCCAGCCTGCATGAGGTGGTGCTCCGAAACGGAATCCATCGATGTAGAAATCAAAATCAGCAGGATTTAAATCAACATCGATTAGGTTCTGAGTCAATACATCTGCTCGGTGTTCTCTCTGACCGCCACTGGTCATTTCGTCTCGGCCATAATTTAAGTCGAAACCACGAGAAAGTTGTCCTCCACTTGAGGATGTCTCATCTTTCTCATGATAGATGTAGAATGGTTTCATCGCCATTGGCCAGCGAGGTATGAAATGGAAACCAGAATGATGTTCTGCAATGATATCAGCGTGGTGGGCTTCGATATCATCTCCCCAAGTAATGTCTTGACCAGCAGCAGCTATCATTTCAATGGCCTCACTATATTCAACACGTGGGAAAGGAATGCTTGGCACCTCGACTATGATATCATCCATCTCTTGAGTGCGGCGGAAAACATTGATGGCCTCGATTTCCTTGCCATCGTTGGCAGCAACAGATGACCAAATATGGTGAATCATTCGCTCCTGAACTGCCATCACATCCTCATCATTTGCCCAAGCCATCTCGATATCGAAGGAAACGAATTCGTTTAGGTGGCGGTAAGTATCGTGATTTTCTGCCCTGAATGCTGGGCCGATTTCGAAGACTCTTTCCAAGCCGCCAAGGATTGCCAATTGCTTGTATAATTGAGGGCTTTGGGATAAGTATGCATCTCTCTCAAAGTATTTTATTGGGAAGAGGTTTGTGCCACCTTCAGCAGCAGCAGCGATAATCTTTGGAGAATTGATTTCCTTGAATCCTTCGCTAATCAAATGCTCTCTTCCGTATTGTAGAATCTTGGCTCTCAAATTAAAGATTGCATTGACGTGAGTACGGCGCAAGTCTAGGAATCGGTTATCCAAACGGGTGTCTAATTCAACGTGAACTGTATCGGTTACTCCGAGTGGAAGTGGAGTTGCGGCCTGTGAGAGAATGTTGACTCCGGTTGCTACAACTTCGTATTCAGGTGGTGGGGCAGGCTCACCTTCTGCTACCTTTGGGGCCCGCTTTTGGGCTACGGAACCTGTGAACTGGATGGTTGATTCGCGGCTGCTGTTTTGCACGCTACTCAGCACATCATCATCGACCAAACCCTGTTTGAGAAATACTTGGCAGAGGCCGGTTCCGTCTCGTAAGTCAAGAAAACAGATTTTGCCCTTGCCGCGGATTGCTTGGGCATAACCACATATGGTTACTTCCTTGTCGAGCAAGTCAGCGCCCTGAGTTTGGATTTGGCCAAGACTATGAGTCCGGTAGGCGGTTGGGTATAGGGTGCTGTCTGCCATAATATTGCGGCCATCATGCTAATCTCTTGAACCCTTTCACCAAGCATGGCTAGAAACCTTGCCAATTCTTTGGTGCGATGGTTTTTCATTCAAGTGCGTGACCCGCGGTATATGACTAGGCACCCTCAAACCATCCTTTTGGCCTGCTTGATGCTCTCATCTGGCCTACTCGGCTGCTTTGGAAGTGAGGAGGAGAAAAGCACCACTGAATTATTTGTTGCCTCTTTTGAGTTGTCCGCCCCTGCTGGTGAATTGTTCTACTATACCGTTGAATCCAACGTAGATTATCGCATTGAAATCGATGGCGCCGGCTTCTTGGTCGATGAAAACGGAGTAGTTCGAGACGGAGAGAACTGGACTTATCCAGCCGGCTTCAAATCGCCGGGATTGTTTATGCACCCTGTACCTGGTGAATTTGCTACTTTGAATATAACAGCCGGCGAGATGACTGAAAGCATCAATGTCAGCGTCATAGATGCTGCTGGAATAGTCAACGGTCAATCCGCCTACGATACCATCGATTGGCTAACCACTGACCATAACAATCGCTGGTGTGGAAAAGGCTCAATCCATGATGGAGGCGAAAATTATGCAGCATCTGCTGAAACAATGAAACAACATCTCCTCGACATCGGCTTCGACCACGTTGAAGTCACAGAATATGAGGAGGACTACCTGAAGGACGTCGTTGCCTACAATTATGGCGAAGTTTATCCTGATGAGTGGATTGTTGTGGGTGGACATTTCGATGTCGCCTATGCCCTGACACCACCAGGTGGCGGAACATCCGAAGGAGCAAATGATGATACCAGTGGTAGCACCGTTAGCCTTGAGATGGCAGAAGCACTTGGCACCATGAACTTCGACCATACTGTTGTTGCAGCATTATGGGCTTGTGAAGAAGAAGGGTTGCTTGGAAGTTTGGCATTTGTTGACCATATTCCTGAAAATATAACTGTCAAGGCCTACATGAATTTCGACATGGTTTCCCTGAATTATCCGATTGTGCCACCTCCTGGCTATGGGCCATATGACTTGGGAATCGCAGTTGCTGGCGCCTCGGATGAGAACCATACTGTTATGCTGGATTGGATTGAAAGTGCGGTGGTTGATGAGTTGCAATATTCTCCTACTTCTCAAAATGAAATCCATTGGTCAGCCGCTGAATCTTGTGCTAGCGATCATTGTTCATTCTTTAGGGAAGGATATGCGACTTTCAATTTCTTTAGTGCAGGAGGAGATGCATCCTTCTGGCAGGAATGGCATTCTGGTACCGATAACCTTGACTTTATGGAGGCTAAGGCAGGGGGAGAAGATGGCTTGGCGAGTGGCTTCAATACTCTTGTCTGGATTTCCTTGCAGTTATTCATTCACATCGATAATACCGAACCGGATGAGTTTCAGGGTCGATGGGTCGAATCAACAGAATAACATTGTTGTTTAACCGAAAAGAACGGGTATCAGCAGCCTCTTCGCTAAACTGAGGGGGAGCCATCATGGAGTACGATATTTTCTTCTCGATTTCCCAAACTCCCGATTCTGAAGGCCACATCCCTTCTGAACAACAGATGTTGAAAAATTACTTTGAGCAGGTAACACTAGCAGACGATTTAGGCTTCGGTGTTGCATGGCTCGCACAAGCACACCTATCCACTGAAACTCAAAAGTTGAACAAGAAACCTGTCGTACCACATTGGCAAGGAGAAGTTGGCCTCTGCACTGATTTTCCCCAGTTGGCACTGGAAACTTTTCATCGCACATCGCGAATAGACATCGGCTCGGCGGTCGTTTCTATCTTGGCGGGCGGAGGACCCATCGCTGCTGCTGAAAGAATTGCAAATACTGTACAATTGATGGGAATGTCCTCTTCACAAAGAAAGTTGCACGTTGGTTTCAGCGCTGGGCGCTTTGAGTTCATGGCTCGCCCATATGGGATAGTTCCTAGAAATGAAGTTGAAGAGAAATCGTGGCCGGCTTTGCGTGGTCAAATCTTCATGGAGGCATCTGAAATTTTCCTACGCTTACTACGAGGTGACCGATTTAGTTCTGATGATGTTCGCGCAACAACTTTGACGAGGGCAAATTTCCGTTCTGATGAAGATTGGCGGGCTGTTCAAGATGCTGCTGGTGGAGGAGATTCGGTTGATATTGAGCGCCGCTATGAGTTTGAAGATATCAGTATCGTACCACGCAATTGGCCGCGCTCTCAACTGAAGTTAATCGCTGGAACTCATGACCCTAATGCTCAGGAGTTCGTTAATTCTATTCTTCCTGTCAAGGTTTTCAACTTGTCAATAACTCAGCCTGAGGTAATCGAAGCAACCCATGCTAGAATGGCTGCTTGCTACCATCAAGATGGCGGTAACTGGAGCAGGAGAGATATGCCAAGGACTTCCTTTGTCTTCCTAAATGCCGAAGAAGGTTTGACCGCAGATGAACAAAGTGCTGCTGCTAAACTTGAGGCAAGGGCTTCACTTGGCTCATATTGGGCTGCCCTAGAAGGTACACTCGACCCTGCAAAGGTTGCTAAGGCTGCTGATAATGCTTTGATTGGTAATCCAGCAGAAATTGCCGCCCAAATGCTTGAGCGCTTTCATCCAGAAGACCGGATAATGACCTGGTTTGATTTCTTCAATCATGATTCGGAGCGTGTCTGTCGCAACATGCGTGCTTTTATCGAACAAGTGGTGCCGTTGGTGGAGGCGGCGCTTTGACCTTACAACATGATGACCATTCAGCTGTCTCTCCGGGTCGTCCCGGCTCGGGGGTATTTCCAGATTCACCACTTGGTGAAAATGTTGAGGGCATCCCTACTGGTCGTGATGTGGAATGGGAGCCGCTGGTTGATTATCGTCGCAATGGAGTTTCTGAAACTACCATTCATGGTGCTGTTGCTTGGGCTCATGGTGATGAGGTCATCCATTCCTTTGGTGGGAATGTTCTATGTTATGGTCGCTCGATGATGAAACCGTTCATGTTGAAGGCTTTTTGCGAGGTCTTGGATGATGAAACTAATTGGTCGCAAAAAGCCATTGCCGTGGCTAGCCATAATGGCGATACCGAGCATGTTGCTGCTGCGCAGAGTTTGTTGTCTGAATCCGAATGGGGCTTGATGCTAACACCTCTTGATGTACCGCTGATTCAGTTTGGTCGCCAAGTTCGGCGTCCTCGGCGATGGTATCATACCTGCAGTGGTGAGCATGCTGCTATACTGAAAGGCTGCCGTTTGAAAGGTTGGAAGCGGGCTGGCTATACCTTGCCAAGCCACGAAGTCTTCCTCTCGTTCATGAAAACTATTCGCGGTTTTCTTGGCCAAGACTGGCAACCAAAGCGCATCGCCAAAGATGGTTGTGGCCTGCCGACAATTGCCAATACCGTCAATGAATTAGCCCGCTTATGTGCTGGACTAGTGCGACAAAAGGATGATGATTGGATTTGGTCTGCTATGGTAGAACATCCTGATTTGATAGGTGGTTTCAATCGCCTCGACTCGACCATTATCAAAGCCGGCGAGGGAAAGGTCATCGCCAAAGAAGGGGCAGACGGCCTGCTGGGTTTGTCAATAGAGCATCCTGACTACCCAAAGGGATTAGGAATCGTAGTAAAAATCGCTCACGGCTGGAACTCCCAAGCAACTTGGTATGTAGCAAGGGCGGTATTAGGGGTCTTGGGTATTGAATTACGCAACCCGTATCCGCTACACCGGCAAAAGGCATTCATCGTACCAGGGGTTGTTCCACCGCATTTACTCGAAGTTTTGAAGACAATTCCAACTTGGGATGAGTGGGACCCTGATCAAGACCGCTGGCATTATGAGATTCCGACTCGGGGTGAAGGAATTGATTGAAGTTCTGAATCTAATCAATGGAGAATTTGTTGCTACTGAAGAATGTTTGGAGAATCTAAATCCTGCCACTTCAAAGCAAACTTCAGTCATTCCACGTTCGACTGCAAGTGATGTTGATGCCGCAGTTATCGCGGCAAAGCGAGCCTTTCCTGCTTGGGCAGTTCTATCATATGAAGAACGAGCAGATTGGTTGGATAAAATCGCCGATGCTCTTGAGGCTAAGTCGGAGGAAATTGCGGCTCTTGAATCGATGGATACTGGCAAGCCAATTTCGCTAGCAAGGGATGTTGATGCTGCCCGTAGTGTCGCAAATTTTCGGTTTTTTGCCGAACAAGTGCGCGAGTTAGAGGTGGAACGCTTTGAGATGGAGGATGCCAGCAATCATGTTATCATGCAACCAGTCGGAGTTGCAGGTTTGATTACACCTTGGAATCTACCGCTGTATTTGTTATCTTGGAAAATTGCTCCGGCTATTGCAATGGGAAATACGGTGGTTGCTAAACCCAGTGAATTAACTCCCTTAACGGCAGACTTGTTGGCGCGGACATTAGTAGATATTAGATTACCCGCGGGGGTTGTCAACATCGTTCATGGCTTTGGTCATGAAGCAGGCCAAGCCCTAACAGAACATCCTGATACTCGTATTATCTCCTTTACGGGAGGAACTGCAACAGGAAAAATCGTAGCCTCGACAGCAGCCCCGATGTTCAAGAAATTAAGCCTTGAATTGGGTGGCAAAAATTCCACTATCGTCTTTGCTGATGCGGATATGGAAAAAACCGTTTCAGGAGTTGCTCGGGCTGGTCTACTAAACCAAGGGCAAGTCTGCCTTTGCGGTTCCCGAATACTAGTTGAATCCTCGATTTATGATCAGTTTTTAGCAGACTTGTGCGAGCACATCGAAGCCATGAAACTCGGTGACCCAAGTGATGAAGATACCGAACTTGGCTCTTTGGTCTCAAAGGAACACCGCTCCAAAGTAGAATCCTTCATCCAAATCGCCAAGGACGAAGGCGGGGTTATCTGCACAGGTGGTAAGCGACCTGATTTTGAGGATGGTGCATTCTTAGAACCTACGGTGATTTCTGGCTTAGACATCAACTCAACTTGCTCAACTGAAGAAATATTCGGCCCTGTCGTAGTGGTACATCCTTTTGATACTGAAGAACAAGCGGTTGCTATTGCTAATGGAGTCGAATATGGCCTTGCCGCATCGGTATGGACAACAGACCTTGAGAAAGGGCGACGGGTTAGTGAAGCCCTCGATACAGGTATGGTCTGGGTCAATACTTGGCTTCACCGAGATTTGAGAACTCCATTCGGCGGCACCAAGGCATCTGGAGTAGGGCGTGAAGGTGGCAGATGGTCGCTGTCATTTTATTCAGAGACTCAAAACATCTGCATCAAGCGCTGAATGGCTGGCAAGACTCTTCAAGGAGTGGCCTCGCGCTTTGCTTTGATGGCCCTCAATCCATATTGGGTAATGATGGGGCTAGTTTTGGTCCTCACTCCCCTAACTTGCTGGCTATTTACCCTCAACCAAAAGCAATGCCGGACTCCTCTCAGGGATGTTGCTCGAATCATTCACGAAAAGAGATACTACCTACACATCATGGGATATTTCATCATCATCAAGTGGAAGTCCTTGACTGATGATTTGAATGAACCGATGAAACGCCTAACTGGTCATTGGACTGATTGGGTGTATGCTATCGAAGGAAATGCAACCCTCTGGGTACAGGAGTTTTTCAGAAATTCATACCTGACAGATTTCCTAAACTTCCACTATCTTTTCATTTATTTATTCTTGATTTACATAACCACCGTCTACTATGCCTATGTCGGCGAGCGTGATATGACCGATAAGGTTGCACTGAACTATCTCCTCATCTATGCGATTGCAGTTCCATATTACCTGTTCTTTAATGTTGAAGTGACAAGTTCGTGGATTCCAGGAATGGACGCCATTCTCTATCAAGATGGCTGGTATGCAGAATTTTATGCAACTCATGACCCCCTCGATAATGCTGTTCCATCTCTGCACATTGCAATCCCCTTTGGAATAATTCTCTTGAATATCCTCCATGTTAGAGAAAAAGGCATGAAGATGAAAGAATGGGCTCATTATCGCTATCATGTTTTCATCGTAGTAAATACTATTTTGTTTGCTTTTACAATCCTATATCTTGGAATACACTGGATTATCGATATACCGTTGGGTATGGCTATTGGCGCCCTTGGTGCCTTCTTTATCCATCATTTACAGCCGCGTTTGAGAAATGACCACGGCAAGATGTTTGAGGGTGTGACAAAAGAGAAAGTAGTCCGACATGTCATGGTTGAGGGCTTCATCGGCCTAATGCTCCTTCTCAGTATCTTTGCTGCTGTTTCCTACCAAGAAGCAAATATGGATGAACGAGTTTCATTCAGACTTGGTGAAGGAGACACAACTTACGAAATTATTCAACGTCTACATTATGGTGAGACGGTGGAGGTTGAAGTCACTAATTTGGCAAAGGATGCAGACCTCTATGTTGTTGCAATTCAATTACAAGCCGCCCTCCCTTCAATGGCTGAAGGCTCTGTAAATTGGACCAACTTAAGCGATGAAGGTGGTCATGAAATTAGAGTCACCCCTGGTCAAACTCTCAAACTCACTCTAGGTCAATCGGATGTTTGGCATCTGATATTGTTGCATAACCCCACTGATTCGGGTGCTGAAGTCATGGAAGTTCGGGTCCTCAATGACTATGGGGATGACTCAATGCTCAATGCCTATCTACTCTCAATTCCTTCTCTTTGGATGACTGGCTTCGTCATCCACCGCCTAGTGCGTCTGAAGATGGCGAATAAGTCTCTAATCGATTCATTACCGTCTCATAGATGGCAATCTGATGAACAGGAATAAAGACATCCTGCAAGATTGACTCCCTAATGGGTTCAGCCGGCGACTATTTGGTACTGCCGATTTTCCCCCTTGAATGTACATTATTGCCTGGTGAGCCACAGGTATTACGAATCTTTGAGCCACGCTACAAACAGATGTTAGATGATTGTCTACTCGACGACTTACCCTTCGGAATCTGTTTGGTCGACCCATTTCATCCGGTCAATGGTTGGACTGGCCCTCACCTAATTGGTACAACAGCAAGGATTTGCGGCCATGAAGAAGCAGGTAGCAATCACATCATTGAGATTCAAGGACAACGTAGGTTTCGAATCATAGAGATTGTCGAGCCGGTTGCACCCCCGATGGATGCGATACAACACCGAGTTTTTCCCGACCTTGAATCTTTGATGGAAATGGTCGGTGGCGATGATGATTCACGCCTTTATATCCGTGCCAAGGTAGAATGGATGATGGAGCCTGAAGGGGCATTAGATGACAATTTCAAAGCAGAACTAGAAGATATGTGGATGGCCTTTCTATCAAATCTCGCTAAGCAAAATAGTATGCCTGAAGAAATGATTGAAGAATGGAAAGGTGCGCAATTAGCAACTGTCTGTGATTGGGATGCCTCTTCAATTTGGCGAATCGCTTCGGTATTAGTCGCTGACCCGAATGAAAAGCAATCATTGCTTGAATCAGCAAACCTACTTGAGTTAGTTACTGAATTAATGCACATTATCGATTAAGAGCGAATGTCAAGGGCAAAAGCACCTGAAAATGCTCCCACAACTAGCCCAAGTCCCCACCAAACTCCAAGTCTGAATGCCGGCAACTCATGCTTACCCCAACTACCTGAGGCCATGAACCAAAACAGCATCAAAATAAAAGCACCACATCCAGCCATACTTGACATCAAAAATGCCAAGATAATCGTTGAAAACCCACCAGCCATGAATTCAAGAATCTCGCTATTGCGGCCCTGTTTGGCCATCCAAGCCGCCATCATCGCAAGTCCGGGTATAGTAACGACGAGGAGTGCAACATGCATATTCCAAAGTGAATAGAGATAGTCCCCCTCACCCCAAGGGCTTGCTAACTTGCCAGAATCAACAAGCGACTGGCCTACTAGGCCACATATTCCCCCAGTTATCGCAGGGATAATGACGTGTACAAATGCTGCCTTTGAATGAACCACATTTTGCTCATCGCCATCCATGTTCGGGGCGATGTGGGAGTCCTCAAGAAGATGTCGTATTAACAAGGTCAAAGACCTGATGTTGCCTCGGCTATTCATGGGCGGAGGAAAGATTGTCGCGGGCATCATCGCTCCACACCCCCCTCATCTCATTTATGCAGAAAATCCCCCACAAAATGAGCCGAAGTCAGAAGGAGGTTGGGAACAACTTCGTTGGGGATATGAAAGAATGCGAGAAAGCCTTGAAGAAGTTGACTACGATGTTATCGTCATCTTGTCTCCACATTGGCAAACTTACGTTGGCACACATTTCCTTGGGGTCGAGAATTTCAAGAGTTTATCGGTTGACCCAGTTTTTCCAAATCTATTCAGATTCAACTATGATATGCAGGTCGATATTGAATTGGCCAAGGCCATTCATGACCAAGCAGAAGCAGACGGTATGGCTGTGAAAATGATGGAGAATCCCGACTTTCGGGTCGATTACGGGACTATTGTTTCCTGCCATTTAACTCGCCCTGATTGGGACAAGCCGATAGTTTCAATCTCAAGTAATCGTAGTCGCCATTATTACTCGGTTGAAGTTATGCAAGAAATGATGATGCAATTGGGAGAAAGTACTCGCAAGGCTATCGAGGCCAGTGGCAAGAGAGTTTTACTCATAGCAAGTAACTCACTTTCACACCGCCACTTTACCACAGAATCAGCTATCCCAGAAGACATGAGTAAGGAGCATATCACAAGCCATGCAATGCACCTTTGGGATATGCGAATCCTTGATTTGATGAGAGAAGGGAAAACTCAACAAGTCGTTGATGAAATGCCTGAGTTCATTGAACAGGCGATTTCTGAAAATGATGGTGGCTCTCTGACTTGGATGTTTTCGGCCTTAGAAATGCCAACATATTCCCCACTGATGCATGGTTATGGCACCATAATTGGCACGGGTAACGTAATCATGGAATGGCAACATGAAAAGAAGGGAGGGATTTGATGTCTAGAATTATCAAATCCTTAGTTGTGCCAGCCCATCCTCACCCATACTTATGTCCAGATGCAAACCAAGGTTGGGCAAATATAAGAGCTGGTTTCGATGAAGCAAGACGTCAAATCGAAGAAAGTGATGCCGACCTTCTAATCATTTACTCCACTCTTTGGCCTTCTATTATTGGTCATCAAATTATTTCAGACCCTAATCCAGAATGGATCTTTGTCGACCATGACTTCCACGACCTTGGCTCAATTCCCTATTCTCTCAATATCGATGCTCAATTTGCTAAAGACTGGGATGCTGCCAACAAGGCTCGTGGTTTGCAATCACGGTGTGTCAACTATCATGGTTTTCCTATAGATGGTGGTTCGGTAGTTGCCCTAAAATTATTGAATCCAGACAACCGAATTCCTGCCGTCATTTGCTCTTCAAATGTATATGCAAACCGAGCTGAAACTACTGTTCTGGCAAAGGCCTGCACGGATGCGGTAGAGGCAAGTGGCAAGAAAGCAATCGCAGTCGTCATTATGTCGATGTCGAATCGTATGTTCACTCAGCCAGTTTCACCAGATGAGGATGCGATTCATTCCTTGAAGGATGATGAGTGGAATCAGAAAATATTGGAATTCCTTGGCGAAGGAAGATTAGAAGACTTGGCACAATTATCCCGTACAATCCAAGGGCAAATCCGAGTACAAAAAGTGGTTTCATTTAAGCCGATGTGGTGGTTATCTGCCATTAATGGTCAACACAATAATTTCAATGGACAGGTACTGGCTTACGAAGCCCTACATGGGGCTGGAGGTGCTGTCGTAGTTCTTGACCCCAGCGAAGGAGGAATTGGCGACAAGGAATTCGATGAGGATGATGTCGAAAATTATCTCGGTGACAGGAATGTGCTAGACGCCGTAACCGAAGATTCCATTGTGATTGAAGAACAATCACTTGCTGAATTTGATTCCTTGGTTTTGAAAACTCTTGCAAAGGAGGAATCAGGCCCAGAACTTTGGCAGGGGACGGAGGGGGAAAATCTGGTCAATACAGATGCCGCACCAAAGCCAGTTGGCCCCTATCCGCATGCAAGGAGAATTGGCGACTTGCTCTATCTATCAGGTGTCGGACCAAGACAAGCCCAGACTAATAGTATCCCTGGTGGTCCAATCAAAGATGAAAATGGGACTCCTTTGGATTATGATATCGAGGCTCAAACTCGTGCCTGCATAGAGAACATCAAAGTTATCTTGGAAGCATCGGGTTCAGGAATCGACAAAGTTTTGGATGTTACTTCATTCTTAGTCGATATGGATAGGGATTTTAAGGGCTACAATAAGGTCTACAGTGAGTACTTCCAAGATGTTGGTGCAACTAGAACCACGCTCGCTGTGCGGGCTCTACCGACTCCAATAGCAGTTGAGTTGAAGGTCATTGCAAGCCTCTGATTCAAGGCTTCTACCAATACTGACTGTGGAAAACTATACCATCCTATTGAGGTCAACCAACAATTGGAGAGGTAGCCGATGTCTGCAGGATTTGATTTCCAACCCCTACTATTGGTAATGTTGGCGGCCTTCATCGTACCGATAATCGTCTCAAGAAGTAAGAAAGTGGCAATACCAATCGTTGTCGGAGAAATCATAGCTGGAATGGTGCTTGGTCCTAGTGGTCTTGGCTGGGTGGAAATAGACGGAGAAGTCATCCGTTTTCTGAGGGATTTCGGTCTTGCTTACCTGATGTTCATCGCCGGAATGGAAATCGATTTCAATTTGAT
>DUDM01000046.1 GCA_012959275.1 Candidatus Poseidoniales archaeon
AGAACTGGTTTACCCATTTGCTTGGTGCTTGGAAAATGGCATTGATTTTCCAAATTGGAGTTTTCCGTTGCCTAATTCATGGAATTATTCCTGATTTCGATTTGAAAAGTGCAACTAATACAGCCAACAAGGTGTTAGGTATTATTCCTGAAGACGTAGATTGAACTACATTCTCAAGAGGTAAAATCTCATCTATACTTAATTGAAGATGTGAACAATACGCGTCAATACGAATCCCCGCTCACGGAGGAGAGCAGACTGCGAGTGCAACGAGCGAATGCTCGACTAGGGAGTGGGGATGTGAACACCACTTAGCAATACGAATCCCCGCTCCCGGACTTGAACCGGGGACTTCCTGATGTCTGCTAGAGACGTGTGTTTTTCCAACTACAGTCAGGAGCTCTACCAACTGAGCTAAGCGAGGTTGAAGCGTTGCACCGACCATTTCCGTTTAACCCTTGTTAAGGCGCGGAGTGGCCCCTAAAATCAGGTCAACAAATCGTCGTGCGCGCTTCATTCTCGGGCATCATCGTTAATACTGATGGTAACGGCGTTGGCCATCTTGGGGATGTGGAATGGATAGCGGTGGGGCGCGACAGGAAGGGGGGATTCCGATGAGTGGTCACGGAGAAGCCTTCAACGAACTTGTTAACGAGTTACGTAAGGATGCTGAATCAGGCCCAGGTGGCTCAACATCCCTGCTCGATGGGCAATTAAACAGTTTTGACGTGCCTGACCCTCGTATCCTTATCGTTGGTTGCGGGGGTAGCGGAAATAATACTCTGAACCGAATCACTCACTTAGGAGTTGAAGGTGCAGTCACTGTTGCTATCAATACTGACAAGCAGCATTTGGACCATACTCGTGCTCTGCAAAAATTACTGGTTGGCAAGCATATCACTCGTGGTCTTGGGGCTGGAGGCGACCCCTCCACTGGTCGTCGTTGCGCTGAGGCTGGTCGCGATATGATCAAGCGAATCGTCACTGGTGCCGACCTTGTGTTCATCGCTAGTGGAATGGGTGGTGGTTCTGGAACCGGAATCTGTCCAATTGTTGCTGAAGAAGCAAAGTCTGCTGGAGCACTCGTGGTTGGAATCGTAACAACTCCATTTCACGTCGAACGAAAGCAGCGCATGAATCGGGCTCTTGAAGGGCTGGAGGCGCTGCGCCGTACTGCAGATGCTGTTCTGGTCTTGGACAATAATCGCCTATTGCATTATGTTCCAAATTTACCTCTTGATGAGGCCTTTTCTATCATGGACCAATTGGTCGCTGAAATTGTAAAGGGAATTGTTGAGACAATAACATTGCCGAGTTTGATTAATCTTGACTTTGCTGATGTTCGTACCATTATGGCCAATGGTGGAGTTACGATGATGCTCTATGGTGAGAGCGACCGCGGTGCTGAGGAAGTAGTTCATGAGGCACTAAATCACCCACTTCTCGATATCGATATTTCTGGTGCAACAGGAGTATTAATTCACGTCACTGGTGGCCCTTACATGACTTTGGAAGCGGCAAGCCAAGTGGTTGATTTATTAACTTGTAAAGTTAGTGAAGAGGCGCATGTTATTTGGGGTGCAAGACAAGACCCTGGATTTGGTGACACCATCAAAGTGATGGCGATAATTACTGGTGTTGGCGGCAAGAGTCTACGCGACCCGAAGTTGGCACCTGATGCTCTTGGCGAGGCTCTGAAATTAACCCGCCAAAAGCGCAAACCGGCCGGCAGCAAGCATTTTCAAGAGTTTGAATGAGGATTTTTAGTATAGTTCTTGAATCAAAATAGTCAAAGCACAGGGCCGGCCGGCTCTTTACATGCGCAGAGCAATAGCCATGTCCTTGGTGTTGAGCATGTTGGTAATGATTCCAGCAACAGCCGAACCTTCTACAATGATGCAAGACTCAACTGTGGAAGAACGTCAGCCTCGTGGTGGTGAAGGTAATCAGACAATGAGGCTCTATTCAGATGGCGCAGAATGTTGGAATCACTATGGTGCAAATGATTCCGAGGGAATGGGTGCTATGGAAGATAAGCCTTGGTGGGAAGAAAGCATTGATAGGGGACTACTAGAAATCGACCTATGGTGTGATATGGACCCCTCATTGAAGGCTTCTTTCCTGCTCGATTCAGCGGGCGCCTTTGGTGGAAACATCAAACTTGAGTTAAGTGGGTCATGGGAAAATGGAGTTGATGATTGCGCAGGGAATAACAACGGCAAATGTCAAAACTTGAATATATCTTTCTACAGAGGAACAGAAGCATTCTATCGTGAAGAAATAACAAGTACTCGTGATGGCGACAATAGCATTCAATTAAATGCCCCAGTTAACGAAAATATTACTGAATTTGATGGAGGCTCAGATAGTCCTCAAATCCGTTTTGAAATGGTCATTTCTGGTAATTTCGAGGAGGGGAGTTTTCCCTTCTCCGCAGAATCTGGAGAAAAAGCATTATTTCGTTTATACCTAGAAAATAATTCTACTGTCGACTGGCCAATTCTCCCAGTATCATGGGAAGAGGGATTCGACATAGTGGAAGGTGGAATCAAGGAAGATGAGGATACCCCTGGGTTCACTACAGTCTTGGCAATGGCGGCTGTTGCTGCTGGTGCAGTTGCAGTAAAGCGCAAACAGGAATGATTAACCTAATCTTTCCAAGCCTTCAACTACAGCATCTAATGCTGCTTCAACTTGTTCACCGTCGGCTAATCTTTTGATTACACATGTTCCTGCTTCAAGGTCTTTAGGTCCGATGATGATTACATGTTTTGCACCGATATTATCTGCCCATTGAATCGACTTACCCATCTTACGGCTTCTTAATTCTAAAATTGCTCTGATTCCATCGGCCCGTAATTCTCCAACCAATTGTAATACCTCTGAAGGGTCTACCTTGAATGGGATGATGACAACAGCTGCAGGGCCGCTACTTTGTCCTGGTACAACCTCTTCTCGCCCATCTTTTGCTGCTTGTTTTTCCAAGGCCAAAAGAACACGGTCGAAGCCCAATCCAAAACCACAACAGGGGTCTAATTCCTCAAGGCCAAAGAGGTGCAGTAAGCGATATGTTCCTCCCCCTAGAACTTGGCCTTCTCCCCCTAGTTCTGCTACTTGGGCTTCGAATACTATTCCTGTATAGTAATCTAAACCTCTTGCAACCGTCAGGTCAACGCTGAGTTTTGGTGGTGCAGGTGCTAATGCACCAAGTGCATTCAATGTTATCTCTAAATCTGTTAAGGGTGAAGTATCCATTCCTTCAACACTGCCCAGGATTTTTCTTGCTTCTCCGATAACTTCTATTCCGCCTTCTAGTTCTGCTAAAGATTTCAGTAAGTATAGGTCATCTTGAGAAAATATTTTTGAAAGTCCTTCCCAGTCGCCTTTGTCGAGGAGTCTCATGACAGTTGCCATAGGTGCCTCTTTTGCATCTTCAGGGACCTCTGATGAAATATTGAGGCTGGATAATAGGGAGCGTAAAATGCCAACATTTCCAACTTTGAATTCCCAGTCCTTCAAGCCGCTGGCGCTTAACATCGATACCGCAAGGGCGAGAATTTCGGCTTCGCCAATTGGTCCACTGGCGCCGATAAGTTCGACTCCATATTGCCAAAACTCTCGGTATCTTCCAGTTTTGAATTCTTCATAACGAAAACAGGAGCCAAAGTAAGACAGCCTCAGAGGTTTTGCGTCTTGACGAAATTCATTGGCAACTGCTCGCATAACAGGAGCGGTTAGTTCTGGCCTCAAAGTTAGTTTTCTTCCTCCCTTATCCTCAAAGGCATAGAGTTGTCCGACCACTCCTGGGCCACTTTTTGCAGTGAATAAATCAAGGGATTCAAAGGTTGGCGTTGCAACTCTATTGTAACCACTTTCTCTGGCCTTTTTTTCAAGGATTGATTCAAGACAAAGACGCCTTGACATCTCGGCAATGCCGAAGTCACGGGTACCTCTTGGTCGCTCCATGAGGTCGGCTGGTCTACTCTTCTGCCATCAATGCTACCGTCTAATAATCGCTGATGGTGTTGGTTTACTGCCAGTCTATGTCGCCCCAATCGTCTTGGTCTGCCTTCTGCTTTTGCTTCCAAATAGCCCCTTTTCCAATATCCTCAGGGGGTAAATCTCCTTCTTCTCTGAATAATTTTTCAGCCTCGCTGATCTCCGATTCGATAACTTTTGATCCTTGCTTTACAGCGGCTGCAGCTATTGGGTCTGGAGGGGCGCTAGGACCTGCTTGTGTTTCGATTGCTTTGGCTTCTTCTTCGCTTCCAAGTAATGCTTCAATTGCAGCGGATTTCTTCTCCTCTTCCATCGGAGCAGTGACCTCGCTTTTAGTCCATTTTTTCTGAACTTTTTGAACTGCGGCTTCGTACTCTTCCGCTTCTTGCCAAACTTCTTTTTCCTGTTGTTCAACCTTTAATTCGGCAATAAATTCTCTAGATTCTTTACTAGGTGAATCCCAACGTTTCCAAAACCATCTAACTAGAGGAATTAAGAGTATCGAGCCAACCAAAGCCCAAAGTAATACTTTGACGATGAATAACATCTGCCAACCTCATCAAATTGCTTCTGCCTCTAAAACATCACCGCTAGTTAGATGCTCCCATCCAGGGGCGACTTCGCCAACTTCTACGATTAATTCATCATCGCCACCAGGCAAAGTTGAGATATCACAATCTGCACCTTCTGGGATATTTCGATAAAGTGGCCTTGCAATCAAGTATTTGTTGACTGCGAGGAATAATGCTGCGACAACCACCCAAAAGAGCAAGATGATTGTGATACCATGTGGATTTGCTGGGTTCCAAGGGTCATCAACATTAGTCGCCATATCAAAGAAGTAGGAACCCATCAGGACTGCGAACAGCACTGGGAAGAAGATGTACATGACGACATCCCACCAACGACCTACCCACATATCATTGTCTCCGGTATTGATGAAGTCATCACGGAAAGCCGAAACTCCTTGTCTCAAATAACCCGAAAAGCCGGGCTCTCCTTCACCTGATTCAACCAATGAACGCCAGCGCATATAGCCATATTTCCAGATTGAAAAGGCGATGAACAGTCCACTGAACATCAATCCATAGCCCCAAATGTGGTCTTGGACTTCCAAAAATTGTGGGAATGCAATTCCATCTGCATCGAATTTAATCCATAATACAGCGCTTGGAATTCCAAGAATAAAAATCATGGCGCCGGTGATTGCAACTGCACGGTTGCGCTCATAGCCGTGGTCAACGAAATTTCGCACACATAACTCGACCGTAGAAATCATACTCGTCAATGCCGCGAATGTTAGGGCTAAGAAAAACACCCACATCATGAACCAAGCACCAACCGCTCCCCCGGGGGCTTGTGCGAACACTGTTGGAAGAGCAAGGAAGGTGATTGCTGAAGAGCCTTGAGAAACTGTTGCTATTGGGTCAGCCTCGACAGCGAAGATTGCTGAGAGGACTGTTAATCCAGCGATAATCGAAATGCTATTATTTGCCAATCCCATGGTGAATGCATTGAGAACAGTATCCTCATCCTTACGCATGTAGACCGCATAAGTGATGGCCATACCCATTCCTGCAGAACAAGACCATGCAGATTGAGATAAACCATTTATCCAAATTTCAGGGTCGCTCAATTTTGCAGGGTCCACTGTGAACATGAAGAGAAATCCATCAAGGCTACCATCTTGAAGATCCATCCAAAGCGACAACCCCAGTGCCAAAAATAACAGGAAGAAAAGACTTAGCATCATTATGACGTTAACTTTCTCGATTGCTTTTGCACCCTTCCATATTGCCAGCATGGTGATAGCGATAACCAAGAATTGGAAGAATATCACCTCGGTTCCAGATTGCAAGAATCCATTCCATACTTCAGCAGTATCAACATCGGTTAATCCACCGGTGAAACCAAGGCGGAAATAATTCATACACCAGCCTGCGACGATTGCATAGTAAAATCCGATAGCAGTGGAAATCCATGCTGTCCACAATCCCATCCAGGCAAATTTCTTGCCGGCAAATATTCGGAATGTTCCAATAGTTCCAGTACGGCTACGCTTACCAAGAGCGAATTCGGCAATTACCAGTGGAATCGACCACGCAAAGAGAAAAATTAACCATGGGATAAGGAATGTTCCCCCTCCATTTGCCCCTACCATACGTGGGAATCTCCAGATATTTCCAGTCCCAATTGCTGCACCAATAGATGCGAAAATTAAGCCTACGCGGCCACTAAATTGATCTGATTGAGACACCTTATTCACCTCAGGGTTCTGTTTCCTCTGGAGTTTGCCCCTCTGGGGACTTCATCATTAATCGCAAAGCCAAACCAAGCCCTCCCCAAACCGCTGCTGCGACAACTAAGAAGAGCATAATACTCGAAGTAAAAGATCCAAATGGTGCTCTATATGGGAATTCCAATACGTGATATTGGCTATCGGCAGGATAGGTGTATGGGAAAGCGCCTGAAAGTGTGCCGAGCCTTGACTTGTAATGTAATTGTCCGGTTAAAGCATCATCCACCGGAACCTCGGCTCTGAGCGTTGTTCCATTGCTACCGTCTAGCAATTTACAGACTTCCCCAGTTGTATCCAAACCAATGCTCTGCCATGACTCTGTGCTCCATTCACGTGGCCCATACTCAGTCTGCTTACGATTAGGTGAAACTGTTCTGTAAATCACATGACTTACTTCACTTCGGTTTGACCAAGGGAAATAACGGTCGATACAAACGTCGATTGGAATTGCACCAGATTCTGGGATTGTTATGTTATCTGGAATCATAATGTGCTGTTTCTGTGGCATACCAGCAATTTCTAAATCTGCCCTCTCTCTTGGGTTACCAGCGATTTCTAGCATGTAAAATGCTGCTCCAAGGTTAAGCGAAGCGATATGGTCGATATCATCAGGATGTTCGTGGAAGTTGTTTCCAATCTCAATGGTGTAGCAATAGGAGTTGTGAACACCATAATGCCAATCACAGAAGTCACCACTTGTTGGGTAAAGGTCTGAAGATTGCATATTCTCATATCCAGTCATTTCAGCCATTACATTTCCATGGTAAATCAATTGATCATGGTCTGGAGATTGGCAATCAGTACAATGCCCCCACGGGTATAGAACCAATTCCGAAAAAGAGTGCCAAGTCAAAGTTGCAGCAAATTCTGATGCCCCATCTTGGTTATCATCATTCATTTCTGTAAGGTCTTGGATGAATTTTGTCTCTGGTTCAGAGTTTCCACCCAACCAATCCTCATCTACTAATCCATCACCATCGTCATCCTTTCCATCGACGTGGTCTTCATTTAATCTGAAATCTCCATCTTGGTCGACGGTATCAACCGGTCCATTGTAAACATCATTGTTAGCACCAGCAGGCCCAGCATAACACATTCCAGGGAAAAGTGGCCCTGTAGCCCCTAATGGCGCCCCCCATTCAAATTGATAATTTCTGTTAAGGTCGACACCATCACAACTTGGGTCAACATCTTCATCGAGGTCTGGAATTGGAGTAACGCCGGTAACGGTGTTGTCTCTGAGATTCTTTCTCCAGCCGCTACGAGGGCTATCTTCCCAAGCATTCTCACCACTATACACCTCGCGGTCGTAGATGTTGCCATCGACATTCAACATTGGTATCAAGTAAATTTCACGGCTGTTAATCAAATCCGTAATCCAGACTTCTGAGAAATCCTCGTCCACTCCAAGGTCACCAGGCCCACAATTTTGGCCGTCACCATTGCTATCCTGATATGATGCATTCAAAGAAAGACAATCACCGTCATCATCGAGTTCTCCATCTCCGTCGCTATCTCCCCATGGGTCTTCATCTGAACGTCCATCGCCGTCATTGTCAACTGCGACTTTGCCATAATAATAAGCGATTGTTTCAAGGAAAAACATTGGGACTTCGTAGGACATCCATTCTCGAGCGTGGTGATTTCCAACCAACATTATATCCGGTCGGTCTTCGTAATTTCCATGGTCGTCATTGAATGCATTCCATTCTCCACCTTGCACATCGCCAGTTATTTTGACCCAAGGACTTGGATTGTTGTAATACCAACCCATGTAGGCATTGCTGTCAGTCTGCTCACCACGAGCATTCTCACCACCATTCAATCCTTCGTGGAATTCAATAAAACCAGGGTTTCGAGAAGCGAGGTACTGCATTCTTGTTCGCATCGAGTCATAATCGTGGTAGGCCTTGAATTGAAGAGTATCTTCATCAGACTCGGCCCAAGGAAATATTTCATTGACATAATCAACTGACCAAATATCAGTCGGGACGAGCCCAGTAGGCTCTTCTTGGGCACTTTCTACAGTTGCATTTGTCGCTGCTACTGCTATTCCACCTGACATCATTAATGGTACCAAAAACAGCATTACTAGCATGGCTCTTGCATTGTTCTGTCGCATCGGAACGGAATGTTGTGACATGGTGAACGAGTCCTCGACCTCCGTTTCACATTTGAAGGCGTCGCGCCGACGCTGTTACCAATAAGACGGCGCTTGATTTCTATACATCCGTTCAAACCACCAACCACCAAGCAAAAAGGCAGGAAATAATAGCAGATTGCTTGAACTAAGATAATCCCATAAATAAGCACCCAGGACAATGCCGCCGCTAGCATAGCAAAGCAAGGAAAGAGCCGACCAACTACGAGCACGGAACATACCTGCTTGAAGGTGCGATACTTCACCAAGATATTTCCTGACAAAGAGCGGCTCTTTATCACCCATCGCCCTTGCCATCAACATTCGATTTAACATGGCTTCGTATACCCAAATATGTAAGCCGCCACGGTGAGCATCAACCGCTCTTTTATTGTGTAATGAAGCAGGTGCATGACTACGCCATGATGCAAGCAAAGCATGTAATGCATCATCAAATGAATCTCTGCAATGTTCGTACAATAAGGCGATTGCAGCTCCGAGGTCAGATATCGCGGGGCGATAATCTGTCATCTCCAAAATCACAGATTCAATTCCTCCCCAAACCCCTTCAAAGATTATTTCTCCATTTTCAATACGAATATGTTCAGGCCTCAAATGTCGATATGTAATCGAGCCTCGGGTTTCCGGAGCATGTGAAGCGCGCCACAATGTCTCGGTTTTCAAGCGGTCTTCAATGACCTTCAAACGGGCATTCCAGTTTTCCTGATCATTATTCATCGAAACTTTCTGCATCATCAATGCTGCGGATTTCCCCAAGGATGTACCTAATGCTGAAGCAGTTTCAATGGGTGATTCTTGAAAACCTGAAAGGAGTGAGTGTCCTCTTGATTCTCCTTCAAAAAACAATAGTAAATCTCTATCTTGATATTTGATTCCACCACAAGGCTTCTCTTGAGGAAGTTGCTGTGAGTTCTCTATCTTTGAATTAAATGGTAAATGGATGATTCGCCGTTTTTCTGGCAAAATACCCCATATATCTCCTTTTAATGCGGCCTCTGAATCCTCAAGGTGAAGGGCATCAAAGGTACCCCAAGAAGTAGAAATTCTCCAAGCGCTGAAGCCATTCGGTGCGTCGTCCAAGGATGTGACCTCTGTTGCAATTCCCGAAGGGAACCACTCAGTCGACCTGACCTCCTTTTCACTCATCAGTCTCGACCCCTCGAAATGATACTTCAATGTCAACTCATCGCATGCCTCAAGTAGGGACGCCAACACAGGTATTGCATGGCAGTCGAGAGTAAACGTGAACTCGGCCAATACTTCACCAAACAATCCATTTGGTTAAGACCGCACATCAAAGAACACATTCAATCTCTTGCAAATTCATACACTCATTGCGTTGACCCATTTGCTGGGGATGGCCACTTACTTTCAGTTGCAGAGGAATTGGGGTTTGAAAAAATCGGACTAGATATTGACAAGGGAATATGTCAGAAAAATGGTTGGGAAAAAAACGATTCGATAAAATCTGTAAAAAGATATGAAAATGCATTTGTATTAACCAATCCTCCTTACTTAGCAAAGAACTCCGCAAAACGGATGAAATCAAAAATGGTCTCATATTTTGAACCGGGAGCGATTCCTGGAATTGATGTTGGACAATTAGGAGTACTTGATGACCTTTTCAAGTTCGCAATTGACAAAGTATTGCAGACATATTCAGAATCCGTTTGGGTTGTTCCTGAATCAGGAATCCAAGACCTTGATAACCTTCCAAAGTGGAAAGAAAAACTTCACTCAATCACTATTCTTGAGGAAAATCCTTTCGATGATACCGAACATCCAGTCTGCGTGATGGTTTTTTCAAAGTCCAATCCTAAACAACAAGTCTGGAAGAATGATGAATTATTAGGAACATACTCAGAGATGAAAAAAGAACATGATGAATTCAGTCGTGGTCCTAATAAATTGACACCGATGAAATTCAATGATGAAAATGGAACTCTTGGTTTTAGAGCAGTTGATGGTACTCGTGAAGATGGTTCGATGCGGATTAAGTTTTGTCGGGGTGAAGAATTAGGTTATGATAGATCGAATATTAAAGTTAGCAGCAGGCATTTAACCTATATCGGAATTGAACTTGAGGGAGACGTTTTGGATCAAACCATTGCAGGAGCCAATCGTATTATCGATGATTATCGAGACAAGACCAAGGACGTTTTCCTGACTGCTTTCATGGGTAATACCAAAGATGGGAAAAGAAGAAGGAGGCTTGATTATAAATTAGCGAGAAAAATTTTCAACCTTGTTTTTGAGAGAGTTTCTAAACTCGATTAAATGATTTTTTTTAGTGTGGTTTGCAGGGATGCCCTCAAGTGGACATCCCACCTCCAGCAGACCCGGTGCAACCTAAATGGGCCTGAGTGAGAAGGTTGGTGAAGTCCTCGGGGCGCGCATTGAAGCCCGCCTTGAAGAGGATGTTCGCAAACTAACTCTACCCAAACACGTCGCCTTCATCATGGATGGAAACCGCCGCTTCGCTTGGAGCAGGGCGATGAATACTCAAACCGGCCATCGCAAAGGAAAACAAGTTTTGAAGAATGTCATGGATTGGGTTTTAGAACTTGGAATCGAATATATGACGGTCTATGCGTTGTCTACTGAGAACCTTTCAAGTAGAACAAAAAAAGAATTGAAGGGTCTATACGACTTGTATGTTGAAGGGCTTAACGAAATAGCCGAAGATTCTAAAATTCATGAAAACGGGGTTAAAGTCCAGATTATTGGACACCGAGAATTACTTCCAAAAAGGGTCATCGATGCTATTGAAAATGCCGAAAAAGTCACTGAAGGTTATGATGACTTTACCTTCACAGTCTGCCTCGCATATGGAGGTAGAGAGGAAATTGTTCGAGCCATTCGCCAATTAGCAAAGGACCATGCAGATGGAAACCTCGCTTTGGAAGATATCGATGAAACTGCTGTCAGTAAGCGCTTGTGGACTAGTCATATGCCTGACCCTGACTTGGTGATTAGAACTAGTGGTGAAGAAAGAATTTCAAATTTCTTACTTTGGCAAAGTGCCTATTCTGAATTATATTTCAGCGATGTATTCTGGCCCTCATTTTCACGCCGTGATTTCCTTAAAGCAGTTCATGACTATCAACTTAGGAGACGCAGGTTCGGTGAGTAATTAGTGGATGAATTTGGACGGCCTTTACCAATTCCTGCGGCTGATGGTTATCGCAACCCTTCGCTGGCTGCAGATTCTGCTTGCACGAGAGTAGTAGATGGGAAATTGCAAGTTTTACTGATAACTAGAGGAATGGAGCCATCAAAGGGAAAATTGGCACTGCCTGGTGGTTTTGTTGATTATAATGAGGACCCTGAAGATGCTGCTATTCGTGAATTGAAGGAAGAATGCGGCATTATTGGCGAAGTCGTTGAAGTTCTATGTGTACGAGGTGACCCTGCTCGAGACCCTCGCAAACATGTGGTGACAATCGTCTACTTAGTCAGTGCAAATGCTGAACCTGTTGCAGGAGATGATGCTGCAGATGCTGCTTGGTTTGACCTCGATGAATGTCTTGGGTTCCCTGCAGAACGTTGGGCCTTTGACCACCATGAAGTTGTTAGCATGTTAACCTGATTTTGGGCTCTTCAAAGTTGGAAATAATCACCAAATATCTTTGACCACTGCTGACGGGTTTTTGGCCATGTTTTTGAGTCAATAGTATCTGTTAAATGTAGACCTGTCAGCCATTCAAAATGTGATTTCTCGATAGTATCACCATTTTCAATATGTATTGGTAGGCCCATTTTTTGTAATTCATTCAAAAATCCGCGCTTCGCTTTAGTCAGCAACAATGTCGGCACCCCTTGGATGGCCGCTTCGCTTGCAAGAGTTACACTTTGGGTGATGATGCCATCATATGATTTCAAGGAAGACGGTAAATTCCAAGGCGTTTCTACTTCATTTTCATCTGCAATCGTCACCTCGGTTCCTTCTAATAGAGAATCTGGGATTGCTACGATTTCGTCATCATCATGAATTCCTCCTCCTTGTAGGCGTCTGAGCAAAATTCGTGGTGGGTTTGATACTCGAGTTGGGCGAAGTCCTGGGTGAAGGTGGATGTGCCCATGTAGGCCGTCATATCTGCTAACTTTGCCTTTGAATTTTGAAAGAAACTGGTTATCTAAATCTTGATCCCAATGCTGAGGTAAGAGCGCCTGTGTTGCATGCCTCAAAGCCAATGAATGTGCAAGGTGGTTGACTTCAGTATCACTAATGTACCAGCGCTCGGTTATGCCAACTTTCTTTGCTGCCCATAACTCCACTGCTGCGCCAATGACAACCATGCGTTGGATTTTGCATCCTTTCAATTCCTTGACAACTTTCAACAATCTCTTACCCGCCTTGATTTCTTTTACTCGACCTACCGGCCTTGGCACCCAAATGATTCTTCGACGAGGCAAGATTCCCTCGGCGGCGTCCAAAAGTTGGGTAACCTCTTGCCGTTCACAAGCGATGATGATGTCTGAAGTGCTGCCTCCACGGATGAATCCTGCAAGGATTTGAACATGGGCTGGATGGTCGAGAACCCAGCATGTTGGTACTTTCACACATTGCCGACAAAAGGCCGGACATTAAACAGCAACCTTGCTTCGCAGTGTCATGGCGGGCAAGGAGAGAATCGAAGTTGAAGGCGCAACGGTCTATGGGCCATATAGTCCAGCAGTGAAATCAAATGGGATTTTGTGGTTATCTGGTCAAATTGCTCCCGAGGCTGGCGATGACATTACATCGCAAACAAAAGCCAGTTTCGACAAGGTCGATGCTCTGCTGGCTGCCGCCGGTATGAGTAAGGATGATGCTTGCTTTGTTCAAGTTCTTCTCAACGATATCAACGATTTCCCAGCCATGAACGATGCCTATGCTACATGGGTTGAAGGTATTGCAATCGCTCCTGCAAGAGCTGCCTTTGAGGCCGCAGCATTGCCTGCTGCTGCAAAAGTGGAGATTGTAGTTCAGGCCATTGATACAAATTGTTGTGAGTGAATATGCCAGGCTCTCCCTATATCGATGAAGTTCCAAAGGGCTTGTTGACTTGGCCAAAGTTACTTCTCTACACTGTACCAACTTTTACTGCAATAACAGCAGTGTCAGTTTGGCAAAACTTACTTCTTGAGTGGTTTGTATTCTTGAGTGTTGGATTGTTCGTAGTTGCTTGGTTGAGAAAATAATTACCAGCCAATGATTTGTTCAAAGGTGATTCAAGGTAAGGAAATCTATTGATTTTGTAGTCCAAATTCATCTTTTTCCCCATTCTCAAACGAAATAGAAATTGTGCGGCAGTGGGTAACCCACGCATTAGATGGTGTTGAATTCACACACTATTGATTGGCAATTCTCGCAAGTTCTCACCTATTGAATAATATCTAGTGTGAAGATACCACACGTGTGAAATCACTATATCATTCATCAGTAGGTTGTTGAGTAATTTCAACAGCTTCTTCATCATGCTTTTCAACTTGTGTTTCTTCTGCGGATTCATCCTCAGCGCCCATCATTAATCGAAGACCATTACCGATACACAGAACCGCTCCAAGATAGAACAATAGTGTCAGATAATCTACTATGTGGTCAAAGTTGGTCCAATAAGAGAAAGTTTCTTGATTGGTAACAATTGAACTCTCCATTGTTTCAGCATCTTCTTCGCCTATCATTGATGAAGACTTAATCTGGAAGACCTTAGTCAAATCAGACATTAGAGGGGCTGTGGTCATATTGGTGTTTTCACGAGTGTCCAGGTAAAATGTCGTAGTTGATTCTCCTGCGATAATCAAACCAGATAGTTTCTCACTCTTCAACGTGATATCACTGCCTAAGAAAATTGGTAGAGCGCTTGGTGTTGCATCCAGCAAGGTGAAAGTTTTGATGTTCTTTGCTTGGATTGAACGTGTTGTTGCATCAACTGATGCAGTGCAGATATCAACTGGTATCTCTTCAACTGTTCCTGTTTCGTCACAAGTGACTTCTACAACCGCATATCCTGAAATGTCGACTTTGTCGCCATCTCCAGTAAGGAATCCACCAGTTGCACCATCAAGATATTCAACTCCAATCAACCCGTAAGTTGCTGTTGCCATTCTTGTATTATGCCATGGTAATTCATTTGAACCATCTTCCAATATTGATTCTCCTTTATCACAAGTGGAAGATTCTCCTGTACAAATTGTGTAAGATGTTCCGTCGCCATTAAGGACTCCGTTTGAACCATAATATGTTTCATTGGTTTCAAGAGATGCCCATCCCACTGTCATATCCATTGGATTACCAGATGCAAGGAATGCACTTACTGGGTCGTGCCATCCGAACAACCAAGAACTCACTGGCTGAGTCAAATACGGTGTTGTACCGAATGTACTCATTAGATATCCTGGTACGAATGAATCGGTAGTTTCCCCGTATATTGGGCCCATCATCAAAGCGCGGGCTGCACTTGCAGCAGATAGATCAATTCCATATAAAGTTGCAATTGTTGAAGCGTTCCATGTCATTTGCTCGCCTGCTTCATTTGTAGCGAAATTTATTGGGGGTGTTTTTCCAGACAATTCTCCGAATAGGAATATTGCTGCACCTGCTGAAGTTGTTAATCCAAGAGGCCCATAAAGAAGATTACCGGATTGTTCAGCGGTTAAATCAATTGGTGGTGCACCAATAATTTCCCAATAACCGCCGAGGTTTAGGCTATTGGTTAGGTAGCCGCCATTGATTGGGTCTGCTCCGCCAAAGGTGGTATTGACGAATAATGATGCAGTCATATCACCGGAGCCGCCCTTGAGAACCATAGGCAAACTGCTAACATCGGTTAGCCAAGCACCGGCCCACATTGCAATTGCGCCATATTGAGTAGCGTCAAGACCGAATGCAGTCATTGCTGAAGCTGCATCCATTTGCATGAAACCTGCAAGTCCGAATGCTGTTTTATCTGCATTGTGTGCAAGAAGTCCTGTTGGAGTGTCTGTATCATGTCCTGCGAATAGTAAGTTCATTGCAACCATGTTGTCAATAGTAATTCCCATATTAGCAAATCGTGCTGAAGCATTCACAGAGGTTTCAGGTGTAGCAAACCAAGTTGCATCGCCGCCACCATTGGTTAGGAAAGTTCCACCAACTCCATAGCAAGCTGCATGATCTCGAGCGATTATGGTGTTGAAGTCAGGTTGATCATCGGTTTCGTCTTC
>DUDM01000047.1 GCA_012959275.1 Candidatus Poseidoniales archaeon
ACGCTATGGTCACGGTCTCGACTTGCGTCGTGAGTGAAGGTCTCTGCTTTGAGGAATCCAAAGCGCTCTTCAAGCATCGCCCATGGTATATCTTGCCCTTCTTCTTGGGCTGTAAAATACATCCCCATCCACTGCTTTAGTGGAAAATGTTTGAGGTTGTCGCTTGGACTTGGAAAATTGATAGCGTGCTCAAACTCAGGCATGTGTTGGAAGGTTCCATCAAGATTGAAGGTGCGTCCATGATAACGACATTGTAGTTTTTTCTTGCTGCACGACTCATGGGCTAAGCGCATGCCTCGGTGGGTACACACATTGGAGAAACAGTTCGTCTCTTCACTTCGAACCAAGACCATTGATTCACCATTAATCGCTTCGATATGTTCCAGTGGTTGGATTGAGTGAGCATCTAATTCAGAACTATGGGCGGCAAATTGCCAACCCGAAAATACATTCATCATGCGTTGGAATTGCTCAGGCTTGGTATAGAATCTCGACGGTAAGGTTCGAGCCAAACGAATGTCAGGGTCAATCAATTCCTCCGACATGACTCCCTCAGCCCGCAGCTGGCCTTGAGCATTCGGGCGTTTGCAATCAGGTGTTATGTTCCTTTGAATACTGATTTCATAGGGTTAACTCAAAGAGATACCTTTAGCCTCAAAACAGTGCACCGAAAATGTAAAAAAGGTAATGCGTCTGTGCTTAGAAGTCGGTAAGACGGTGATTACATGGTCATGAAGCAAGATACAAGGAGGGAGCGACTTCGTTGTCGCCCTGAACGCACATGACCATTTTATTCTCGCATCGCTAAGCGCTACCTCTGCTATCAACTCAATATTGAGAATGGTATACTCGCACTTTGGTTGTTTTACATGCGCTAGCGTATCGAGTGGTGGACTACCCCCACCTGCTAGTGTACGGTGCACACCTTCAACTGAAGGAGGACCTGGTTCAATTCCAGGGCAGTTCATCTACCAACTCAAATACAAATAAGGAAGTGAAGAAATGAAGATTAGAAAAATGATAAAATTACCAGAAAATAATGAATCGGTGAAGATATACCATCCAGCTGCAGGCTCAAATTGGATTGCAAGCTACAATCTAGCAGCATGCCTCAACAAACCATTTGAGTTGCGAATTAATGACATCTGGAACCACTTACCAAGCGATTTCCCTGTTGTAGACTCAAATAACAATTTAGTATTTGCACAAGAAAACAAAGAGAAGGATGTTTTCTTTTCAACTCAATTGCCCTTTAACAACCTTGAAATCTTTGAGACAATGGACGGAAAAGAATCCCTGAAAATATTAGATCCTGTCGATATTATGTACATTGATTGGTTAGATAACTGGATAGAGAGACCTGTAGATTCAGACCATACTTTCGAATATTATGCTAAACAATTTACTCAAAAAGTAAAAAATGGAGGATATGTCATCCTAGACCTAAAGCACCATAATAAAGGAGATGGTGAAGATTGGAATCATCAGTACAATCATCTCGAGGGTGTTTTCGAAATTAATGAAAAAACACATTTAGAATACATTGGAAAACATCGTCTAAAACATAATGTAGATTGTAAATCTTCAGGGATGAGAAAAAGGTACAAACTCAAAATTTTCAGAGTAATACATTTGGAGGAATTAAATGAAATTGTGTAAACAATCTAAGAGGGAGCAACATCCTTTACGCCATATGCACCCATTTCAGCAGCGAGTTTACTGGGGCAGTGTTTGGGAAGAGAGAAGTCATCTAAAGCAATCTCTTACATCCGATATAGTCGAAAAGTTGTCGCATTATGCTGGAATTTTACACGATGTCCTGTATGCCTTTGGTTGTGGCCCTTGGTATGAGATAGATGATTGTGCAATCGATATTCATGATAATATGTCAATAAAAAATGATAATGAAAGATTTGCAGCTCATAGCGAAATATACAGACAATGGGGTGATAGGATAAACCACCCAATAGAACACGGTAAATGGATGGAATATTGGTTTTTGCAAGATTCTTACAAACTCGATTCCAAACTATTTCTACCGCGAGATAACAAGATTAGTATCGTTATCGACAAGAATGGTTTAGTTGCCATTCAGTGAAAAGGTGTATCATAACCCTAATAGTTGAAAATAATATGAAAAGATGAAATTACTGAGATGCGGATTAGCATCGACCCTCCCCGAGGGGGCGGCCCTCTCAACGCCTCAACGTTGAGAGGGCCCATGAACCCGTTCATCTTCGACGACGGGTATTCTGAACAATCGCTCGGGTTTAATTAACCGATTCAGACTTCAAGAACGTCGATGATGCCATCATTGTCATCATCGTCGTCTAAGTGGTCATCAATTCCATCGTTATCGTGATCGAACTGTCCGGTCTGGTCGTTGCCATCGTTGGCTTCGAACCAGTCCAATAGACCGTCGTTGTCGTCATCAGTGTCCGAGAGGTCCCATATACCATCGTTATCATGATCGTACCTGTACTGTCCAGTAGCGCCGTCAACTTCGTCAACATCCAAGATGTCGTCGTTATCGTCGTCGGGGTCCACTGCGTCGTTCATTCCGTCATTGTCGTGGTCACGGGAGTAATCCTCGCCGTTTGGTCCCTTATCGTTGCGGTTGTCGATACCATCGTTGTCGATGTCTAGGTCCACTGCATCTGCGATTCCGTCGTTATCGTGGTCGTAGATGTTGGTGTTTGGATCACCATCTGTGGTTTCTAAGTCATCGTCAATGCCATCGCCATCGTCATCGTCGTCTTCATTGTCGTCGATGCCGTCGTTGTCGTGATCGTTAGGGTTCTGGTCAACGTCGTCTGAGATACCATCGTTGTCGTCATCGTTGTCGATGTCGTCTGGGATGCCGTCTCCGTCGTTGTCGTTCTCCTGCTGGTTTCCAACCTGTTGGTTTTGCTGCTGTTCGGATTGCTGGCCTTGTTGACCTTGCTGACCGTTCTGGGTCTGACCCTGCTGTTGCTGGTTCTGACCGTTCTGGTTATCTCCGTTCTGATCCTGTTGTCCTTGCTCACCTTGTTGACCGCCTTGTTCGCCGCCTTGGTTTTGCTGACCTTGTCCATTATCTTGCTGCTGACCTTGCTGACCTTGCTGACCTTGCTGACCTTGTTGGCCTTGCTGTCCTTGCTGTCCTTGCTGTCCAGATTGTTGACCTTGCTGGGAACCTTGGCCTTGCTGACCTTGCTGTCCTTGCTGGCCTTGTTGACCTTGCTGACCTTGCTGTCCTTGCTGACCTTGCTGACCCTGCTGACCGTTCTGACCTTGTCCTTGACCCTGTCCTTGACCTTGTCCTTGACCTTGTCCCTGACCTTGTCCTTGACCTTGTCCTTGACCTTGTCCTTGACCTTGTCCTTGACCTTGTCCTTGACCTTGTCCTTGACCTTGTCCCTGACCTTGTCCCTGACCTTGTCCTTGACCTTGTCCCTGACCTTGTCCTTGACCTTCTCCTTCGCCCTGTCCCTGGTCTTCAGATTCGCCGCCACCTTGGGTGCCACCGTCTCCTGAACCAGCGTTAGACTCTTGGAAATCTGGGTCGTACGCATCAGGGATTCCGTCTCCATCGGAGTCGGAACTCTCACCATCGTTAGGGTCAGTCGGGAACTGGTCCGTCGCATCGCCCTTGCCGTCACCATCGGTGTCGGCATTGTGTGGATTGGTGCCCTTTAGGTACTCCTGGTAATTGGAAAGGCCATCACCGTCTGAATCCGTGCTGCTGTCTCCAGCATTCAATGGATCTAGTCCGTTTGCTACTTCCCAACCGTCAGGCATTCCGTCGCCGTCACTGTCCGCGTTGTTCATGTTCGTTCCGTGGGTTTGCTCCTCTGCGTTTGTTAGTCCGTCTCCGTCCCAGTCAGCTCCACCATCGGTGCCGTCTAGAGGGTCTGAACCGTCTCCGCTGACCGCAGCTAGTGCGGACATGGCGAGGAACATTGCCACAAGCATGCTCATTGTCTTTCTATTCATATTCATTCTTGATCTCTCCTTTTTTTTTAGATTTGTTTTGATCAGAGAACCCGCTGTTCTCTCTCTACGCCTGAAAGCCGGCTATTTGGACGGCTATTCAGTACGCAATTTTGCAGGTTTGCCGTGCTTGCACTGGGTCTACTCGAATTTAGGGCGATTGCGGTGCACTCAAACAGTGCTGTAACAGGGGGGTTTATTGGCCCTGAATTTGTCCGCAGTTCCTTGATTTCGTCAATTACCTCGTTCATTCTTTTACACGGGTCGTTCATAGGGAACCCAACGTTCCCTCTGAGTAGTGGTCTTACGAGACCCTATATCAATGATGCTGCGCGAAGCATCATACCTTTTGCAAGGAGGTCAGCCATGTTCTCAACCTCAAGCACCCTTCTTTTATGTTTCCAATGTTTGTAGCATATGAAATACGGCACATTCCTTCTCCATGAGGCATTAATGAGCATGGGATCAATTGTACTTGTGCTTCAGCAAGAGCACGGTTAGCGAAAGTTACAGAATCCATACCTGTTCCACTTATGTCTATCATGATGTAAAATGCTCCTTCAGGTTTCCAAGTTGTTATACCTGGGATTGTCTGTAATTCCTGTTGGATAAAGTCTCGCCGTTTAGCAAATGAATTTTGCATTTCCAATCTACTCTCCTCGTCTTCAAGAGCGGTCTCTGCAGCGGGCATCAAAAATGTTGGAGCGTGAGATGCGATGCTACTTTGACAAAGGTGAATCGCTTTCATCGCTTTACTTGGGCCACTAATAAAACCGATTCTCCAACCAGTCATAGCCCACGCCTTACTCCACCCGCCGATAGTCAAGGTGCGTTCAGCGCCACCTGAGAAAATGGTAGGTGATGTGTATGAGGAGCCCCCCCAAGCCATCGTTGCGTAAATCATATCATCGATAATCCACAGGTCATGGCGATTAGCAAAATCTACCAAGGCGGCGATTTCATCAGCAGTATAAACCGCTCCAGTTGGGTTATTTGGGGAATTGATAACGATGAATTTGGTGTTTTTAGAAACTGCATCCTCAAGTGCATCCATATCTGGATGGAAATCCTCCTTTCGTACTGGAACATGTATTGGTTTCATACTAAGATGAGCAATCATCGATGCATACGAGGGCCAGGCGGGCGCCAATAGAAGGACTTCATCATCAGGATTCCCTAAGCCCAAAAACGCATAGAATAATGCTTGCTTACAGCCGGGTGTAATTACTACATCTTCCCAATCAACATTGATTTTGAATTTCTCTTCTAACCATGAAGTCAACGCCTTGCAAAGAGAAGGGTCGCCTGCTGAACGGGTGTAGAAGGTGTTTCCATCTTCAATTTCTTGAATTGCTCGTCGCCTGATTTTTTCAGGAGTAACAAAATCTGGTTGCCCTACTGTAAAGCGAATAACCCCTTCAGGAGGGGGGGCTAAAAAATCAGCAAAACCACGCCCAACTTGGTCGATGTTGTCATTGAGGTCCGGCATGAAGTTCACCACCGAGGACGTGACTCGACAGCATCCCACACACTTATCAGACTTCAAGGTGATGGAGACTATGGGCATTCAAACGCCTTGAAATACAACTTGTTTCTGGCCCATCTTGCGCACGGATGACAGAGCGGCTATGTGCGGGACTGCAGATCCTGATACCCGAGTTCAAATCTCGGTCCGTGCTCCTTCTATTGCACTATAATAGCGAAAAGTATTTTCATTCTTCTTCGGTTAAATCAACGAGGGGGGGTTCATCCTTGGCTCCCCGATCCCAAGATTCACTTTCCTCTTTTCTGAGGTCTTTATCCCTATCTTGGGTGTGAATCGTTATATCCAAGCCCATTCCTTTGAGTTTATCTTCAATATCCTCTCCATCTCTTTGGGAATGAAGATTTAGAGATGAGGCCGGTTTGAGGATGAAGAGACGGTTATCTGAGAGATGGGCTAATTGGTGGAATAAGCGCCTTCTGTGTTGAAAAAATGTCCGTATTTTTCCCGTGTTTTTTGTTCTTTCAGGTAGTTTTTCAGCCAAGACAAGCATCTTCACCGCCCTTGAGACTCTGTTCAATAATAGTGAGAGCAAAGTCCTAGTTGATAATATCCCAAGTGGATGTCTGCGCAACCACAATGCCCACCAGCGCCTCTTTTTCTGAGCATGTACAAATCCACTTGCTGTTAGGGTAGCAGCCAAAGAAGGGTGACGGGTGAAACATATCATTGACCTGCGCCATACTTCTTCTACGGGTTTATCCCCCCTCATTGCTGCTGCTAAGTCAACAGGAGGTTGAATGGACGCTGAATGTAAAATTCTGTCTTGATGCCAGCGTCGGAGCACCATCTCTACCAAAATATGTGAATATCCTTTGCCTCTTTGTTCAGGTGAAATGACAACCGTGTGTAATTCAATAGTTGAACCGAGCCTTCTCAACGCAGCGTGGCCAATGCTGTTTCCTTCAATAATCAGAAGTTCATGTGGAACTTGTTGCAAACGCTTTGTTTCTTTTTCTGCAGATAATGGCCTTTCTAAATCAAGATTTCCGGATTTCCATTTCAATAATCCTTCTCCAGATTCCATTCAAACACCTCTGAACTGTTTCCACATCGACATATGTGGGCCTATTTTTTCAATATGATATTGGCTGCCAAATTCTTTCCAACCTTGAGAGCGATAAAATGGAATTGCGTCTAACCTCGCCTGTAACCAGCCACTTTTACATTCCCATTGTTCCACACAAGAGTGTTCTAACATATGGAGTACAGATGCTGCATGGCCCTTTCTCCTTTGGTCTTCAGCAGTTGCCATTTGCCGAATATGTGCTGCCGGTCGCAAACTATCCTTAGATGGGAAGCCATTTTCCCCATTTAAAGGAGTAAACGCAGGGCATGTTGGTGCCCCTTCTCCAGAGTGGTCTGCCATTGCCCCATCGCTTTGGGGTGGAATTAGGTGAATCCTTCCTACTGAAATTATTTCTTTATTGTTGCTTATCCAAGCATGAATTGCATCAAGGTCATCATCTAAATGTGCTGAAGAAAGCGGTAGATTCAGTGGTTTTCGCAAAGCCTCCCAGCGGCTGTGAATATATGCGTCTTCAGGCACCCACCCAGGTCCTTGGGTATGATGCTCTAATGTCAAGCCTGCACCTCAGAATGGTTGTGCGTATTCCTCAACATCCTCTGCGATTCTGAGAAGTTGGTTGTACTTTGCACACCTATCGCTACGAGCAGGGGCGCCAGTTTTGATTTGACCAGCCCTTGTTCCAACTGCTAAATCTGCAATGGTTGTATCCTCCGTCTCACCACTTCTATGGCTAACTACGCAGTTGAACCCTGCATCATCAGCCATCGCCATAGTCTCTAATGTCTCTGTAATTGTACCAACTTGGTTTACCTTAACGAGAATTGAGTTGGCAGCACGGCTCTCTATACCTTGAGCAAGTCTTTCCGCTTGAGTAACGAATAAATCGTCGCCAACCAATTGAACCCTGTCTCCATCACTACGCATGAAATTTGACCATGAAGACCAATCATCCTCATCAAAGCCATCTTCGATTGAAAGTAAAGGATAATCATCTAGCCAACCAGAATAAATTGTAGCCAATTCTTCACCGTCTATCGTACGTCCATCGAACTCGTAGCCGGCTTCAGTATGGAATTCGGTGCTCGCCACATCTAATGCGATACCGATTTCTTCAGTGCTATATCCTGCTCCTTCGATTGCCTTTACCATGTACTTCAGGCCATCTTCATTGCTTGGTAGATTCGGGGCAAAGCCTCCTTCATCTCCAACTCCAGAAAGTAATCCATCGGCTTTCAAAGAGGCTTTGAGGGAATGATAGCATTCCACACCTGCTCTTAATGCAGTAGAAAAGTCATCAAATCCATGCGGCATGACCATGAATTCCTGAACATCGACATTGCTACTTGCATGCGCTCCCCCATTGAGAATGTTCAACATTGGCACTGGCATTTGGCCGCCTTTAACGCCGCCAATATATCGCCAAAGTGGAAGCTCATGGGCTGCTGCACCTGCATGCAAACAAGACATGCTCGCCCCTAAAATTGCATTTGCACCAAGATTTGCTTTATTTGGGGTGCCATCCAATTCAATCAGAATTTCGTCAATTTCTCTTTGAGCATCAACTGGCATTCCAACGATTGCCTCTTGAATATTTTCAACCACATTCAGAATAGCTTGGTCAACGCCTTTACCCATCCATCGGGAAGCGTCTCCATCGCGCAATTCAACCGCCTCATAAGCGCCCGTCGAAGCCCCGCTAGGAACGGCTGTTCGCCCCATCAATACCCCGTCAACATAGCAATCCACCTCCAATGTAGGCATGCCGCGACTATCGAGAATCATTCTTGCATCAAGGCCGCTGATGAGGTCGCTCATCCAATCTCTCCGTTCATCGCGAGAGGTGGTTGATTCTTCAAGCAAACGGGTGGGTCAGCGGTTCAACCAAGCCATCCAATTCGATACTTTTTCTTGAATTTTTGGTAAATCATGTTCATCATTCGATTCGAGTAACCAACATAATTGTTCATTTTGAGGGGTTATACTGAATAATTCTCCCCTAATCAATGGATCTCCAGCTTTCCTTTCACCCAAACGATAGTCGTCAACGAAACAATGGATTAGGTGTTTCGGGTGGTGTTGAATTTTTCCAGTTTTCGGACTGCACCAGACTAGGCTTTTTTCAAGGAATAGTAAGCATTCGCCAGAGGCTGGACTAACTTCATGGTGAACGATGTTTGTTGCTTGGACAAGGTTTGCCACATCTACTTGATACCACATTAAATGTGATGGTTTTAACTTCATCACAGATACGTCATCAATGAATGCCTGAATACGCTCTTCGGAGAGGGCATTACCCGGCTGCATGTTACATCGGAGCCCCTCAACCTCTTTGAACCCCCTGCTAAGGAGAAAAGGCGGTTTTTACTTCCATTTGATTGAGCAACCGATTGATCTAGTGCGTTCAACTGTCGGCTTATCACCCATTAGCATTGCATCCATTGCTTCCATTAATTCACTCGTAGTTGCCTTAGTTGGGTCATTTGGGCTATTATCTAATCTGCCTCTGTAAACAACTTTGCTCTTCCCATTTAGAAGATAAAACTCTGGAGTGCGTTCTGCTCCCCATTGTTCAGCGACTTCTTGACTTTCATCATGTAAGTAAGCATATGACATGTCAGTGCCTCTTTTCTGCATATTCCCAAAAGAATCATCTGGATAATTTACTGCATCATTTGCATTTATTCCCACAAATCCCAAACCATATTCTCTTGCCCTGCCGGCCATTTTTTCCATTCTTTCGATGTTGCCGATTACATATGGGCAATGGTTGCATTCGAAAACCACGATAGCCCCGCTTTCAGTAACGATATCTGAAAGTGATACCTCATCGCCACCAACTTCAGCGTTGGCATTTGTCAAATTAAAAGTTGGTGCTTCATCTCCAGGTTCAAGGCCCATGAACTGATGAAAGATGGCATCCTTATCTTATTCTATTGGCTGATAGTATCGAATAGATATGACTCGGCTTGACCTAATCGGTGTCTAGCAACCTCGTTTTCGGGATTTAATTCAAGAACTTCTGCCCAAGCATCTCTTGCTTCTTCCCAAGCACCGGAGCCGTGTTGGCTCGCTGCAATGTATAATCTTGCATCAAGATGATTGGGGTCTGCTTTTGCAGCTTTTTCGAAATCCGCTAACGCTGCATCAGACCTTCCCCATTCCATGTATAGTAGCCCTCTTTGGTGCCATGCTTCAGCATTATTTGGGTTAATTCGTAAAGCCTCATTTAATGGCAACTCTGCGGATTCTGGCCGCCCCATTGCGATATTGCAACCAGCCAACAAAGTTAGTGCATGAGAATGCCGTGGGTTATTTTCCAATACCAAATCAAGGTCTTCTGTTGCTTGAGTCCAATCAGCCAAATGCATGAAGGCCTCGGCTCTCCTTAATCGAGCAAGATGTAATGATGGCGCATTCTCAAGCAATGTATTACAATCATCAAGTGCAAGGTGAGCCTCGTCCATTGCCATTGAACAAGCGATTCTATTCAATAGTGCGCGGCTGTGTCCCGACGAAATTGTTAGTGCTTCCGAATAAAATGACTTTGCCTCTGAAAAAGAGCCTCTTGCACTGGCAATATTTCCCTTCAAGTATGGGATAGTTGCAGACCTATTATCGTAAATGGATGCGTTTTCGATTAATCTTTCTGCTTCTGAGATTTTTCCATTATCTAATGCTAATAACGCGCATTCTGTTGCTAATGCAGGTTGATTTTCAGGGAGTAGTCTTTGCGCTCTCGTCAAGGAAATCGCCGCTGCTTCTTTGTCTCCCAAGCGCCTCTGTATCCTCGCCATTCCCAGCCAACCGATGCCCTGTTCTCGATCAAGCCTCAACGCCTCATCAAAAGATTCCTTAGCAATCAATAGTAATCTATTATCGGTTTCACCAGTTCCATCTCTATGTAAGTCTGCACTAGCAAGATGTAAGCGTCCCCATTGAATGTGAATAGATGGGTCGGACATTGATTCCAATGGTGTTGACCTTAACAAATCAGTGGCTTTTTGTAATTCCGCAGATTGAAGGGCCATTGCAGCCATTGCTGAACGTAATTCTGAATCCATTGGGTTTGATAGTAAAGAGGATTCAAGACACTCCTTTCCTTCTTCACTCCTTCCTGATGCGGCTAGTAAATCAGCCTTCAATAAGATGGATTCACTGCCTCCTGCTGAAAGAGCAACGGCGTGTGTTGCTGCCTTCAGGGCAGCCTTCAACTCGCTTGGTCGGTGTTTGAGAACATGAGCCCTAACCACCCATGCTTCTCCTTGTTGCCTATCTAGGGATAAACAAGCATCTGCTGCGATGAGTGCTTCATCCATTTCCCCCATCTCCAAATGCATTTTAGCCTTAATAGACCAATCTGAAACTCTTGTAGGGTCTTCTTCTAATGCTTTATCTAAGGATTCAAGAGCCTCATTGCGGGCTCCTGCGCGTTCTCTCAATCCAGATAGTAGACTCCTATCTGCAGGAGTGTCGATTCCTAGGGCTTCCAATCTCTTGACGTCTTTTTCTGCTGCGGCATCATCAATATTGACCATCAAATGAGCGTGACTCCTGAGTAGTTCTGGATTGTCTGGGGCTAGACATAGTTGTTCTTCAAGCCAGTGCAATCTGGCTCCGCTATCTCCAACATGGCTAGCTAGATTTTCAAGTATTTTCAAACATGATGTGTCACCTGGAATCTGGAGGTTTGCACATTCAAAGGATTTCAACGCCCACTTATTTTCACCAACAGAATGAGCCAATGCACCTAACCTACGACATTCAAGTCCATTTAATGCCAAATCTGCAGGACCTAGTCCACATTTATCTAAAACAATGAAAAGTCGTCGAGAAAGGGTACTCAATCCAACATCATCTAACGGGGCCGATTCTAATGAGCCGTCGCCTTGCAAACTAGCAACCAAATCCCTAACTGCTGAAACTAATTTTTGTCCTCCTTCTTTCAAATCGCTTGAAGAAACTCCTTGACGGTCTAAAACCGATTCAGATTTTGCAATAGCAGAATGGAGCATTATTCTTCCTTCTAATTGGGGTTGGGTAGAAAGCAGGGTTTTTGCTCCAGCATCAAGAGATGCAAGGGTATGATGCACCGCTACTAAACTAGAATTATTCGAGGCTCTTTGTTCATCCATCTTCTGAATTGATTCCTCTTTTAGAATATGAATACTCTTTTCGAGTTGGTTAATCCGCCACCCTAAGGCGCCACCAACGGCAATAATTGCTAGACCAAACAGTATAGAGAGTGCATCCATTACGTGCTAACCGCGCCTTGAGGGTTTTATGAACTCCGCATAATCTTTAGCCTGAAAGGATGGTTTGTTCAGTAAATCCCTATTTCCAACCCTGTAATCAGCCGTAAAGGAAAAGCCCATCCTCTGCATAGGGTTGGATAAGGGGTGGCCGCCATGGATGAGAAAACGACCCCCTTGGTTTGGTGGCAAGAGCGATTATTGCAATGGCAAGAGATGGGTTACCAAACCGAGAGAATCGAGTCAAAGTTACTAAATGACAAACAAAACGCTAGTGAATTAGTTTTGTTTGTTGAACGCTGTGTTAACCTTGCAGAAGATTTGAGAAATGAAATTTCCTCCCTAAATGACAGATATGCTGAATTTGCAATTGCTTGGCTCGATCTCTTAGATGACCCAATGAATGTTGAACTTGTTCAGGAAGAGTTTGATAAATTTAATCTCAGTAATAGACCTTGGGCAATAGATGCCAAAGCTTCTGTACGGAATTGGGAAAATACAGGAAAAGTCGAAGAATTAGAATCTATCGTTTCTAGGTTAGATTTGCTCGACCCCGTATTTATTGCAAAGGGGTCTTTACTAGGGGAATTGTTTGACAACTCTAATTTGTTAAATGAACTAGATGATGCAGTTCAAAAACTCGAAGAAAGCCAAGTATTGAGATGGAATAATCTTGAAAATATGGTGGCTTCCCTATATGAAAAGGGTGTTAATGCAGAATTGGTTCTGACAAAAAACCTAGGTGAAGCATATGAATTGGTTGGGAAATTAGAACAGGTAGCAGAAAAAATAGATATTGTCAAAAAAGAGGTTTCGACTTCAATCGAACCATTTAGCCGTGTTTTAGCAGAAGAAATGTTATCTCGAATAAATAGCCTTAACGTCGATTCTGAAGAAGAAATTAGGAACATGATGGTTGAAGTTGAAGCCACTGCGAGAGATTTGGATTTACGTCACCTCAAAGTTGGAAAACGGTTGAGAACACTGACCATTAGTGGCTTCATCTTACCACCTGAGATAAGTTCACAACGTCAAGACATGCTCTATTTGGAATCGGTCATCGAGTCATTAGAAAAAAGGTCTGCGCAACACGATGAGTTAATTGGAAAGGCGACAAATATTGCAAAGTTATGGCGCCCTCTCAATGAGTCTGTTCTTGAAATAGGAGGGGATTTGAGTAAAACAATCGAGTTAGAACAGTTGATTGCTGCCGCAGAACAAGAACTGAAAAGCATTAGGATTCAGGCTGAAGAACAAATATCATCATGGTCGGAGTTAGGCTTTGACATGTCTGCTTGGCGTTCAAAAATAGAAAGTAGCCCTGTTGAAGGTATGGTTGAATGGCAGGCACACTTGCATAACCTCCGGTCATCTCTAGAATTAGTCAGGCGCCTTGAGGACCTAGATATCTCGCTTAGTGGGATAGATAAGGTGGAAAATCATGTCTCAAACCTACAAATGGCTATCCAAAACCCCGAATTAGTTGCTTTAGCCCAATCTTATGTTGAGAAAAAGGCACTTCGAAATGAACGCCATAGAAGAATGTTAATTCGGGAAATCAAAGAATTGAGGCTGGGGGGATACGAGATTATTTCGAATGATATTGATTCCCTTAATCTAAAAGAATTAGAATATGAAGTTCATTCTTCTACCAGCAATATTGGGCTTTCTTCAGCAACCTCAACAGTACGAATACCAAAAATGCCAATAAGTGCAATTGAAAATGAAATTAATGGTTGGTCTAATTCTGGTTGGAACGTATCAAATCTACTTCAATTGTTGCACAGCGACCCTCTTCATGTGGGTGCATTGATGGATTCAATTCGCGAAGAGATGGGGGACTTTGCAAATCTAATGAGAAGGCTGGAACGCCTTCCCTATGGTTCAGCACCAAATGCAAAAAGGGAATTAGAAAGCAACCTTAAACATCCTGAAAGGTTGGCAAATCTGAAACTCAATCTTTCTGAATTGGCTGCTGTAGCCGCCCTCGAAGCAAAAGGAGAAAGGAGAAGGGCCAACCTTTGGAGACCAAAAGGCGTAATATCTGAAGAAGTCATCGTTGAAGATTTGGAAGATATGGATCTTGAAGTATTACAAGCAGCCATTCAAGATATGGAATATATTGACCAATCATATGAAGATGATGCCCTACTTGAGGTTGTGAATACAAAAGCAGAAGTTGAAGATGAAAAGATGATTGAAGCGCCACTAATTAAGCCTGAAGTGGTAAAATCCGATATGAGCATTGAAAGTGCAAATGAGGCATTATTCGAAGAAGAGGAGGATGACTCAATACCTCTCCCTGTGCTTGAACCAATTTATGAAGCGGAAGAAGAAAAGATGACTGAGGCGCCACTAATTGAGCCTGAAGTGGTAAAGTCCGAGATGGGCATTGATGATGAAAATGAGGGATTATTCAAAGAAGAGGAAGAAATCATTGAGGAACCGCTAATTGAGCCTGAAATGGTAAAGTCCGATATGGGTATTGATAATGAAAATGAGGAATTATTCGAAGAAGAGGAAGAAATCATTGAGGAACCGCTAATTGAGCCTGAAATGGTAAAGTCCGATATGGGTATTGATAATGAAGAAGAGGAAGATGACTCAATGCCTCTCCCTGTGCTTGAACCAATTTATGAAGTGGAAGAAGAAAAGATGGCTGAGGCGCCACTAATTGAGCCTGAAGTGGTAAAATCCGAGATGAGCATTGAAAATGCAAATGAGGCATTATTTGAAGAAGAGGAGGATGACTCAATACCTCTTCCTGAGCCAATTACTGAAGTGGATGATAAGCCATTGCCAGAGTTACCATTTGCAGAAGAAGTGAAAGAGGACACAACACCCCCTCCTGTACTTGAACCAATCCTTGAAGAAAACAACGCTTCTGAAGTTGATATCGAGGGGTTACAGTCAATTGTTGCGCCGATAAATCTTCTTTTCAATAATCTCGGTCTCGGTTCAATTCCTGAAAATATTGAGATTGAAGATTTGGATAAAATTAGATTTGATTTGGCTGCAAATGTTGGAATTATCCCTCGCGATACACGTGTTGACAGATTATTGAGATTAGCATTACGGTTGATTCCTAGAGGGGCTGAGGCGGACCTGAAATCGCGTGCTGGATTAATTCAATTACTGGCAGTAAGTGCTAGAAACTTGGATAAATGGACAGATTTGAGATTAAGGGCAAGGGGTTCTGCAGGTAAGGGGAAGTTACTTATTGATTCAAGAAATCTTGGGAAAATACTCAACCGAATCCCTGGTCCTGGTGTTTCAATACCCCTCAAAAAAGATATTGCAAGCCTTTCATCCTCTAATAATCTCAACGGTCTTGCCACAGAAGTAGGTAATTTATGTAATATTTCAAACTTGGATAGTGGTTCAGGAGTGAAGGCGGTTTAATCGCCTAAAGCAGATAGTAAATCGTCTTTATCTTCAGTTGACAAGTTCTCTTGGCGAGGGGAAGCTGCAACTAATGCCTGTGGGGGGGGGGGTGAAGGTGCTGAACTTCCTAATCCTAAATTTGCTCCAAGAACACCTGGTGGAATAGGTGGTAAATCCATTCCAAGTGAAGGAAGAGGGGGTAGAGATGGGAGAGGCATTGGCGCAAGCCCAGGTGGGGGTATCGGTGCTGGAGGGGGAGGCATTGTTGGGGTCGACGAAAATTCTGGAGGGGGTGCAGGTTCTGGTAATGCCACAGGTGTTAGTTCTGGAGGGGGCGCAGGTTCTGGTAATGCCGCCGACGTTAGTTCTGGAGGGGGCGCAGGCTCTGGTAA
>DUDM01000048.1:0-30325 GCA_012959275.1 Candidatus Poseidoniales archaeon
AATCAGGTATTACAAGAAATCAAGACAACCGAAAAAATGGAATTACCTCGCGCCCAAGCCGACAAGGAATTCGGCTTCGACCTCTACCAAGGCGGGGCGCCAAAAGGTGGAGATGTCCGAATCCTCAAGATTGGTGAACATGATGTGCAGGCTTGCGGTGGTACACACCACGATGAGCCGGCAAAGATTGGCTCAATTAGAATCATCCGATCGAGTGCTGTACAAGATGGAGTTGAGAGATTAACCATCGTTGCTGGTGCAGCGGCATTAGAACACTCACGTCATCAAGCAGAGTTATTGAGCGAAGCAAGCGAAGTATTCGGCATCGATGAGAATGACCTACCTCGAACAGTTTCAAGATTCTTTGAAGAATGGAAGACTCAGCGCAAGCGAATCGAGTCTTTGGAGGCTGAAGTCACCCGCTTGAAGACCGATGGAGATGGCAACGCTGCTACTGAAGTTGATGGAATTCGCTATGTTTTCTTAGAAGTTGATGGTGGCAATAAGCAAATGGTGGCAATGGTTGGTGAATTGACCAGAGATAGCGACAAGCCGACGGTTGCAGTTATTGGAAGTAAAGATGGAGGTGGAAAACTCCTAGTTGCAATAACCGAGAATTCGATTGCCTCACAAAAGCATGATGCAAATGTCATCCTCAAGGCGATTTCACACCATATTCAGGGCGGCGGCGGAGGTAGGCCAACCTTTGCCCAAGGTGGAGGGAGCAAACCTGATGGAATTGAGGCTGCATTGGAGCAGGCTCGCCAAGATTTACTCAATTGAGACTTTTCAAGGCTTGAATATCAAACCAAGAAACAGCTCTATTCAAGGCTTCTTCTTTCGTTAACCAAGTAACATCTGCTATCTCATCGGCTTTTGGTTTGAACTCTATATCCGCTGCATCAACAAGTGCACGATATGTGAATGAAACAAAGTTGATTCCTTCGTCATTGAATATATTTTCACTGATTATTGGAGCATCATTTAGCAAATCGATAGAGATCCCTAACTCCTCCATAGTTTCTCGAACCGCTCCTACTTCTGGGTGTTCTGAATAATCCAAATATCCACCAGGAAGTGTCCAAGCGCCAACGAAATGGCCTCTCTTGACCTTGGCCATGACGACTCGACCTTCGCAATCCTGAATGATGACTTTAGAGACTAGTCGATGAATGGTCCGATAGACCGATTCTCTGGCTGCTGGGTGAACTGCTGAATCGCTGATAACATCGTCCTTCCACGCCCAATCCTCTGGCCAATCGATATGAGGAAATGCATGGATGATAGTGGCACTATTTTTGCCCCAATCTAACTTATTGCGCCTTTTTTCGGTCCAGTCAAATGATACTTCTTCGGCAGTAGGTAGGCGCATCAGCCAAGCATCGGATTTTTCTCGACCAGGCGTGGGTATTTGGGGTCCTACTCCGTTTGCATCGACTAGCAATAATTTGCCATCATGCTCCAAGTGTAGGTACTCCATCATTCCGCCGAGGTGGTTTCCCTCAATCAATCCCACCGTCATTCTTCTTGCAATAGAGCCGATTCAATGATGGTTGCAGAACCATCGATCAACTTCATTTCTTCAACTTTCTTGGCTAAGCCATCAGTGACCTTAAATTCTTCAAGTCTTCTTCCCGAAGGCATCAATCTGGTTGCAAATGACGTGGCTGCGTCATTATAGGCATTCAATGCTGTGTTTAATCCTCTTCCCATTTTGGCTAAGTCTCCTGAAAATTTCGCTGAGCGTTGGTAGAATTCTTGGGCATGTTGCAAGATATCTTGGGCATTTTCAGCGATGCTTTGTTGTTGCCAATAAACTCCAACAGTTCTCAATAGCGCAATCAGGGTTACTGGAGTTACAATCAAAATCCGCTCTTTAAATGCGTACTCTTGCAAATCCGGTTGATGCTCATATGCAGCTGCTAGAATCGGTTCTGCTGGAATATACATAACCGTAAAATCCGCACCATTTGGTCCTAAAATCCCGCTATAATCTCTATCGGCCAAATCATCAATATGTTTTTTCACATCCTTGCAATGTTTGAGCATTAGTTCTCCTTTACGTTCTTGGTCATCTGTTTCAAGTGCATCCCAATAATTTGCCAATGGAACTTTTGCGTCTATTGGAATTCCTTCACCACCAGGTATTTTAGCCAGCATGTCAACTCGCGCTCCACCCTTCCCGCTTTTCAAGGTATATTCAATATCAAAATCACAGTGTTCAAGCATTCCTGCCGCCTCTGCGACGTTTTTGAGTGAAACTTGCCCCCAATTCCCACGGTCCTTGATTGAACCTCTGAGTGCTGTAGATAGTTGTACAGAACTATCTCTAAGCCCTGTCGTCGCTTTTTGTAATTCCTCGACTTGTCTTTTCATCCCTTGGTAAGCACCTTCGCGCTTTTCTTCCATTGCATGGGAATTCTTTTCTAATTTGTCAAGGGATTCTCTAATTGGCACAACAAGGTTTTCCATGGCCATTTTTTGTTCCCCAAGCACCTTTTCGCCTTCTTTAGTGTGTACTTTTAATTTCTCCTCTGCAACTTGTAGGAACTGTTCGCTGTTTCCTTGAAGAGCATCTGAGGCAATAGCCTTGAATTCATTTTGCATTGCTTCAGTTGCCTGGTTCAATGCATCTACTTGGGCTTCTGCGCGGGCTTCGGAAGTTGCTAATTTGACTTTACTTCTGCTGCTTGATATCAACCAACCAAGTGCAAAAGCCATACCGAGGCCAACGAGGGCCATTCCAATTTCAGGTGGTTCAAGCATTATCCTCGCTCCTATCAAATACCAAGGTCAAGCCGACCCCATATCAACTATACGGGGAAAAGAACACAAAGAATAACCTCTTGGCGTAGCCATGCTAGTTGAACAAATCAATTCGACAGGCTGGGCTCGTACTTACTTGGTCACCTGCACTTGTAATTCACTGGCGGCCTTGATTGACCCAATTCATGCAAATATTGAGCGAGACTTGGCTTTGATTGAAGAAAGAGGTTTGACTCTGAAATATGCCATTGGCACCCATACTCATGCTGACCATATCAGCGGTGGATGGGAGTTGGCAGCCAAGGCTGGTTGTGATTTCCTAATGCTTGAAGGGGCCTTGACTCATGGGGTTTCAACCAATGTTTCTGATAAAGAAAAATTACAGATGGGTGGAGTTGAATTTACTTTCCATGCAAGTCCGGGGCATACTCCAGATAGCATGTGCATCGAGATTCCAGGTTTCTTGTTCACCGGAGATTTCCTGTTCAATGGTAATGGAGGCACTGGTCGAGATGATTTGCCGGGCGGTAGCCTTGAGGAGCATTGGCAAGCATTGTCCATTTTGCAAGGCATAAATGAGCATACTCAAATCATGTCTGGTCATGAAGCACCTGGTACAGAACCACAGATTCTTTTGTGGAATCGAGAACATAATCCAGTACTACAAATGTCCTCATTTGAGGAATATAAAAGTTGGCAGGAATCCGAATGGAAACGCCTCGGCTCAGTTTCAGCGATTGGAGTTGCCTTGCCGGCAAACCTTTCTGGTGAAGTGCCTCAATAGCCGAGTAATTCACTTAATTGTTGCTTGTAGAAATTACCAGAGCCTTGGAGGCTCTCAAGTTCAGCATCTGTTAATTCTAATTCCATAATACGTTCTACACCATTGGCACCAAGGATAATTGGTACGCCGATATAAACATCGTCAAGGCCATATTCGCCCTTCAAGTGAGCACTTGCTGGAATTAGTCGCTTTCTATCCATAACGATGGCTTCTGCCATGATCGCTGCCGCTGAGCCTGGTGCATAGAAGGCACTCCCTTTCTCAAGGAGTTTGACGATTTCTCCGCCACCCTTGGCGGTCCTTTCACAGATGGATGCAATGGTTTCATCATCGAGTAATTGGTCGACTGAAATTCCACCAACGGTTGTGTAACGTGGTAGAGGAACCATTGTGTCTCCATGACCACCAAGCACCATCGCTTGAACATCTTCTTCGCTGCATCCTACTGCCTTGGCGATGAAGTGCGTCATTCGGGCACTGTCAAGGATTCCTGCTTGTCCGACTACGCGGTGGCTAGGGAATCCGGTGACTTCTCTCATATGGTAAGTCATCAAGTCAAGTGGATTTGTTACCATGACGATGATTGAATCTGGAGCATGTTCTTTGATTCCTGCACCAACTTGGGAAATAATATCGGCGTTCTTGCCGATTAGGTCTTCTCTGCTCATGCCTGGTTGGCGCGGAAATCCACTTGTTACTACTACAACGTCAGAACCAGCGATATCTTCGTAATTCGATGTGCCTGTTATGTTTCCATCATAATTGAGGACTTGACCATCTTGGCTCATATCCAGTGCCTTTCCTTTTGCGAAGCCCTCGAAGATGTCTAGTAGAACGATATCACCGAGTTTTTTCTGTGCTAAAACAAAGGCACAAGTCGCCCCTACATTTCCTGCTCCAATCACTGCTATCTTGTTGCGTTGCTTGACCATGCTGTTCACGCTCATACCGGCGACCTGAACAGAGCCCATAAGGGCAGTGGTTGGCAAACCATTTCCTACCAAGCGAGCATTGAAGAGCCGAATACGGGTCGGCCGCTTCGTCGACAACCTTCTCGTTGTCGAAGATGAAGGAGATGAGAAGATGCGCTTGGGCGTTATATGCGAGACTGAAGGAGAAAACCGCGTGGCGATTGTCCCTAATTCAATTAAAAAATTGGTCAAAATTGGCTTTGAAGTAATGGTTGAATCAGGAGCTGGTTCGAAGGCAAATCATAATGATTCAGAATATTCAGATTTGGGTGCAATAGTTGGAAGTAGAGAGAATGCAATGGCTTGTGACATCGTAGTCTGCATCAATATGCCCGATATTTCTCTGATTAAAGAAGGGAAAATGTTGGCCTGCGTATCTGACCCATTCCGCAGCCCTGAAAATGTGAAGAAGGCCATGGATGCAAAGATTACCTTATTCAGTATGGACATGATTCCTCGCAGACTCTCTCGTGCTCAAGCGATGGATGTAAACTCAAGTCAAGATAACTTGGCTGGCTACAAAGCGGTACTCATGGGTGCTGCTCATGCGCCAAAGGGGATTCCAATGATGACTACCAGCGCTGGTACCATTCGTCCAGCCAAGTTCGTCATTATGGGTAGTGGAGTTGCTGGCCTACAAGCCATCGCCACAGCCAAGCGCCTTGGTGCCGTCGTCTATGCATCTGATGTGCGCCGTTCAGCAGCCGAACAAATCGAATCGGTCGGCGGACGCTTCATCGAGGTTGAAGGAATGGATGATTTTGAAGATGAATCAGGTTATGCTAAACCATTGACTATGGAATTTATTCAAAAGGTCAATAATACAGTTTGTGAAGTAGCAAAGGATGCAGATGTCATCATAACGACTGCTCGAATATTTGGTCGTCCTGCTCCAATAACCGTACCTGCTTCTGCGATCAAATCCTTCAAAAACGGCGCAGTTGTTGTAGATATGAATGCGGATGTCGGCGGAAATTGCGAATTGACTGAATGTGGAGAGATAATCGAAAAGCATGGAGTCACAATCATCGGAGTCCCTAACCTACCTGGAACAGTTGCAAACTCTGCAAGTATGTTATTCTCAAACAATATGACCACCTTCGTCTCCAGTTTAGTCAAAGAAGGAGAATTAGTGTTGGACCTTGAAGACGATATTTTGGTCGGCTCTCCAGAAGGAAGCGATTTCCACGTCGCCGGAATGGGAGGGGTTTTAATTTGTACAGATGGAGAAATCCATCCTAAGCAATCCCGCTTGGCGGGGGTGATTGAATGAGCCTAACTATTGCAGCATTAATCGGTAGCATAACAATTTTCATTTTGGCGATTTATCTTGGCTTTGAATTGATTTCCAAGGTCCCTGCGACCTTGCATACACCTTTGATGTCTGGAGCAAATGCGATTTCAGGAATCACCGTAGTCGGTGCTTTATTAGCCAGTAATGTGGCCTTTAACAGCGGCTCACCGGGTATTGCTGCATGGCTTGGATTCATCGCTATAGTTCTTGCAACCATCAATTGTGTTGGTGGCTTCATGGTCACTAATAGAATGCTGGAAATGATTGCTGGCAAGAGGCGCAAGAAGGAGGTGGCCTGAATGGTCGACCCAGTAATTTTTGACATTGGATATCTGCTCTCGGCAGCATTATTCATCACTGGAATCAAGAACTTAGGTTCTCCAAGAACCGCTCCCTATGGAAATCAACTTGGCTCTGCTGGAATGCTCTTGGCTGTGATAACAACCCTTGTCAAAATGCAGGCAGGAAATGGAATAATTGGCTGGGAGTTATTGATTGGTGGTCTAGTTCTTGGCTCTGTAATTGGTGCTTGGATGGCTGTCAAGGTAGAGATGACTGGGATGCCAGAATTAGTTGCTATGTTCAATGGCTTTGGCGGAGCAGCCAGTGCATTGGTAGCACTGTCTGAAGTCTTGGCCAGAATCAAGACTGGTGAAGTACCAACCGATATGCTCAACCTTTGGGCGATCTGGATTGCCATCGGACTTTCTGGTCTAGTAGGATGGATCACCCTCACAGGTTCTTTAGTTGCCATGTTCAAGTTGAAGGGTGGCTTCACAATCCCCCTAACCAAGAAGTGGATACGCTTCCCAACTTGGGGACCTCCATGGCTAAACTTCGTCAAGGTGGGTCTGTTGATTGCCTCATTCGCTTTCGTCGTTATGACGGTTAGAGAACCAGAAAACACACTTTGGGTCTGGGCACTGGTCGGCTCAAGTTGCTTACTTGGAATCCTCTTCGTACTGCCAATCGGCGGCGCAGATATGCCGGTAGTGGTCAGCCTACTAAACTCCCTTTCAGGAGTGGCAGCAGCCTTTACAGGATTCGTCATTAACAACAATGTTTTGATTATCGCTGGTTCGATGGTCGGAGCGGCCGGATTAGTTCTTACCTTCATCATGTGCAAGGCGATGAACCGTCAGTTGATCGATGTCTTGTTCAAGTCATTTGGTGGCTCAGAGAAGGAAACTGTTACTCGTACAAAGGTTGGCAGCGATGCTGAAGAAGTTGCAATGATGTGCGATGGAATCAGCACTTGTATTATCATCCCAGGATATGGGATGGCGGTATCTCAATGCCAACATGCGGTGAAGGAATTCGCTGATTTGATGGAAGCAAGAGATGTTGAAGTCAAGTATGCAATCCACCCAGTCGCCGGCCGCATGCCTGGTCACATGAATGTGCTACTCGCTGAGGCCAATGTACCATATGAGCAATTGATTGAGATGGATGAAATAAACTCCGAGTTTGCAGAATGCGACTTAGCAGTTGTCATCGGTGCTAACGACACCACCAATCCCGCAGCCCGTAGCGGCGAAGGACCATTGGGTGGAATGCCAATTTTGGATGTCGACAAAGCACGCTCAATAGTTATCATCAAGCGCAGTTTATCCGTAGGTTATGCTGGTGTCGATAATGACCTATTCTTTATGGATAAGACGATGATGTTGTTTGGAGACGGAAAAGCAATGATGTCGGCCCTCAACACTGCAATCAAGGAGTACTGAGGTTGGAAACCATTGAATAGTGACGTTTTCAGGGTCAAAAGGTTGTGTTGGTTTATGTCTGATTCTAATCGAAGGTTGGTAATTGAAGGCGGTGAATCAATCGTTGATTTTAATTCTAAGGCTTTCAAAGCGGTTCCTGAATCTGGAATTGAAGATGCTGTAGCCACGATGCGTGCAGGGATGATGTATCGTTATCAACCAAAAAGGGCAGAAGATTCGCATGTATCTTTGTTTGAAGCGGAATTCGCTACCCACCTCGGCAGTAACTTTGCATTAGGAGTAAATTCCTGTGGGGCTGCTATGTTCATCGCCCTAAATATTGCAGGAGTCAAGCCTGGTGACAAGGTGTTATCCAATGGTTTCACCTTCACTGCTGTACCTTCAGCGATTCATCATGCAAGAGCCGAACCAGTTTTTGTCGAATCTAATTTGGAATGGGGATTGGATGCAGAAGACCTTGAAAATAAGGTCAAGGAATCAGGAGCTAAGGTATTGCTTCTCTCTTACATGCGAGGGCATGTGCCAAACATGGATGCGATAATGGCAGTGGTTAAGCGTCATGACCTATATCTCATTGAAGATTGTGCGCATGCATATATGACCTTCTGGAATGGAACCAAACTCGGTAATTTCGGACGTATTGCTTGTTTTTCAACACAATCTAGCAAGGGTCTTTCATCTGGAGAAGGGGGTATTCTAACAACCGATGATATTGAAATTGCAGGCAAGGCATTACTCTATGCTGGCTCATATGAGGAACGATGGAACCGGCATTTTGGAATCGATGAGGATTTGATGAATACTCTCCAAAATCAGATTCCGGGTTATTCGATGCGAATGACAGAAGTGTGTGCCGCTTTGTTACGCCCCCAAATTCCAAGGCTGAAGGAAATTTATCAAATCCACAGGCAAAATTATCACTATCTAGAAGGTCTTTTGGAAAATCATCCAAATATTGAGATTCCAAAACCCTTCCCTGAAGTAGAGATGTTTTGTGATACCATACAATTCCATTTACGAGGATTAACAAGAAAACAAGCCGATAGTTTCATCGAAGTGATGTCCTTGGAAGGCATTGATATGCAGATATTTGGGGTTAAGCGCAATGCTCGCGATTTCAGAGAATGGCAATTTCTCAAAGATATTGAGGCAGTAGAATTGCCAGCAACAGTAGAAGCGATTGAATTTGCTTGTGACTTGTCTTTACAACCGCATTTGAACACTTCTCACATGGATGTTATTGCACAGGTAATATGCGAGGTTCTGGCTTTTATTATCATGGATTGATAATGATTGATTATTTCCCACCTAGGCATTCAGAGAACATTTTATGAAAAAGCAACCACTTCTCATCTCTGAAGTTTCACAAATTCTCTAGCCAATAATTCCTTGTTTAGATGTCTTCCAACTCAATGTCAAGTGGTAACCTTCAAGGGCGGCCCATCGGTGCACAGCAAATGAGGTTGAGTTGATGCGCCTAACAGTTCCTCGTATCATTATGGCATTGGCTTGTATTGGCCTCTTAGCAATGCCTGCTTTCGGCTCCAGCGGAGGCCCACCTGTCAGCAATGGCACTGACCCTACCGTGGAGTTTGGCTGTACTTGTCATGGTGGTGGAACGCCTTCTGTTGCAGTTATTGTCTCCATCAGTGGAGTTCCACAGGCCTATACCGCCGGAGATACCTATAATTTCACTATTTCACTGCAACACCAATCAAATTCCGATGGCGGTTTCTTGATGACTGATTTTGGAGTTGGTTCATTCACTCCATTGGACGAGCAACATACAAGGGAAGCAGAGGACAATCCTGATGCGATTTCTCACTCCAAGCCTGGAAATGATTGGCTAATTCCATGGACTGCACCTTCTTCGGATGTGGGAGCAATTCACTTTTCATTAGTAGGCAATGCGGTTAACGGCGATGGTAGTTTTGATGAGGGTGATAATTGGAATATCTTGACATTCAGCATCGCATCCCCTAATGGTGCAATGGTTTCGGAAGGCGAGGAGTTATCTCTGCGTACAATTTCAGTTGGAGATTATGATGAATTATTCAAGCAAGAAGTTGACCCTGAGGCAGTTAAGGCTGCAGAGCAAAAAGAACTGGCTGACAACTTCTTTGCTCAAGGAAATCTCTACTATTGGACAACCTTCTCTCTCTTGTTGATTGCCGCAGTATTCCAAGGGGAGTTCTACCAAAAGAAGTTCGCTGGAGGACCAGATAACCTCGATATGCGTTTGGCAGTTCCTCAAGCAATTCGCCGTGGTATACTCTTTGCTGCTCTTTCCTACTTCTTCTTCTGGACATTGGAAAGCTCCAAGCCTTGGGGTTGGAATTTACTGGTTGGAATGTTGGCACTTTGGGCGGGTTATGGATTGTATCGCACCTATGCACAAGCCAAGGCTCCACTAAAGGTTGAACAAATGCTCTAACCGCAGTGGTCTTGAGCAATGCACCTTTGGCATTATGTGATGGCTGACGGTTTATCCTTAGCGGGAGATTCAGTTCGTCCAATCAGCAGCCACTTAGATGAGTTATTGAACAGACTTGGCTTGTTACTATTTGCCTTGACTGTGTCGTCGATTGTGTGGATGTTTTTCATCGATTCAGTTCTTGCATGGTACTTAATCCGGATTTCTCCTTGTCAAGTATCAGAGTGCCTCTCAGTATTTGCTCCCGCAGAATGGGTTTCTCTACGTTGGATGTCGGCATTGCTTCTTGGCTTGATTACAATCATTCCATTATTTTGTTGGCAAGCGATTAATTTCACCCGACCAGGAATGCTACCTCAAGAGAGGCATTGGTTGAGCAGTACCATCTTAATTGGGGGGATTGTTAGCATTAGCATTCTTTTATTGACTATGTTATACCTAATTCCAATGGTAATGCTTTGGGCTCACCAAGGAAGTAGTGAATCGGGAGTTGTTACAACCTATGATGCGGTGGAAATCTTGAGGGTTTCCTTTGCGGTATTAGCAGTTGAATTAATTGTATTATTGGCGATGATGTCGGCATTGATGGCTGGCGTAGTTGGCTTATTGGATGCCAATTCTCTAACATGGTTCCGCATTCGCATACATGGTTTTTCATTGGCCTTGGTATGGCTATCCATTCCATCCCATCTAACAGGGATCCGCCTTCTCTCGGCAATTTCTTGCTGGCTTCTAGTTGAGGCCTGTATATCTCCCTTCAAAATTCGAAATATGTCGTCAAAAAACATTCCACATGGTGAGGGTATTATGGATTCTGAAGGCTCCCTGAGAAGAATCGCAGTAGTATCCTGTGCCTGTTCCGGTGCTTGCGGCAAAGATTTTTCCGCAATCACGCCAAATTTAATGGCGACTAGTAGTGCAAATGCTCTTTGTCTAAACGCCCATGAAAGAAATGACCTTTTAGCATCAGCGAAAATACAACGTTTGACAGATCTAATTATTACTGGATGTGATGGTAGTCCACTACCTGAACATATGAAGCAAAGTTTAGATTCCTTAAGTATCAAATTACGTGGATTATCGCTTTTGAATATAGCAGCCGCAAGGCCTGATGGTGAATTGAGGGAAGTTGATTTCAATTTGGCTTTGGCATCAATGGTAGACCCATGGCCTAAATCAGGACAAAAAGAGCGCATTATGGAGGTTGGATTCGATGGAAACTTGACCCTTTCAGTTGAATTTCCATGGGGTTTGGTTTTGCATTCAAACGATGCATTTGCCTGCATTAATCAACAATAAAGCAGAACCCTTCTATTGGTTGGTCCTTCAGCCGATAATATCATGAAGGCAAAAATCGCCCTTCCAATCGCCTTGGGTTTCATCATCCTAGGTCTTGTCGGATGGTCGAATCCAGAAGTAGTTCAAACTTGGTTTGAGGAAGTTCGGGAAAATGCCAATTCAGAATCAGAATCCCCCCTCGTCGGAATTCAAGAACAAGAAAATTGGCTCGTTGTAGTCGTTGATTTCAGCGATGAGGCGAGTGGAAATGGTCGTGATATAATTCAGGCCAAGGGCCTTCTAGACGGTAGTAATGGTGCTGTAGGATATATCGAGGCGATGAGTGGAGGGGAAAGCAGTCTCAACTTGACCTACTATTCTGAAATAATCCGTGCTTCTCTTCCTTCCAGTTCATATGGCTACGATACTGAAAATACCCGAGATGTAGGAAGTATCGAAGGAGGACCTGCCGCCTTAGCAGCAGAAGTAATCACCAAATTGTCCTCAAAGATGGATTGGTCTGCATTTGATTTGGATAAGGACGGCAATGTTGACAGATTGCTAATCTTACACACCGCAAGGCCACAAGAAGATGGTTCAGGTGCTACTTCCAGAATCTGGAGCCACTTTGGACCACTTCAAGAGGCGATAGACCTGAAGGATGGACTTGCAGTTCATCACTATACCATGGCATCCTTGCGTTCCTCAAACTATCGGGGTACAATTATTCACGAAATGCTTCATCAGATTGGCGCCTTAGACCTCTATGCAGTGCACGATGAAACGGTTTCAAAAAATTGGTATGGAGTAGGAGACTGGGATATCATGGCTAGTGGCAATTGGAATGGAAATGGAGCAATCCCCGCTTTACCAATGGCTGCGACGATGGAATTGCTAGGCCTCGAAAGAAGCCATGAAATTTCTTCTTGGGATTCACAAGATGGCGAATGTAAAGCGACGATGAAATCTTTGGCACCTATGTCAGATTCAGGTTCAGCACTTCGTATTCCGTTAGCAGAAAACGAATGGCTTTGGATAGAACATCGTGCTGATGATGATTTCGATACTAGGCTCCCAGGCTCAGGCCTCTTAGTTAGCGCCCAAAATTTGGCAACAGGTGACCTCGAAAACAATGTGGTCAATCATGACCCAGATTCACCTTGGCTGCGAATCATAGAGGCCGATGGTGGCGATGAATTGATGCGAGCGGCAGACAAAGGTAGCGAAGAAGACACCTTCCAATTAGGCGATACATTTGGCGCAAGTGGCATTCAAGTTAGAGATTCACATGGTCGTTTAGTCCAATGGACTGCGGTGGTTTTTCAAATGCAAGATGAATTATGGGGTCTCAACTTGACAAAGCCTACTTGTGAAGAAGAATTTGAGGTATTGCCACCATCAGGTGGATTAACTACCTTACCTGGGGAATCTTTTTTCTTTGCCATGAAATCAACTGAGGAATGCCAACCTCACGTTTCCATTAACAGTAATGACGGTCGAAGTATTGCCATCATTGACTCAACCACAGGGGTCAAGGGGGAGACTTGGAAACAAGTTGAATTATCATTCAATCGTCAAGTTTCTGCGGGCAAATTCGGTCTACTTACAGGCTTCATTGGTTGCGGAAATACGACTTGGGATATTGCAACTCCTTGGTCCACCCACTTCAACCGAGTATTGCCAAGCCTGACACAAGCCGATGTTTCAACCAGTAAATCCACCGATATTTCCATCGAATTAGAGATCGAGGGTGATGGTAGTAGAACAGTGGAATTATTCGTCGAAGGCCCTCTCTCAAGAGTGGCTACTATTCAAGAAAGTGCAGTCATACAAGAAGGCTCATCAATCACCCTAACAGTGGAACCAAACGGTCTTCTAACACCTGGAATGCTGGCAAGGGGAGAAGTCATCATCGTTGATGACTTGGGTAAGGTAGAGAGAGTAGATGTTGAAGTTACAGGAGAAGCGATTGCTGGAACAGCAGATGTAATCAGAACATTCCGTGACCCAGCCAGCCTAACCCTAATCGTTTGTCTCTTAGTGGCTCTTTGGGTGGTTCTTGGAATCGAGAAGAAGCAGAAAATCATTCCTCTACAGCCTGTGGCAGTTTCGAGTGTTGATGATTTTCTGAACCCGACAAATGCCTTATTTTCAGCGCCCCAAGAGGACCCTTTCAATAGACAGGAATGATGCACCATCAGGGCTTTGTTGAATGCAAACCCATTTTTTGTTAACACCCGCTGATAAGCGAGCACGTAAGCAGGCTTCTTCCCAAGAACGAGGCATTTCGGACTCAATTGACATCAACCAAGGGGCATGGACTTTTGAGATATCATCATCATAAACTCTCCATTTGCAACCATATTTGAAACCAGGCCTTGCAAGAAGTCCACGCTCTAATAATTCATTGAGTAGATAAGCATCACCAGCATGTTCAGTCCCTTGTAGGTAATTTTCCAACCATTTTTTCTCGGTACTGTCTAGGCTAATTCCTCCGGCTTGAGGTACTCCAATATTTGGTAATGGCCAATTTTCATATTGGATGAAACTGTCCACTTTCCCACCCAAGACTGGTATTTGTATTTCAGAAGGTGGTATTAATTTGCCGCGAGGGTCTGGTGATGATAAGTGATAGATTGTTGAATCATATTCAGAATCGACAACCACAACTTCTGCCCTTTGACCTATTTTTTCCACTTCCCTTACCCATGATTGTAGGTCAACTAAATCCAAGTCGTCGGAGGAGATGAACCAGCGTACTTGTGAAACGGGTAGGTCTTTTGAGGGGTGAGAGGTTCTCTCCCACCTCATACCCCATGTTTTTGCACATCGAAGGTTTTCATGAGGTGAATCTTCAACACAAATAGACAATATTTCCCCCCCAGAACGAACCGCCTCAATAGCCACAGCCTCATGCAAGATTCTTTGATTTGAAGCAAGCATCTCTGTCATGAAGTTTTTTGGTAGTGCCAAGTTTCGATGCCAATGACAAAACAGGGCTTCAGCAGGTGAAAGCAGCACAGAACCGCCTTTGATGGTTTTTCCAAGGGCTGATTTTTGCCAAAGGCGACTTGAGATTGGAGGCTCGACTCTCCACCCACCCTCTTCTGCAATGAGAACATCTCGCATGTCTTCATTTTCTAAAATAGGACGATTTCCACGCTGGCGTCCTACAGGATGGCTGCCCTTTTCCGTTGCCATTAATCGGGGGCGACAGGTAACTCACCATCAATCCCACGCAACCGCATCTCTGAAGTGCTCGATGCTTTGTGGCCATGACGGTGGAAGCATGGTTAGTGGCCAACTTGGTGTTTTGACGGTTGAAGAGAGGGTCTTGATTCACCTTTCCGACAAGCATCTGAAAGACGGAGGATGGGAGGCTCCACCAGAGAATACTCAAGCCGGTATATCGAGTGCTGTATTCATCCAAAGAAAGCACCTGCCAAGGACTTTGAAGCGGATGATTGACTCAGAAGACATAGAACAGGATAATCGTCACGTCGATGGTGCGAAGCAACGCCGGCGAGTCTACATGCTGACCGCTAAGGGAAAAGAGCGGAGTCAAGAAATACGTAGCAGAGTTCTCAATCTAGAAGTTACGACAGATGGCGAGCCTTCCCCCCTCAGTCAGTTTGTGGATGACAGAGATTTACTCACCTTATTATCGCATGTTGATGAGAATTTAAATTGGCATCCAGAACCGCTGGTTGTACCAATTTCTGAAGCAAAAGGCAGTCTTGGAATGGAAGGGAAAATTAGTGAGGCTTTAGTTAAGGCAGTTTTCGAGAGAGCTTGGAGAGATGGGAGTCTGTCAGAAGCAGAAAGAGGGATAGTTGAAGAAATTGTAACCTTCATTGGCATGAGTCCTGAAAGAGTTACAAGAATCGAACAAGATGCCCTCAATAGCCTCACCGAAAGCAAAGGGCCTGACCGAGAAAACATTTACCGAGATTTATTGGAACAGGCACTTGAGGATGGAGAAATAATCGAGGAAGAACAAGTGATGTTGGAAACCCTACGTAAAACTCTAGATATTAGTTTGGAAGTACATGGAAGGCTAGTTGGACAAGTTATTGCACATGCTGAATTACTTGATGGCTTAGAAGCCAATATACATCCTTACGTTGATGCGGTTCGAACTGCTCTGGAGGATGGAGTTATCAGTTTGGATGAGGATGCAATTCTATCAAGCCTGCGCCGCAGCCTATCCATCCCAACTGAGATTCATGTTGCAATCGCCACCAGTATTCGGGACAACATGAAATGACTCCCCCTTTTCGATAGGCTGAGGGAAGCACATGGACGAGGGCGATTGGGGCATCCATGATGGTCTACAGAATACTCGTCGACGTGTCGAGAATATGGCCCCAAGTTTGGTCGTCCTTGTTGGAGACGTTATGCTAGACCGCTTCATTTATGGCTATGCGAATAACCTCAATCCAAGAGCACCAGTGCCCGTTCTCAAGGAAACTCAGCGTGAACAAGGAGCAGGAGCAGCAGCCCATGTGGCTAGGGGACTTACATCTCTGCAACACAAAGTTTCCATTTTCGGTGTAGTTGGTGATGATGAAGCGGGGGCTGATGTTATCGATGCACTTGAAGAAGCAGGAATCAAATCCGACGGTGTTGCAGTTCTTGAGAATTGGAGAACCACGGTAAAGACCCGATTCATCGCCAGTAGAGAAAGCCTGATTGCCAATAAGCAAATGATGCTACGAGTCGATGAAGAAGCACTCGAAGATGTGTCAAGCGAAGTTGCAGAATTATTAGCCAATCAAGCATCGGAATTATTACCAAAAGCCGGCGCCTTAGTCATCTCAGATTACGGAAAAGGTGTTGTTAATGATGCAACTGCAGAATCTCTCATCCAACAAGCAAAGGCAGCCAAAGTCCCAGTTATTTGTGATCCTAAATTGACAGGCTTACACCGCACCAAAGGTGCAGACGTGGTTATCTTCGAATCAAGAGGATTGGAACTAATGCGTAGGCGTCTGTCAAAATCAACCGAGGATGATGCTGCTTGGGAATTGGTAGAGGAACATGGTTGGGATTCCCTCTTGGTATTAGGCGGCCAAAATGGAGTTGACCTTTACAAATCTGGTCAAGAACACATTCATGTGTCCTGCACATTACTTGAGCCACGCCAACAAATCGGCTTGATAGATGCAGCAGTAGTTGCGGTCGTAGCAGCCCGCGCCCTTTCCCTTTCTGACCTTGATATGGCTCACTTGGCTAATGCTGCCTGTGAATGTATTCTACAAGCAGAAGATGCAGCACACTTTGCAATCGACCGCAAGACCCTATGTACCCGATTGGATGAAGTCGCTTGGTCGATGCAAATATCCCAAAGGTGAAATCATGAGTTCATGGCCTTTCGGCACTACCGCCGATATTGGATTGCGGGTCTTCTCAAGTTCTCCAGAAGGCGTATTGAAAGAAGCAGTTCTTGGGATGCAAAATATCTTGCTCTCTGCGGCTGAATTTGACCTCCCTTGGCATCATTCACAGTGGAATATAGGAAAAGATGACTGGGACAGAATGCTGGTTAAAGTATTGGAAGAAACCCTTTATCGTGCAGAAATCCACAATGAATGGGTGGTTGATATCTCATTCATGTTAGGCAAGCAATTGCATTGTCAAGTTGCTTGGGTAGATGCAAGCGAGGTCGAGAGAGAAGTTGAGATTAAGGCAATAACAAGGCATGATTTACAGGTTCGAGAATTAGGTGCCGCGGAACAGATTTCTTCACCTTATCCTGAGGTTCCAGATATAATCGGGCCTGGCTGGATTGCAGATGTTGTTTTCGATATTTGAATTTCACAATATGAATTTATTTTGGAATGAGTGGGAGGGCCCTCGGTGGACGCTCGCTTCCCAGAGCCTAACCCTCGCACTTCCTCCGCCCCGCATCCCTGAGGCACCCATGGCCCTGAGTAGGGCTGCTCCGTTCCCGGCCTGACCTGATTCCCCAGTTATGCGATTCCTGTCCCCTTCCGGGTACAGTTCACGGCAACCCGAGTCACTCAAGGGCGAGACATCGACGTCCATGCGAGGGAAACTCCGGGCTCGATTGCGCCGCCCAAAGGCGTTCGGACCGCCAGTCACGATTTGCGGTACAGGGCACGTCAACACCCCTCCTATCCCAGCCATGCGGGGATGGAGCCCCCATTTCAAGGCTACGATAATTATTTTTCGTACTTACTTGGGCAGCCGACCGTGAGTAACTCCGCTTCAAGCACCCATAAACCCTCTTTCTTTACCAATGTGCCATCTACGAGAATGGTCAGACCTTCTCCGAAGGCTTGAGGAATTGCAGCATCACTTGCATCGATACTCAGATTGTAATCCGCACCTTCAAGTGAGAAAAGAAGGTTTTGCGAATCATAAGAACCGTTGACAACAACTCCTCGAATACTTAGCTCCTCGCCATCATATTTGCTTGGCGATTTCATCAATTCATCTACGGCCATTGATGGAGTTGGCTCTGAGAGGAATAAAGTGGCAGATAAGGCCAACAAAGCGATACAGCCAGCCCCCAGTAATCTACCTCTTCTACTCAGGTTCATTTTCATTACCTCGGTGGGCCAAACCCACTGCTTCACTCATGGATGAAATGCCATGTTGCTTCAACTTGTTCCCTAATCCTTTTTGGATCTCCTTCAAAACACTTGGACCTTTGAATACCAAAGCCGAATAGATTTGAACAACACTCGCACCATTGATGATTTTTTGCCAAGCATCCTCAGTACTAGAGATTCCGCCAACTCCAATAATCGGCCATTTACCTTTGGTTTTTGCATAAATATAGTGGATGACTTCTGTGGAGCGTTGGTTGAGTGGTTTGCCCGAAAGTCCACCTTCTTGCTTAACGAAGGTCTCTGATTTTGCGTTGATGGCTTGGGGCCTTTCAAGAGTTGTATTTGTGGCAACGATTCCAGCACAACCACATTGACGAGATACATCGATAATATGGTCCAATGCTTCATTACTTAGGTCTGGGGCTATTTTCACAAATACCGGCTTTCCGCCTCCACATTTTTCTTCCATCGATATGCATGCCTCGAGTAGGGATTTCAAAGCATCACCTTTTTGCAAATCTCTCAATCCAGGAGTATTTGGTGAAGATACATTGACAACAAACCCCTCAACGACTGGCCATAATAATGCAAGACTAGTGGAATAATCTTCAGGCGCATCTTCATTTGAGGTACTTTTGGAACGACCTAGATTGGCAAAAACTGGCATCCCTTGTCTTGCTTTCGCTGGAACCTTTGCTAAGGTTTCTGCTCCCTTTTCAGAGCCTGGATTGTTGAACCCCATTCGGTTGATTAGAGCCTTGTGCGTGCTGCTGCGAAACATTCGAGGCTTTGGATTTCCTTCTTGGGGATGAGCAGTGAAACCCCCCACCTCGATGAATCCAAAGCCCATATTATGCCAAGCAGCAACATTTTCTGCTTTCTTATCCATCCCTGCTGCTAATCCAATTGGCCCCCGTAAATCCCAATCTAGTAACTTTGTTTTTAGGGCGCGGGGGTGCAATAAAACTTTCATCAGCATGCGAATTGGGGGAATTTTATTGCTAATTCGCATCCACTTCAATGACCTGCTATGCGCCTTTTCGGAATCTTGGATAGCCACAAGCGGCCTGCCAAACAAGTTCCAAAGCAACGCCATCATCATACTCGCTCAGCCGACACCCTTCAAGCGTTGCGGCGTTTCGCCATGGTGAGCGCATGGATGCAAATAGGTCTAGCCTTGGTGAATTCACCCGCCGACTTCTCCGAGAAGAAGGTATTGAACTGTTACTACCTTCATCAATTGTTGAAATTGCCGAACCGATAGTTGGAATGGTTTCTCAACACATTCCTGCAAGGTTATTGCTTCCTGATGTTAACCCTCATCCCTTTGATTATGTTAGCTTGATGCATGGGAAAAAGGAAATCGGCCGTTTAGGCGGAATGGAACCATCTTTAGAAATTGTTTGGGTTGAGGGTGAAATAAACCATCTAATTCACAGGATAATAGAGTTAGTAGAAGAATTCCTTGGCGCAGGTTACCCTGGGTGTCGAGATTGTCTTGGTCCGGCAGCAACTGAACCATGGGATGAAAGTCGCTTTCGCTGAGACCCAAAACTAACCAAATATTATCCGCATATCCAGCAGGTACTATACTAGTACCTGTGAGAAATCCATCTAAAGTGAGGGATTAAGTATCGTGGCTGTGGCGACTCAATTCTATGGTGGCCGTCATCCTCGCTGAGAAACCAAGTGTAGCCGGAGACCTCGCCAGAGTTTTAGGTGCTTCATCCAAGAAGGACTCACATTACGAGGGTAATGGACTTTTGATTACTTGGGCCGTGGGTCACCTTCTTGAGTTGAAATCTCCAGAGGCATATGATAAAAAATACAAAACTTGGAAGATGGATACTTTACCAATTATTCCAGAACAATTCAAAACAAAAGCAAGAGGGAGTCGAAATGAAGCGGCTCAATTAAGAGCGATTGTCTCTTTATTCAAGCGTGATGATGTAGATGAATTGGTCAATGCTTGTGATGCTGCTAGAGAAGGGGAATTGATTTTCCGCCGAATTCAAGAACATTCCAAGGTAAAAGTAAAAGTTAGCCGGATGTGGATGCGTTCGATGACTGATTCTGCCTTACAATCTGCTTGGGATGATAGAAAGCCTGATGCAGAATATGAACCACTTGGTGATGCGGCTCGTAGCAGAGCCGAAGCAGATTGGCTGATCGGCATGAATGGCTCTCGTGCAGCCACATTACGCCTACGTAGTCGCGGTCAAAAGGGTTCAATCAGCCTAGGTCGTGTTCAAACTCCTACCTTGGCCATGCTCGTCGACAAGGAACTAGAGGTTCTATCTCACATCCCTTCTCCATTTTGGGAACTTGATGCAGAATTATCTCAGGATGATGCAATGTGGAATGCCAAATGGCGACGTTCAAGTAAGCAAGGTGAAATGCCAGTCTCTCACATCATCGAACAAACTGAATTAGATTCATTAAAGGCTGAATTAACAGTTGGTGAATTAGATGTTGTTATGAGTCAAAAGGAACGAATCGAGCGTTCCCCAATGAATTTCGACCTAACGACTTTACAGAAGGTGGCAAACCAATTATGGAATATGTCAGCCAAAGAAACTGGAGGTCATGCTCAACAGCTCTATGAGCGCTTCAAGGTCACTACTTATCCAAGAACCGAATCAAAACACTTACCTGAAGATTCGGTTTCCGAAATCAAGGATATTATCGGTAAATTGGAATCACAATCGGCTTGGGCAGAACATGCAAAGCGTATCCTCAAAGATGGCTTGCAACACGAAAAGAGGAATTTCAATGATGCAAAAGTTAGTGATCACCACGCTATTATTCCTACAGGTAAAGTGCCACCTTCAGAACTTGAAGGAAGAACCCGTTTGGTATATGATTTGATAGTTGGAAGGTTCTTGGCATCCTTCCATCCAAATGCCCTTTGGGAAGATGAAAAGCGCAAGGCAACCTTGGGTGCTGGAGAATTATTTGCAGATGCAAATATATTGAAGACTGGGGGTTGGAGAAAGGTTGTTCCGAAGTCTGCTAAGATGCCATCTGGTTGGGGGATAATCAAACCCAAAGGAAAGGCAAATGTTGATACTTACAAGGTTGAAGAAGGAGTGACCAAACCCAAATCACGCTTCAAGGATGCAGGCATATTATCGCGCATGGAAAATGCAGGTCGTGATGTAGAGGATGATGAATTCAAGGATGCCCTGAAGGGCAAAGGCCTCGGAACTCCTGCCACCCGCGCAGAAACTATCGAGAAACTGATTACAAAGGGCCTTGCTCAGAGATTGAAAAATGGTTCATTACGCGCAACTCCAGATGGAATTCGCCTGATCGATGTAGTCAGACATATACCTGTGGAATGGATTACCTCACCTGGATTAACCGGAGAAATGGAAAGCCGCTTATCAGAAGTGGAAAAGGGCGATGCAAAGAGTTCCGATTATATGGAGGAAATAATCTCTAAAGTTGGAGAACTAGTAGACCGCTTTTCTAATTTCAAGAAAGAGGATTTATTCAAAAACGAGGATTCAGTTGGAAGTTGCAAAAATTGTGGTTCTGCAATCGAAGAATTAGATCAACGATACTCATGCAGTTCTGAGAACTGTGATGTAGTCTATTGGAAGCGTTCCATGGGTCGTTATTTCGACCGCCCTACAATGAAGAGATTACTTGCAGAGGGTTCTATCCCTGAGTTGCATGGATTTGTTCGTCGAGCAGATTCTGAGACCTATTCTACTGGTATCTCCATCGGTGAAAAAGGAGAAGTAAACTTCCAAGAAAAGCCTGCAAAGGAACTCAATGGCGGTAATTCTGAAGAATTATGTGAGTGTGCAATATGTAATTCAGGAAGTATCTTTGCCGACGATGAAAACTTTGGCTGTAGCAATCCGGATTGTATATTACTACAAGGTCGAAAGATGATGGGGCGAAGAAAGTTGTCGAATGAAGAAGTAATCATTTTGATAAAAGAAGGAAAAACACCGGTATTTTCTGATTTTATTTCAAAGCGTGGAAATCCATTCAGTGCTTGTTTATTCCTCGAGAAAAAGAGTCGCTCAAAAAGGGAAGTCTTGGCAGTTAGCTTTGAGTTTGCACAAGAGGAATTACCGGAGTACAAGGTTGACCCAACTCCCTTATTAGATGATGGCAAAGGTAAATCTGTAATTGAAACTAAAACCCATTTCCAAGTACAGCAAGATGGCGTCAAGGAGTATGAAATAGCGAGGACTGTCAAAGATAGACAGATTAGCAGAGAGGAATGTATTAGCCTTGTGGAGAAAAACCAAGTCGGCCCACTTGAAGAATTCATTTCTGCAAAAGGGAAACCATTCACTGCAACTCTATACCTCGATGGCCGTAAGAATATCAAATTCAAATTTGCTCCGCGTAAGCGTAAAAGCAAGAAAAAGTGATGTTCAACCGCCTTTCAAATACACAAGGTCTATCCCTTCTCGATAATCGAGGCCTATTCGTGAGTCGGCAGCAATCACATTGGGACGTGGTCATCGTCGGGGCTGGCCCAGTTGGTGGTTATGCTGCTTATCGTTTAGCAAAGAACGGTATTTCCGTATTATTATTAGAGGAACATTCTGAAATTGGCAAACCATTTCAATGCGCAGGTTTAGTTAATCCAAGGTCAATGAAGAAAGTTGAATTGGAACATACTATTCTCAGTCAGGTAAATGGAGCAAGGATGTACAGTCCTTCCGGTATTGAGGTTAAAATCGGGCGTGCCAACACCATTCGTACCCATGTTGTTTGCCGAAAATTATTCGATGAAGGGGTGGTTCGCAAAGGCTTGGAAGCCGGTGCTGAATTATGGTTGAAATCTAAACCTCTAGATGTTTCAATCGACTCCGAAGGAGTTTCGCTTTCAATCCAAAAACAAAATGAAAAAGTAAGCATTACTGCCTCGTTATTGATTGGATGTGATGGAGCCCATAGTTGGGTGCAGCGGCAATTGAAAATGGGCAAACCAAAGGAATTCATGATCGGATATCAAGTTGAGGTGACTGGTTATCGAGGAGTCGAAGGATATCTTGATATGTTCACCGGAAATGATGTTGCACCGGGGCTTTTTGCTTGGGCGATTCCTAATGGAAAGACTCACCGTATTGGTGTCTGGTCAAGAGCAGAGGACCTAGATGGCAGAAGTTGTGAGCAATTAATTGAGTATTTGATGAAGCAATCACAGTGGAGTGAGAGATTTGACAATTGTAGAGAAACCGCTCGTTTTTGTGGACCAATTCCCTGCGGATTTGTCCCAAAACCTTGGAAACAACGTTCCATTCTTTTGGGTGATGCCGGTGGTATGGCAAAACCTACAACTGGAGGAGGAATTGGCCCTGGATTTGAAGCAGTAGACTCTGTTATTGACGGCTTGGTGAGTGGTATAAATCGCAATAAATTAACAGAAAAAGATATGAAAAAAATCGCCAAACCATTAATGGGCATGCGGAAAAGACAAGAGAAAGCAAGAGCATTGAGAGACCTGTTCGTTACTTCATGCAGCGATGATGAATTGGACACACATTTTGAAATCTTCTCAAGACCCGAGGTTATCAAATTAATTAATGAAGAAGGCGATATCGAAAAACCGGTTCCATTGGGAATGACTTTATTGAGAAAGGTACCTAAATTCCGCCCATTGGCATTAAAAGCAGGGTTTGCAATACTAAGGAGCAGGTGAGATTTTGAGTTATCGAGTCATTGTTGAATCTTCAATTCGCTACCCTCCCTTTGAATCCTCTTTGATGATTCCAGACAGATTGCCATGTATTAGTGACGAAGAGATTGTTGGCGAAGTTACCCTTGAAGAGGAGGCCATTGAGTATGCTGAACAATTGCTACCACCTTTTAGAGTGGGCCGCAAAGATGAATGGTTTGTAGAACGAAAAATCATCATTGAAGGGCCAGATGGAAAACAGATATTCAAACCTAAATCAAAACTCAAAATAGACTCAAAAGAACCTCCACTTGCAGTTGAAAAACAGCGTACTGGTTGGTACCTCAGGCCAAATCCCATCCATCGCCATGCTCGTAAAATTGTTACCTTTGCTGTTGCTCTATTATTGATTGGATTATTGTTTCAAACTATTGAGCCGTTGCTTGTTGCATTAGGACTACTCCCAGAGACAATCTTTGGAGGAGTGCGGTTTGGTTTGTTGGATTACCCATTCCTTGTCGTATATGTTGGACCATTGATGATGATACCATACCTTCTTCGTTTGATTGCAAATGTCAGAGACCTCAAGCGTCAACGAGAGTTCCTTTCAGACCCACCCGCCCAGCCAGATATTCTTTTTCTGAGCCCTGTTGTTGCTGATTCTAATTTGCATTGCAAAATCAGTTTTAGTGAACCCAGAGATGATTGGCTTTCGATAAAAGCCTGGTGGCAAGTGGGCGCCTTACCTCCAACGCGAGAGAAAGTCATGGAGGTCTTAGACAAGGGAACTGATTCTCAACCTCCACCTGGATTTTCAACACCTTTACCACATTATTGGGAACAAGGATTGTCAGATGGTGGAGGTTTCGGAGAAGAGACGCCGTTGATGCAATTTGATGCCCCTGGCGGCTTATTCTTGCGCCCATTGAGGATGATGGCATGGGGAGGAAGAGATAGTTTGCCAATAAGCGGAGGGGAATTAGAATTGTCGCCACCTACGCCACACTGGCCGGGGAGTAACCATGGCGGCTTAGCAGCGATTCACTGGGAGATGGTAATTCGAATAGACCGAGAAAAACAAGGGCCTTTGTTTTGGGTCCATCCAGTTAGAGTTGCTCATTCATCCAAGCAGTCATTCATAGAAGAAGTTCACATCAATGATGGACGTATCGAGGATTCTATTCGGATTGAGGATGATAATCATCCAATTGCTGCGTGAACTTCTTGTTCTATGTCGTTGTCGGCAAACTATGAAGTGCCGATTTGCCATTTCGACATTGATTTTATTAGCATTGGTTCCATTGGCAGGTTGCATTTCAAGCGATGTGGAAACCATAAGCACCAAACAGCCCGAGGAGAAGGTAGAACGTAGTTTAGAGGTTCAAACATCAATTTTCTTTTCGACGATAGAAACGCCTGTTATAATTGGAGGACAAATTAGAGGCTGGGAAATAGGTGATGAAGTAACGATGAACCTTATTTCCCATCATGAAAATATCATTGATGCTGAACCTGAGGGTTCAATCTTCAGTGTAACAGATGAGGGGACTTTTCAATTAATTATCGATATTTCAACTCCAGGTATATGGACCTTTAATTTTGAATTAACCTTCACTGATGGGGGAATATTGCGCTATGATGGTATTCTTGTTGAAATTGCAACTCCAATTGAATCCCCACCAATCCTACTCTTATCAGCAATCCATGAATTAGATGAAATTGCAGAATTCACCTTACGAGGTAGCATTGAACACGAAGCAATGGAGACTTGTTCTATATCGGCACAATTCTTTAGCCAAAATTATACTGGTAGCCTTAACGAAATGACAGGTTCTTTTACTATTGAACTTGGTATTGTCAGTGAAAGTGGATCAGGACTTGCCCAAGCAACCTGTGGAAAATGGAGTGAAGTTTCAACGAACCGTAGTTTCATGCTATTGTTTAGCAGTGGAATTAACGATATGGATGGAGATGGAATCGATGATGAATTTGATTCATGCCCTGAGGGATGGGGCGAAGAAGATGGTTGGTCAAGTAGTCCTGATACAGACCTTGATGGGGATGGATGCCACGATGGTTGGGAAGATTTAGATGATGATAATGATGGCATAGCAGACAGCATTGACAATTGCCCACAGCAATTTGGTTGGACTAGTAGCCTTGATCTTGATTACGACCAAGATGGTTGCCGAGATAGTGATGAGGATGAAGATGATGACAATGATGGTGTAATCGATATTTTGGATTTATGCCCCACTGGGGAAACATCATGGTTGAGTGGATTTTCATCTGATTGGGATTCGGATGGATGTAGGGATATTGACGAAGACCAAGATGATGATAATGATGGTTTGAACGATACTGGAGATTCTTGTCAAACAGGAGCAATCGCATGGCTCCGTGATAGTTATTCAGATTGGGACCAAGATGGTTGTCGGGACAACGATGAAGACGACGATGATGATAATGATGAAGTCGCTGATTTTAATGAAACAGGATACCAATTGGATTTATGCCCCTTTACTGAACTAAATAGAACAGATGTCGATGAATTCGGTTGTGCAGGGAATCAACGAGATAGTGATAATGACGGCATTCTAGATGATGAGGACCAATGCCCAGGTACTCCTGAAGGTGTTGCAGTGAGTAGCGTTGGTTGTGCTGACCTTGATGGTGATGGTGTATTCTCTAATGTTGACCAATGTCCTGACACGCCTACAAAGTGGACAGTCAATCAATTAGGTTGTACAGTTAATCAACTCCCAGTTTCATGGAATAGTGGGCCCTATGGCAATGGGAGGATGGACATAGTCTCTACCTTTTCATTTCCAACCCTCGCTGGAACAACATGGAATTTCCAAAATGAATGGACTGGAAATGATACCTATCTATTCTTGTTCAAATATACCGATGGAAGCGGAAATAGTAACTCGGGCACTTGGACCTATAATCCAGCCACAATTATCCGCGCCCTACCAGATAATGTACATCTCTTCTACGGTTCTTTTGATTCCTCATACCATAGTGATGTGGTAAATCGGAAAGCTGATGTCGAATCCAAGTTGACGTCTTCTGAAGAAGAAAAGTGGATGCCAAGAATCCATTTTATCGACCAGCAAGGAGGCTCAATTAACGGAGGTCTTGGCTCATTAATTCAAAACTGGGGGACTTTTTACTACGGCATAGACCGCTTCCAACAAGCCAGAGAAACAGGCAGCCTACATGATTGGTCTCAAGGCAGCAGTTGTTGTACTAACCCTTCGCAATTCGCCAATGAGCCACATAGTTGGAATAGTGAATACACCTATCGTATCCGAACCACTGACCCTGGGATAACAACTGTACCTATTTTTTCTGAACAGTGGCATTCAGGTGGTTGGAGTGGTGGCTATTCATCATATTCTAATGCTACATTCCCTGATGCAGCAACTATGTCTGGATTTGATACCATGGAAGTTTATGCCTATCATTCATGTGAAGATAATAGAAATCGCTATTCTGAAGGAGGGTGCCATGAATGGGATTACCTACACTATTTGAAAATCTGTGATGCTGACAATTCATCAGTATGTGGAACCGAATTCGTGCGCTACATCACCACCTATGGCAGAGAAGGGCAGTGGTTAACCGATATCACACCTTATCTCTGGATGGTTCAAGATGGCGGAGAACGCAGATTCAAGTTCGAGGGAGCCAATAAAATGGGGATGGAAATGACAGTCTTACTTTCAAACTGGGCCAAAGATGATGCTCCTTTTACCGCAGAATATGCATTTTCCGGTGGCCAATTCAAAGGAGAGTATAACAATCAAAGCCAACATAAGCGGCAACATCTATTCACTCCTCCAGATGGAGCAGATAGGGTGGAAATCGTGGCTACAATTACAGGTCACGGCTTTAGTTCAGATGCTGCAAATTGTTCGGAGTTTTGTAATCACGAACATCATTATTCTATGAATGGTCATTCAACTATGGAGCACCATCCCACTGTAGGTCAAAGCAAAGGTTGTCAGAATATGATAGATGAAGGAGTAGTTGCTAACCAAATGGGCTCATGGCCATATGGTAGAGCCGGTTGGTGTCCTGGCCAAGATGTCAAGCAATGGAGATATGATATCAGTAATTGGGTCAATTTTGGGATAGAAAATAATCTCTCCTATCGTGGTCTTTTCCAGGGTCAAGAATATGTTCCACAACAAGATACAGGGGGAAATAGAAACATCATCGTAGCCACATGGCTGGTCTACTACAATGAGACTGGTGCGGCCATTGGAACCACCATGCAACAGAACATTGGACCGGCATTTGGATTTGTTGAAGATTGCGGAATAGGGAGTTCCAGTGAGTTTTGTCATCAACACCTGATGGTTCCGAATTCTCTCATGTTTGGTACTGCTGCACTTCGTCCGTTTGGAATCTGACACCTAAGGCATTCTAGGTGAATCTGTGTTCAGTGTTATTGTCCGGCCCAATGTTAAATATCTTTCATGGACTGAGCATATTGATTGAGTCATTGATTTAGGTGAGGAAATGTCTGAAGAGAAGAAAGCACCCCCGTCCATCGTCCTCGGATTATTAGATGATGAAGAGGAAACACCGCCAACGGTTGATCTTGGCATTGGTGAATCCGTGCCAATGGCTACGACGGAACTGGAAGACGATGAAGATATTGCAGAATTCGCAGATTCCTTCAGCGGCAGTATCAGCCCGAAGGGGTCTGAAACAGCGGATTCCAAGCAAACAGAACCAGAAGCGGGCAAGATGAAAAAGAAGGATTTCTGGCTCGGTGTTTTTGCACCAATAGGTCTGCTCATTTTGGCTTCAAGCATCTATAATTGGCTCGATGGAGTAAGTCATTATGAGAACGGATTGAAAGGAGTGAATCTTTACGGGGATTCTGGGAATTTTACAATTGACACTCTTGAATTTGGAGTAGACTGCAATGAAGACACATATGATTTCCGTATCTATTACTACGACGTGTATGGAAATGTTATAGATTTGCGAGACGGCGACTACTATGGGTCCAGCTTCGGTTTTTCTTGTGGTGAGGAATGGACCATCGCTCAGTCCGATTTTGTTGGATATTGGGAAGCGAATGGAACATTGAATCTCAGCCTTCCTTATGCACCAGAGAATGGAACAGAGGTCATAGTAGGATGGAATAATTCGGTTGGTCTATATTCGATTGGAACGGGAAATGGAGTGAGAACTAATTTTTCAGTGGATGCTGGAGAAAGACATGGGGGCCCATTCGATGAATGGACTTTCATAGGCAAGTATGATTGTACTAACTGTTATTTTGATGATGGATGGGATGAAGTAACCGTGTACAAAACTTCAGAGGGCTTGTGGTGGCACAATGAGGCAGACGCAGTCTGGCGATTGTATTGGGAACCTAACAGTTGGGACCTAGTGGATGGTAATTCTGGCAGGGACATGAGTTCTTGTGCAATAAACTTCCCATGGGGAAAGGACCCTATGAAAAGTGGTACGTTGCGGTCAGGGGAAGAGAGTCCATATGGTGAACAAGCACTCTACTTTCATGAAGATTCATTCGATGCATTATGTTTCAATGGATGGTTTTATGCACTAATTGAGGGAGTAGAAATGGGCGCTAGTTATGATCACTGCTCTCAATTGACGGTTGAATTGGTTGACGACGAAGGAAATCAAACCGAGTATTGGAATGGAGGAGAATTCGGCAGTTGTTATTCAAACATGGGCAACCCCGACTACGACCTAGATGAAGACGAATGCGGAATGAACTGGCCAGAAGACCCGTTTCACGCTGCCATCTACTCATTCATTGCAGAATATGAACTCGAATACGGTGCTTCAGTAGGATGTTTCTCTGATGATTATCCCGACCAAACCTATGAAGAGGTCAGTATAGATCTAGAAGACAATTGGGCCAGTGGTACCGCATTGGAATATGCACAAGCATGGGTTGATTCGAATGCTGCAGATTACGGTCAAGAATCCTTCAATCTGACATTAGTATTCAATACCTCTGGAGGCGGACTTGGCTGGACAGATACAGATGCTTGGAGTCTAATACTCTCCGCGGATGTAGAATTGGTCAGGAATTTTGGCAAAGATGGCCCGATGTCGTTTCAATTACCCTCTGACCATGAAGATATTGACCGGATCGAAATATCTGCGTATTCTGAATCAATAGCCCAAGAATATCAAGATGGCCAACGAGAAGCACGAGACTTTGAGGATACATTGGAAACCTCTTTCACAGTCTTGTTAGTACTTGGTATACCAGCGATGCTGATCGCAGCCTTTGTCACTGGTCACAAGTGGTTTGCTTATGGATTCTTGACAATGTCAATCTCGGCAACGTCATTCTTCTTCATCGCTTTTGGCCCCTTTGCCTTATTTTACCTCTTTGGTGGCATATTCTGAAACCCGCGCTGGCGGCGGACAAGCCAATTCCTGCAAAGATTCGGTCGGTTCAGGAGTTGGCAGGAGGCTGTACTTGCTGTCTCTTCTGCGGGGGATGAAACCTGCCCGCTGAATAGTCCACTGAAGTTCATGCTCACTGGCTTCTAACTTATCTGTTCCTGATGCTGATACAACATTCTCTTCCATCATAGTTGAGCCAGCATCATCTGCGCCACCCAATAAGGCCATTTGTGCAACCCCCATTCCCATGGTTGGCCAAGATGCCTGAATATGCTCCACATTGTCAAGTAGCAGCCTTGAGATGGCTATATGGCGAAGGTATTCGCTTGGCCCAGCTCCTAATTCGTATTTATTCCGCCCCTTATTTCTACGGCCATAGGAATTATTCTCTAATTGAACAGGCCATGCAATAAAGGAAGTGAAACCATTTTC